>NZ_QTQJ01000035.1:0-76129 GCF_003853795.1 Burkholderia sp. Bp8991 | reverse complement strand
AAGAACGTGTTGTAGAACGGCAGTTCCTGCAGTTGGCGATATGCGGCATCGGCAAGTTCCTTGCGGCCGTAGCCGACATTCACGCACCAGAGGCCGGCCATCCCGTCGATGACCTTGTTGCCGTCCGAGTCCCACAGATAGACGCCGTCGGCCTTCACGATCACGCGGCTGCCCGCGCGATTGAGCGCCCCCATGTCCGAGAACGGATGGATGTGGTGCGCGGCGTCGAGCGCGCGGTATTCGGCGGTCGAGCGTGCCTGCGTCGTGCGCGGTGCGGTGGCCGGCGCGGCCGGCTGGATCCAGGCAGATTCGTTGCGGTACGTCATGTTTCCTCCGTGATTCCGTATTCGGTCGTGCGCACGCTCAGACGTGCAGCAGCAGATGGCGGCGTTCCCACGAACTGATCACGCGGAAGAACGCTTCGTATTCGGTTTCCTTCAGCGCGAAATACGCCTTCAGGAACTTGTGGCCGAGAATCTCGCCGAGCGGCTCGCACGCGGCCATCAGCGTGAGCCCTTCCTCGAGGTTGCGCGGCAGCTGGTACGGCAGCTCGTAGCCGTCGCTGACGAGCGGTTCGGTCGGCTCGAGACGCTGCGTCATGCCGAGATAGCCGGCCGCGAGCGTCGCCGCGAGCGCGAGGTACGGGTTGCAGTCGACGCCCGGAATCCGGTTCTCGATGCGGCGCGCGGCCGGGCCCGAGTGCGGGATGCGGAAGCCGACCGTGCGGTTGTCGTAGCCCCACTGCACGTTGATCGGCGCGGCCATGAAGCGCGACAGCCGGCGATACGAGTTGATGTACGGCGCGAAGATCGGCATCAAGGCGGGCGTGTACTTCTGCAGCCCCGCGAGGTAGTTGTAGAACAGCGAGGTCGCGCCGCCCGTTTCCGGCGACGTGAACAGGTTGCGGCCCGTTTCCTCGTCGACGATGCTCTGGTGCACGTGCATCGCCGAGCCCGGCTCGTTTTCCATCGGCTTGGCCATGAAGGTCGAGTACATGTTGTGGCGCAACGCGGCCTCGCGCACCGTGCGCTTGAACAGGAACACCTGGTCGGCCAGCGACAGCGCGTCGCCGTGCATGAAGTTGATCTCCATCTGCGCGGCGCCGACTTCGTGGATCAGCGTGTCGATGTCGAGGTTCTGCGCTTCGCAGTACTCGTAGATGTCCTCGAACAGCGGGTCGAACTCGTTGACCGCCTCGATCGAATACGACTGGCGGCCCGTTTCGGGGCGGCCCGTGCGGCCGACCGGCGGACGCAGCGGCAGGTCCGGGTCCTTGTTCATGTCGACCAGGTAGAACTCGAGCTCCGGCGCGACGACCGGCTTCCAGCCCTTCGCCTTGTAGAGGTCGAGCACGCGGCGCAGCACGTAGCGCGGCGAGATCTCGACCGGCGAGCCGTCGAAGTGCACGCAATCGTGGATCACCTGCGCGGTCGGATCGACGGCCCACGGGATCAGGCGAATGGTCGACGTGTCGGGCACGCACACCATGTCGGGATCGGTCACGCCGGTCAGCGAGCCGTCTTCCGGATAGTCGCCGGTGACGGTCTGCACCATCACGGCCTGCGGCAGCCGCATCGATTCGCCGGACGTGAACTTGTTGCGCGGCGTGATCTTGCCGCGCGCGATGCCGGCCATGTCGGGAATGATCGCTTCGATCTCGGTGATCCGGTGCTGCTTCAGAAAGTCTTCGATGTCTTGCATGTCTGTTCTCGTTATGTGGGTCGGCGCGCTCAGGCGAGCGCGGCGGCGGCCGTGGCACGTGTGCGGGCGTCGCGGCGCGCGCGGCAGGCGTCGCCGAAGGCGCGGAAGATCGCGCTCGACAGCGGGTCATGCGCATGCCGCCATTCCGGGTGCCACTGCACGGCGAGGGCGAAGGCCGGGGCATCGACGACGCTGACGGCCTCGATCAGGCCGTCCGGCGCGACGGCTTCGACGGCGAGGCCGGAACCGAGCTGCGCGATGCCCTGCTTGTGCAGCGAGTTCACGTGCACGTCGTCGCGGCCGCCGGCGAGCGTGTGCAGCACGCCGCCGGGCGTCAGGCGCACGACGTGCGCGGGGCCGTATTGCGTGTCCATCGGCGCGTCGTCGTCCTCGCGGTGATCGGCGAGGCCCGGCACGTCGTGCACGCGCTGATGCAGCGTGCCGCCGCAAACGACGTTCAGCTCCTGGAAGCCGCGGCACACGGCCAGCACGGGCACGCCCGCGACGATCGCCGCGCGCAGCAGCGGCAGCGTCGTCGCGTCGCGTGCGGGATCGTGCTTCGTGCCGGGCGCGCTCGGCTCGCCGCCATACAGGTGCGGCTCGACGTTCGAATAGCTGCCGGTAAACAACAGGCCGTCGACCGTTGAGAGCACGTCGTCGACCGACTGGCGATCGCCGAGCGCGGGCAGCACCATCGCGAGCGCGTGTGCGCCGTCGACGATCGCCGCGACGTACTTGTCGCCGACCGTGTGCGACGCATGTGCGCCGATCTGCGTGAAGTCGGCGGTGATGCCGACGAGGGGTTTCCTTTCCATGACGTCAATCAGTTGTCCGTAGGACCGTTGCGTGCATCACGCGGGAAAACCGCAAAATGCAGGCGCGACACGGCCCCGCAGCCTCGCGAAGCGCGCAAGGCCGCTGGTGAATGGGCGCAACGGGTTCGCATGGCGATCCGCGCTGCGCGCGACGGTCAGGCCATCGTTCGTTTCGTCGTGCCGTGCGACGCGGCAATGAATGCGCGAACGCGTTCCGTCACCGCGCAGACGACGGGGCTGACGAACAGGCAGTTGAAACGAACGACGAGAAAAGGAGGAGAGGCGCTATGGCAGCAGCGACGCGACTTCGTCGGTATCGACGGCCACGAACGCGCGTGCGGAAACGGCGTTGTGACGGCGAACGGAACGACGGGACAGGATGGTGTAGATCGACAGATGCAGCAGGCGAGGACTATGCCAGCCGCAACTGCCATCGGAAGCGGGAGCAGCGCTGCGCAAACTTCGCACATCGCCTCGATCCCACCTCACCAGAGGGCCACGGACTCTCACGATTACACTCGACTGGTTTGTTGAAAGTATTGAACACCTGATCGTTTCGGCGCGCGAGGCGTTTAAAATAATCAAGGTGCCCGGCCTGCGTCATTTACATTGATGGGCATCAATTTTTACGTTGCAATAACGTTTTCCGGTGCCGATGAATGGCCAATGACGCTGACCTGAGAGCCAGCATATACGAGCCAAAAACGGCGTCAAATGTTTTTTGACGGTCTCGTGTCAGGGCTTTCCCGAGGCACTGCGAACAAAATATTCGTAAATGGAATGACGCGCGAGGTGTTCATTATTTCGAACGCCTTTCAGGGTTTTCCCCGCTGATGTGTGGCATAAAGTGATTAGAATATTCAACGGCTGCTCAACGCTGTCCAACGCGTCGTTTCACTTTTTCACCGCACTTCTATCGTGTCCGAAACCGAATCGATGTCCACCGAAGTCGCCGAGCGCCTGCGTTTCGTGCGCAACAAGCATGGCCTGTCGCAGCGCGAACTCGCGAAGCGGGCCGGCGTGACCAACGGCACGATCTCGCTGATCGAACAGGGGCGCGTGAGCCCGTCGGTCGGCTCGCTGAAGAAACTGCTCGAATGCATCCCGATGAGTCTCGCGGAGTTCTTCACGTTCGAGCTGGTCGAATCGCGCTCGGTCGTGTCGCGACGTGACGAGATGCCGAACCTCGGCAACGACGCGCTCGCGTTTCACCTCGTCGGCGCGGGCGTGAAGGACCGCAACATGTGCATCATGCGCGAGGTCTACCAGCCGCTCGCCGATACGGGGCCCGAGATGCTCGTGCACGCGGGGCACGAGGGTGGCGTGGTCGTGTCGGGCCGGCTCGAGCTCACCGTCGACGGCGCGACCTGGCTGCTCGACCCCGGAGACGGCTACTACTTCGAAAGCCGTTTGCCGCACCGTTTTCGCAATCCCAGCGCGGAACAGCTCTGCGAGGTCGTGTCGGCCAATTCGCCGGCCACCTTCTGACCGCGCATCACCGCATTCGCCACCGCCGGCAGCGTTGCCGTTGCACGGCGTGCCGCAGCGCGAATGCCACAACCGTTGAGGCATCCTGAATGAACAAGTTGACTTTGGCTGACTGGCAGGACAAGGCGGCGTCGCTCGAGATCGAGGGGCGCGCATTCATCGACGGCGCGTCGCGCGACGCGCACGGCGGCAAGACGTTCGACTGCGTGAGCCCGATCGACGGCCGCGTGCTCGCGAAGGTGGCCGATTGCGGCGAGGCCGACGTGAACGCCGCCGTCGCGGCCGCCCGCCGCGCGTTCGACGCCGGCGTGTGGGCCGGACTGAACCCGCGCGCGCGCAAGGCCGTGCTGCTGCGCTGGGCCGCACTGATGCGCGAGCATCTCGACGAACTGTCGCTGCTCGAGACGCTCGACGCCGGCAAGCCGATCGGCGACACGACGACGGTCGACGTGCCGGGCGCCGCGTATTGCGTCGAGTGGTTCGCCGAGGCGATCGACAAGGTCGGCGGCGAAGTCGCGCCGGCCGACCATCATCTCGTCGGCCTCGTCACGCGCGAGCCGGTCGGCGTGGTCGCGGCCGTCGTGCCGTGGAACTTCCCGATCCTGATGGCCGCATGGAAGTTCGGCCCGGCGCTCGCGGCCGGCAACAGCGTCGTGCTGAAACCGTCGGAGAAATCGCCGCTGACCGCGATCCGCGTCGCGCAGCTCGCGTACGAGGCCGGCATCCCGGCCGGCGTGTTCAACGTCGTGCCGGGCGCGGGCGAACCGGGCAAGCTGCTCGCGCTTCATCGCGACGTCGACTGCATCGCGTTCACCGGCTCCACGGCAGTCGGCAAGCTGATCATGCAGTACGCCGCGCAGTCGAACCTGAAGCGCGCATGGCTCGAACTCGGCGGCAAGTCGCCGAACATCGTGCTGCCCGATTGCCCGGATCTCGACCGCGCCGCGCAGGCCGCGGCCGGCGCGATCTTCTACAACATGGGCGAGATGTGCACGGCCGGCTCGCGCCTGCTCGTGCATCGCGACATCAAGGACGCGTTCATCGAGAAGCTGGTCGCGGCCGCGCGTGCGTACGTGCCGGGCAACCCGCTCGATCCGTCGGTATCGATGGGCGCGATCGTCGACGGCATCCAGCTCGAGCGCGTGCTCGGCTACATCGACGCCGGGCGCAAGGAAGGCACGCTCGTCACGGGCGGTGCGCGCGTGAAGGCGGAGACGGGCGGCTTCTACGTCGAGCCGACGGTGTTCGAGGTGAAGCCCGATGCGAAGATCGCGCGCGAGGAGATCTTCGGTCCCGTGCTGTCGGTGATCGTGTTCGACGATGTCGACGAGGCGGTGCGGATCGCGAACGATACCGAGTACGGGCTCGCGGCGGCGGTGTGGACGTCGGACCTGACGACCGCGCACGACGTGTCGCGCCGGCTGCAGGCGGGCACGGTGTGGGTGAACTGCTACGACGAAGGCGGCGACATGAACTTCCCGTTCGGCGGCTACAAGCAGTCGGGCAACGGCCGCGACAAGTCGCTGCATGCGCTCGAGAAGTACACCGAACTGAAGTCGACGCTGATCCGGCTGCGCTGACGCGGCCGGTGTGCGGGCGCGGTGCCGACGGGCGCCGCGCCCGTGCTGCGCATGCGCGCGTCAGGCCGTGCGCAGTGCCGGGTGAAAGCCCGCGGCTTCGATGATCGACTGCACGCGTTCGGCGCCTTGCGCCGATTCGACCTTGACCGTCTTCGCGGCAACGTCGATGTCGAGCTTCGCAGCGGGGTCGGCTGCCGTCACGGCACGCGTGATGGCGTTGGCGCAGCCGCCGCAGGTCATATCCTGGACTTCGAATTCCATCGTGTTCTCCTGGGTTGGGTGGCGATTCACAAACGTCGCCAGCATGAAGCTTGCCATGGTGGGAAGGTCAAGCGATTCGTCGTGTTCGGCATCGTACAAGCTGTTTGTAAAGCTGAAGTCAGACGAATCGTAATGCGCCGATGTACGTCAGTCGGAATTTTTCCCGATTGACGGTCGCGCATTGTCGGCGAAATCTGGCGGAGCCTTGCACGACAAGGTGCGTGTCGCGTCGACGACGCCCGATGTCCATGGCGGCAGTAAGGGTACTTCGGGAGGGAAATGCGAATCGATCTTACTATCGGTTCCCCCACGATATTTCATTTCGTTACCCATATGAATCGCTTCGCTTTCGGTTTCGCACTGGCCCTGCTGGGCGCATCGGCAACGTCCGCCTTCGCTGCCGACGACGTCGTCAACCTGACCCTGAAGGACCACAGGTTCTCGCCAGACGGCGTGACGATTCCGGCCGGCAAGAAGGTGAAGTTCGTCGTGAAGAACCTCGACGCGACGCCCGCGGAATTCGAAAGCGACGATTTCAAGGCAGAGAAGGTCGTGCCGGCCGGCAAGTCGGTCGAAATCCTCGTCGGGCCGCTGAAGGCCGGCACCTACGAGTTCCACGACGAGTATCACGAAGCGCAGTCGAAGACGCACCTGACCGTCAAGTAAGCGGATATCGCCATGCTGTCTACTGCCCTGATCGTCTTTCGTGAAGTGCTCGAGGCCGCGCTGGTGGTCTCGATCGTGATGGCCGCCACGAAGGGCGTGCCGCGGCGCGGCTGGTGGGTCGGCGGCGGGCTCGTCGGCGGCGTGATCGGCGCCGGCCTGATCGCCGCGTTCGCCGACGTGATCTCGCAGTGGGCATCCGGCATGGGGCAGGAAGTCTTCAACGCGGGCGTGATGTTCGTCGCGACGCTGATGCTCGCGTGGCATTGCATCTGGATGAGCCGCCACGGCCGCGAGATGGCGCTGCACATGGGCGAGGTCGGGCGGGCCGTCGCAGCCGGCAGCCGGCCGCTGACGGGGCTCGCGATCGTGGTCGGCGTCGCGGTATTGCGCGAAGGCTCCGAGGCCGTGCTGTTCCTGTACGGCATCGCGGCGGGCGATCCGGGACAGACGCCGCAGATGATCGTCGGCGGGCTGCTCGGCGTGCTGGGTGGCGCCGGGCTCGGCTATGCGATGTATGCGGGCCTGCTGCAGATTCCGCTCAAGCGCCTGTTTTCCGTCACCAATGCGCTGATCGTGCTGCTCGCGGCGGGGATGGCGAGCCAGTGCGTCGGCTTCCTGCTTGCCGCGGGCCTCGTGCCGTCGTGGGGCGACGCGGTCTGGGATACCTCGTGGCTGCTCAAGGAAACGAGCATCGTCGGCAAGGCGCTGCATACGTTGATCGGCTATACCGCGCGTCCGGCGGGGATCCAGATCGCCGCGTACCTGGTCACGCTGGTTGCGATCGTCGTGCTGGCGCGGCTCGTCGGCCGGCCGCGGACGGTCGTGCCGCCGCCGCGGCCCGTCGCCTGAGCGGGCGGGGCCGAATGCAAAAAGGGGCGTCGTGGACGCCCCTTGTTACTTGCGTTGACGGTTCGCGCTCCGTTCAGCGATGGCTGTCGATCCACGCGCGGGCCCATTCGAGCCCCGCTTCGCGCGCTTCGTCCTCGGTATCGAACACGCCGAGCACGCCTGACGCTTCGACGAGCCGGTTGTTCTGCGTGATCGTGCCGCTCGCCGCGAAGCGCTCGGGCTGCAGGATTTCGTCCTGCTGCAGGATCGAATGGCCCCAGATCTGGTAGCCGTGATAGGTCTGCGCTTCCATTATCGCGTCACCTCCGCGGAACGGCGGCTCGCGCCGACGCGCAGCACGTTGCCGTCCGGCGTGTATTGCCGTGGGATATCGGAGAATTTGAGTGCGTGCGGCGTGTCGGGCACGGTCGGCTGCATCACGGTGAGCCGGCCCGGCGCGGGCTGCGCGACGGGGCGCGGTGCGGCCGGCGCATCGACCGTCGCGGCGGTCGGTCGATGCGGCGCGGCTTTCACGGCTTGTGCGACGCGGCGCTTGTGCGGCTTGACGGCGACCTTCGGCTGCACGCTCGCGTGCTTTTCCGCGGTCTTGTTGCCGGCGTGCGCGTCGGCGGCCGCGCGCGGGGTCGGCGTACGTGCCGCCGGCACGCGCGCCTCGGGCGGGTTCCAGACTTCGACGTAGTGCTCGGTCGCCCAGCCCGTCGACGCGAAGCTCAGCGCCAGCAATCCGCATCCAAACAGTCTTACCATGGTCTCTCCGTCAGTCTCGCCGGCGCGCCGGACTGCGCTGCGCCGATTGCTTACTCCACCGTCACCGACTTCGCGAGGTTGCGCGGCTTGTCGACGTCGGTGCCGCGCGCGCACGCGGTGTGATACGCGAGCAGCTGCAGCGGCACGACGTGCAGGATCGGCGACAGCTGGCCGTAGTGTTCCGGCATCCGGATCACGTGCAGGCCGTCGTCGTTGACGATCTGCGTGTCGGCATCCGCGAACACGTACAGCTCGCCGCCGCGCGCGCGCACTTCCTGCATGTTCGACTTCAGCTTCTCGAGCAGCGTGTCGTTCGGCGCGACCGTGACGACCGGCATCGCTTCCGTGACGAGCGCGAGCGGGCCGTGCTTCAGTTCGCCGGCCGGATAGGCCTCGGCGTGGATGTACGAGATTTCCTTCAGCTTCAGCGCGCCTTCGAGCGCGATCGGGTAGTGCAGCCCGCGGCCGAGGAACAGCGCGTTTTCCTTGCGCGCGAATTCCTCCGACCACGCGATGATCTGCGGCTCGAGCGCGAGCACGCTGTTCAGCGCGGCCGGCAGGTGGCGCAGCTCCTTCAGGAATTGCGCTTCCTGCGCGGCGTCGACGTGCCCGCGCAGCTTGCCGAGCGTCGCTGCCAGCACGAACAGCGCGACGAGCTGGGTCGTGAACGCCTTGGTCGACGCGACGCCGATCTCGGTGCCCGCGTGCGTGAGGAACTGCATCTCGGTGAGGCGCACCATCGCGCTCGTCGCGACGTTGCAGACCGCGAGCGTATGCGTGTGGCCGAGAGACTGCGCGTGCTTGAGCGCGGCGAGCGTGTCTGCCGTCTCGCCCGACTGCGAGATCACCAGCACGAGCTGGCGCGGGTTCGGCACCGATTCGCGATAGCGGTATTCGCTCGCGATCTCGACCTGGGTCGGAATCTTCGCGATCGATTCGAGCCAGTACTTCGCGGTGAGGCCCGAGTAGTAGCTCGTGCCGCACGCGAGGATCAGCAGGCTGTCGATGTCCGCGAACGCGGCGGGCGCCGCGTCGCCGAACAGCGTTGCGTCGAATGCTTCGGTTTGCGGCACCGTGTCGCTGATCGCGCGCGGCTGCTCGAAGATTTCCTTCTGCATGAAGTGGCGATACGGGCCCAGCTCGACCGCGCCGCCGTATGCGCTGACCACGCGGATCTCGCGCTGCGCGAGCGCGCCGTGGCGGTCGACGATTTTCACGCCGTCGAGCGACAGCTCGCACATGTCGCCTTCCTCGAGGAACGTGAAATGGTCGGTGCTGCCGGCCAGCGCCAGTGCGTCGGAGGCGAGGAAGTTCTCGCCGTCGCCGTGGCCGACGACGAGCGGCGAACCCTGGCGCGCGCCGACGACGATGTGCGGCTGGTCCTTGTGGGTCACCGCGATCGCATACGCGCCGTGCAGCTGCTGCACGGCTTCGCGCACGGCCTCGAACAGATTTCCGCGATACAGGCTGTGCACGAGGTGCGCGATCACTTCGGTGTCGGTCTGCGACACGAATTCGTAGCCCTTCGCGCGCAGCGCGTCGCGCAGCGTCTCGAAGTTCTCGATGATGCCGTTGTGCACCAGCGCGAGCGCGTTCGACGAGAAGATCGGATGCGCGTTGTGCGTGACGGGCGCACCGTGCGTCGCCCAGCGCGTGTGCGCGACGCCGGTCGTGCCTGCGAGGTGCGATTCCTGCACCTGCGCGTCGAGATCGGCGACGCGCGCGACGCTGCGCGCGCGCTTCGGTGCGTCCGGCTCGAGCACGGCGACGCCGCACGAGTCGTAGCCACGGTATTCGAGGCGCCGCAATCCTTCGATCAGCACCGGAACGATATTACGCTGCGCAACTGCGCCGACAATGCCGCACATGAATGGTCAATCCTGTAAGTCGACGCGGGCGCCGTTCGGGCGCCCGCAAAAGGTTCAGCTCTTCTTCTTGACCGGTCGGACGTAGCCGCTTTTCGCGGTCTGCGTCTTCTCGTTCAAGGCGAGGACGCCCTCGGCGACGTCCTTCCAGATCGTCGTGCCGGCCGCGATCGTCACGCCGCGGCCGACGCGCACCGGCGCGACGAGCTGCGTGTCCGAGCCGACGAACACGTCGTCCTCGATCACGGTGCGGAACTTGTTCGCGCCGTCGTAGTTGCAGGTGATCGTGCCGGCGCCGATGTTCACGCGCGCGCCGATGTCGGCGTCGCCGATGTAGGTCAGGTGGTTCGCCTTCGAACCGTGGCCGATCACCGCGTTCTTCACCTCGACGAAGTTGCCGACGTGCGCTTCGTCCGCGAGCTGCGCGCCCGGGCGCAGCCGCGCGTACGGGCCGATCACGGTGTGCGCGCCGAGTTCGGCGCCGTCGATGTGCGTGAACGCGTCGATGCGCGTGCCCGCGCCGATCGACGCGTTGCGGATCACGCAGTTCGCGCCGATCGTCACGTTGTCGGCGAGCGTCACGTTGCCTTCGAACACGCAGTTCACGTCGATCGACACGTCGCGGCCGCACCGGAGCGTGCCGCGCACGTCGAGGCGCGCCGGATCGGCGAGCGTGACGCCGTCGACGAGCAGCGCATCGGCGACGTTGCGCTGATGGATGCGCTCGAGTTCCGCGAGCTGCGCCTTGCTGTTCACGCCGAGCGTTTCCCAGTCCTCGTCGGGCTGCGCCGTGACGATCTCGAAGCCGGCCTCGATCGCGAGTTCGACGACGTCGGTCAGGTAGTACTCGCCCTGCGCGTTCTCGTTCTTCAGCGCGCCGAGCCACATCGACAGCTGGGCCGTCGGCGTGACGATGATGCCGGTGTTGATCTCGGCGATCTTCAGTTGCTCGGGCGACGCATCCTTCTGCTCGACGATGCGCGTGACGAAGCCGGACGCGTCGCGCACGATGCGGCCGTAGCCGGTCGGATCGTCGAGCGTGACCGTCAGAATCCCGTAGCGGCCCTCGCGCGCGGCGTCGACCAGACGCCGCAGCGTCGACGCGCGGGTGAGCGGCACGTCGCCGTACAGCACCAGCGTCGGTTGCGCGGGATCGAGCAGCGGCAGCGCCTCGCGCACCGCGTGGCCGGTGCCGAGCTGCTCGGCCTGTACCGCGAACTGGACGTCGGGCGCGGCGACGGCGGCCTGGACCTGCTCGGCGCCATGACCGACGACGACGACGAGCCGCGACGGCTGCAGCGTGCGCGCGGTGGCGATGACGTGGGAGAGGAGCGGCCTGCCGGCCAGGGGATGGAGCACTTTCGGCAGCGCGGAACGCATGCGCTTGCCGGTGCCTGCCGCCAAAATCACGATATTCATGGCGCCAGCTTGTCAGAGGAGTTCGTAGCCGTCCATTTTAGCATGCGGCCCCTGGCATTCCTGGCCTGTCGCGACCGGGCGACAGTGCCGGAACAGGGCACGCTGGGCCCCGTTCCGGCGATGTTCGGACCCTGCTTACAGGTCGTCGAACTGGACGATCGAGATCGGTTTCGCGGCACCCGGCACGGCGGTGTCTTCGCCGGACGCGCACGGCTCCTCGTCGAACGCGATGTCGCCCTGCGGATCGGCTTCTCCGGTCGCGCGCAGCGACGCGAACGGGAACTGGGTCGTATCCATCAGGTGCGACGGCACGACGTTCGCGAGCGCGCTGAACATGTTGTCGACGCGGCCCGGAAAGCGCTTGTCCCATTCGCGGATCAGCGCCTTCATTTCCGCGCGCTTCAGGTTCGGCTGGCTGCCGCACAGGTTGCACGGGATGATCGGGAATTCGCGCAGCTCCGCGTATTTCTCGAGATCGGTTTCCTTCACGTACGCGAGCGGGCGGATCACGACGTTCCGGCCGTCGTCCGACTGCAGCTTCGGCGGCATCCCCTTCAGCTTGCCGCCGTAGAACATGTTGAGCAGCAAGGTTTGCAGGATGTCGTCGCGGTGGTGGCCGAGCGCGATCTTGGTCGCGCCGAGCTCGCCCGCCACGCGGTACAGGATCCCGCGGCGCAGCCGCGAGCACAGCGAGCAGGTCGTCTTGCCTTCGGGCACGAGCCGCTTGACGATGCTGTAGGTGTCCTGGTTCTCGATGTGGAACGGCACGCCGACCTGCGTCAGGTACTCGGGCAGCACGTGCTCGGGGAAGCCCGGCTGCTTCTGGTCGAGGTTGACCGCGACGATGTCGAAGTCGATCGGCGCGCGTTCGCGCAGGCGCAGCAGCACATCGAGCATCGCGTAGCTGTCCTTGCCGCCCGACAGGCACACCATCACCTTGTCGCCCTGCTCGATCATGTTGTAGTCGCCGATCGCCTGGCCGACCTGGCGCACGATCCGCTTGAACAGCTTGTTGTTCTCGTACGCTTCCTTCTGCTCGCGGCGCGTCAGCGCGCGGCGGCCGGTGTCGGCGACGGTGGCTTCGATGGCGGCGCCATCGGCCGCCGTGTCGTTCATGTGGGGGGCGTTCATGCGCGCTCCTCGTCCTTGATGCGAAAGACTTCGACGCCGACGGCGTCGCAGTCCGGATAGGCGTCCGGTTTCTCGGTACAGACGCGTACCGCGCGCACGCTGTCGTGCGCCAGCAGGTTCGCGGCGATCGCGTCGCACAGCGTCTCCTGCAGGTGGATGTGGCCGCGCGCCAGGCACTGCGCGACGCTCTGCTTCATCAGGTCGTAGTCGACGACTTCATGCAGCCGGTCGTCGACGGGGGTGGACAGCGCGAGCGGCACGAACAGGTCGATGTTGATGACGACGCGCTGCTCGCCGCGCTTCTCGTGTTCGAAGGCCCCGATGTTGATGTGCACCTCGTAGTCGCGCAGGTAGAGCCTGCGGCAGTCCGCGAGGCGGGGGTGCAGGAGAGCGGAAAACATGGTCGTCCCAGTCAAATTGGCGTGCGTGCACGCAAAGCGGCGCGGGCGGCGGCGGTCGGGCCGCGCGCTCCGCGCAGTTCAGTCATTCGGGCCGGCGGCGGGCGGCACCAGGTGCTCGCCGCCGTCGACGGTCAGCGTCGCGCCCGTGACGCCGGGCGCGCTCGCGAGATAGCAGGCCGCCGCCGCGATGTCGTTCGCGTGCGGCGCGTGGCCGCGCACGAGCGCCGCGACGCGCACCTTCGGCGCCAGCGCCAGCGCGAGCGCCGAGGTCGCGCGGTTCAGCGCGGCCTGCATCAGCGCGTGCGACAGCTGCGCCGGCGCCGGGTGAAACAGGGCCTGGTCCAGCACGTGGATCGCGCAGGCGCGCAGCGATTCGTCGTCGCGCGCGGCATCGGGCGTCGCGTCGGCGAGCGCGCGGGCCAGCGCGAGCGGCGCCGTCACGTTGCGCGCGAGCGCGCCGGCGAGCGACGCGCCATCCACGGTATGCGCGTCGTCGGTGCCGGCGCAAGCGCTCACGAACACCGCACAGGCGGGCCGGCCGAGTGCCGCGCCGCACGCGGCAACGAGCGCGGCCGCATCGGCTTCCAGGGCCAGATCGGCGTCGAGCACGGCCGCGCGGCGGCCCAGTGCGGCGACTTCGGCGACCAGCGCGTCGCCAGCCGCGCGCGGCGCGCCGGGGCTGCGCTGCAGCGCGACGTCCCAGCCGCGCTGCGCGAATCCGGTCGCGAGCGCACGGCCGAGCGACGCGGCGTCGGCCGCGCTGCCCAGCGCGCCCGCGACGAGCGCGATGCGCGGGGGCGACGTATCGGCTGAAACGGTCATTTACAATGCCGGGATGAACCCGAAAGCTCACGAACCCGCTAGTTTACCTGCTCCCGGCCCTGACGCGCTCGCGCAGTCCGAAACCCTCGCCGCGCAACTGCGCGACGAGATCGCGGCGGCCGGCGGCTGGCTGCCGTTCGATCGCTTCATGGAGCGCGCGCTGTACGCGCCCGGCCTCGGCTATTACAGCGGCGGCGCGCGCAAGTTCGGGCGCCGCGCCGACGACGGCAGCGACTTCGTCACGGCCCCCGAGCTGTCGCCGCTGTTCGCGCAGACGCTCGCGAATCCCGTCGCCGACGCGCTCGCGGCGAGCGGCACGCGCCGCGTGATGGAATTCGGCGCGGGCACCGGCAAGCTCGCGGCCGGGCTGCTCGCGGCGCTCGATGCGCTCGGCGTCGAGCTCGACGAATACCTGATCGTCGACCTGTCCGGCGAACTGCGCGAACGGCAGCGCGACACGATCGCGGCGGCTGCGCCGGCGCTTGCGGGGAAAGTACGCTGGCTCGACGCGCTGCCCGAGCGCTTCGACGGCGTCGTGGTCGGCAACGAGGTGCTCGACGCGATGCCGGTGCGCCTCTTTGCGAAGGCGGGCGACGCGTGGCGCGAGCGCGGCGTCGCGCTCGACGCGCGGCACGCGTTCGTGTTCGACGACCGGCCCGTGGGCGCGGCCGGCCTGCCGCCGGTGCTCGCGACGCTCGACGTCGACGACGGCTACGTGACCGAAACACATGAAGCCGCGCTGGCGTTCACGCGCACCGTGTGCACGATGCTCGGGCGCGGCGCGGTGCTGCTGGTCGACTACGGCTTCCCCGCGCACGAGTACTACCACCCGCAGCGCGACCGCGGCACGCTGATGTGCCACTACCGCCACCACGCGCACGACGACGCATTCCTTTACCCGGGCCTGCAGGACATCACCGCGCACGTCGAATTCACCGGCATCTACGACGCGGGCGTCGCGACCGGCGCGGACCTGCTCGGCTACACGTCGCAGGCGCGTTTCCTGTTGAACGCGGGCATCACCGACGCGCTCGCCGCGATCGATCCGTCCGACATCCACCAGTTCCTGCCGGCCGCGAACGCGGTGCAGAAGCTGATCTCGGAAGCCGAGATGGGCGAGCTGTTCAAGGTGATCGCGTTCTCGCGCGGCATCGACGGCGCGCTCGACGCGTTCGCGCGCGGCGACCGCTCGCACGCGCTCTGACGGCGGAGACCCGGATGCTGCGCTGGTTCATGGCGTCGTTCGTTGCGGTGATGATCCTGACGCGCTGCTGGCCGTGGCTCGGCAAGTTCGGCATCGGGCGGATGCCGGGCGACGTCACGCTGACGCTCGGCGGGCGGCGTTATCCGTTCCCGTTCATGTCGACGCTGGTGCTGACGATGCTGGTGTCGCTGGTGGCGCGGCTGCTCTGAGCCGTGCCGAAGACGGCGCGTCGCGGTCAGGCCGCGGCGCGCACGTGACGGGTTCGGCGCGGGGCAGTTCGGGCATGACGGCTCGTGCATTGAAGCTCGCGCATCACAGCTCGCGCATCAGAGCTCGATTTCGCCGAGGATCCGGTGAGCGAGCGCCTTCGCCTCGTCGAACGCCTCTTCCTCGCTCGGACTCGTCGTGTGGACGTCGTAGCGCACGTTCTCCGTCTCGTCGCCGTCGTCCCGGGCGAGGATCACGTAGCCCTGGAACTGTCCGTTGGCGGCGTGCTGCGTATGCGCCTTGGCCGTGTAGATGCCCTTCGTGAACGTGTTCGTGTCCATCGTGCCTCTCCCGCAATAGGACACTTCATCGTAGCACTGCGGCGCAGCATGTACAGCGCCGCATATCGGCGACCGATCAGCGCGCCGTCATCATCCCGTCACCCTTCGAGCAGCGCGACGACCTCGTCGAGCGTCGGCGCGTGCGCGCCCGTGTGCCGGCATGCGGCGGCGCCCGCCGCGAGCGCGAACGCGAGATGCTCGCGCCACGACCGCTGCGGCGCGGCCATCAGGCTGAACAGCATGCCGCCGATCGACGCGTCGCCGGCGCCGACGGTGTCGACCACCTCGACGCGCGGCGGGCTGGCCTCGAGCACGTCGCCGTCCGCGTACAGCGTCGCCGCCTGCGCGCCGCGTGTGACGAGCACGGCCGCGCGCGGATTCAGCGCGCGCACCGCCGCGACCGCGTCGGGGCCGTCGCCGCCGAACAGGTGGCGCAGGTCCTCGTCGGAGACCTTGATCAGGTCGGCGAGCGCGGCCATCGTCTCCAGCGTCGGCCGGTACGCGGCCGTCATCAGGTTCCGGTAGTTCGGATCGAAGCTGATCTTCACGCCGCGCGCGTGCAGGTCGGCCGCGAGCGCGACGAGCGTGCCCGCGAGCGGCTCGCGCACCAGGCTGATGCAGCCGAAGTGCGCCCATTTCACGTGAGCGGCCCAGCCGGCCGGCAGCCGCGCCGGGTCGAACGCGAGGTCCGCGCTCGCTTCGCCGATGAAGAAGTACGCGGGCGGCCGCGTCTCGTGGACGATCGCGAGCAGCGGCGCACGCGGGACCCGCTGCAGGAAGCGCAGGTCGAGCCCGGCGGCCTCGCTGGTGCGCCACAGCACGTCGGAGAAGCAGTCCTCGCCGATCGCGCCCGCGAGCGCGCTCGACAGGCCGAGCCGCGCGACCGCGCGCGCGACGTTCCAGCCGGCGCCGCCCGGCACCGAGGTCCACTGCGCGTCGCCTGCGCGCACCATGTCGGTCAGGATGTCGCCCGCCGACACGAAGGCCGGAAAGGTGCCGCCGCTCATTGCGTCGGCTCGCTGCGCGCCGCCCGCGCGAGGGTCGCGAGCACGTCGTAGCACGCGCCCATCGTGTGATAGTCGGTCTTGCCGGCCGGGCTTTTCTCGTCGCTGTACTTGCGGTTGTCGCAGGTGAGGATCCGATACCACGCGCCGTAGCGGTGATCGACGAAATGCGCCCAGCTGTAGCGCCAGATCTCGTCGTACCAATCCCAGAAACGCTCGCTGCCGGTGCGCGCGCCGAGCATCGCGGCCGCTGCGAAGGTCTCCGCCTGCACCCAGAAATACTTGTTGTGGTCGCAGATCGTGAAGTCGGGGCCGAAGCCGTAGCAGAGGCCGCCGTGATCGGCGTCCCATGCGTGCGTGAGCGCCGCGTCGAACAGCTCGGCCGCGCGCGGCACGAGCCAGTCGAGCGGGCGGTGCCGCTCCAGGATCAGGAGCAGCTTCGCCCATTCGGTCTGGTGCCCGGGCTGGAAGCCCCACGGACGGAAGATGTTCGAGCTGTCTTCCTTGTTGTAGTCCCAGTCGACCGACCAGTCCGCGTGGTAGTGCTCCCACACGAGGCCGCCCGACAGCGCGGCCTGGCGCTGCGTGATGTGGGTCGCGAGCTTTTCCGCGCGATCGAGGTAGGTGAGGTGGCCGGTCGCCTCGTATGCCGCGAGCAGCGCTTCCGTCATGTGCATGTTCGCGTTCTGGCCGCGGTACGACGACACGATCCAGTTCGGCGTCGCGTCGTCCGCGTAGAGGCCGGCGGCCGCATCCCAGAAGCGGTGTTCGGCGAGCTCGTAGGTCGACGCGATCAGCGCGCGCGCTTCGTCGATGCCGGCCATCGTCGCGTGCGCGGCGGCCAGCAGCACGAACGCGAGCCCGTAGCAATGGCGCGTGCCGTCGAGCGTTGCGTGCTTCGTGCCGTCGCGCCAGTCGAGCTCCCAGTCGTAGCCTTGCAGCGCCTCGTCCCAGTGCGCGTCGCGCAGGAAGCGCAGCCCGTGGCGCGCGTAGTCGAGATGGCGCGGATCGCCGAAATGCCGGTACGCCATCGCGTAGTTGAAGACGAACCGGCAACTGCTGACGAGGTGCCGCGACGTGCGGTTGTAGACGCTGCCGTCGTCGCGGAAATAGTGGTGGAAGCCGCCCGTCGGGTCGAACGCGTTCGTCGCGTAGAACCGCAGCGTGTCCTCGATGTGCGACAGCAGGAACGACGGATCGCGGAAGCTCGCGACGACCGGTGCCGCTTGCGTGTGGTTGGCCGGCGTGGCCGTGCGGGATTGGGCCGGGGGCATGTTCATGATTCGGTGACCGTGGCGGTATCGAGCGCCGGTGAGCCGGCGGGCTGGCTGCTGGCCCGTACGATCAGCTCGACGGGCAGGGAGATCTCGGTGCGCTCGGGGGCTTCCGCGAGCAGCAGTTCGACGCCGCGGCGGCCGAGCGCTTCCTTGTCGACGGCGAGCGTCGTGAGCGGCGGGTTCGCGTGCGCGGCGGCCGGGATGTCGTCGAAGCCGACGATCGCGATGTCTTCCGGAATCCGCACGCCGCGCGCGAGGCACACGCGCTGCGCGGCCAGCGCGGCGGCGTCGTTGTACGCGAACACGGCGTCCGGGCGCGGGCCCGGCGCGTCGAGCAGCTGCTGCATCGCCCGCGCGGCGCCGGTGTCGGGGTCGAGCCCGGCGTCGATCGTCACTTCGTACGCGGGATCGAACAGCCGCCCGGCCTCGAAGAACGCGCGCCGGTAGCCGATCGCGCGCTGCGCGATGCTGTAGTGCGCGGCCGAGCCGCCGATGAACGCGATCCGCGAGCGGCCGATCGCGAGCAGGTGACGCATCGCGAGCGCCGCGCCCGTCGCGTTGTCGATGTTCACCGAGCGCAGGCCGGGCGCCCACAGGTCGATCAGCACGAGCGGCCGGCCGGTCGCGGCGAGCGCCTCGATCGTCTCGGGCTCGATGAAGCCAGCCACCGCGATCGCGTCGGGCGCGTGCGGGCGCATCTGGCGGAGCACGTCGTCGTTCGGGCCGACCGTGAGCAGCGTCGGCACGATGCCGCGCTCGCGGCACGCGTCCTCGACGCCGTGCAGCACGTGCGAGAAGAACGGGCTGGCGGGAAAGCGGTTGTGCTGGCGGTGCAGCAGGAAGGTGAGCCGGCGGATGCGCGGCCGCAACTGGGCCGGGTCGTAGCCGAGCCGCTGCGCGATCTCGACGATGCGCGCCCGCGTGGCTTCGGACAGGCCCGGCTGGTTTTTTAGCGCGCGGGAGACGGTGCCGATCGAGACCTCTGCCGCCCGCGCTACGTCGCGAATGGTGGTGCCCATCGTTCGGGATCCGGTTTGTTTAGGGTGACGGCGATTGTATAGTAAACGCGGCGCCTAATTCGGGCCGGATAACCGGGGAATACCCGGAAATAGCGGGTTTTTGCGAGCTAATCTGCGAAAACGCCGTTACTAAAAATACTAAACAAAACGCGGAAAAGGCAAGGTGATCGCGCGGAATGTGGCGGTGCCGGCAGGTGGAGCGTCCGGCACGTTCCGCTGCCCGGCGTGAACGGAGCCGGCGGGGCGATCGGCCGGCGGTTGCCGGGGCGCGGCCCGGCCGGGCCGGCGCGGCACCGGCAACGTCGCTCGGGCGGGTTGGCGACCCTGCCTGCGACCGGCAACCGCCCGTCACTCAGCCTGCCGCCGCGAGTGGCGGCTCGCCGCGATCGCGCAGCGCCGCGCGGCCGGCGTCCAGATCGACGACCGCGAGCCCGCCCGGCTGCTGTTTCGCGCGTCGCTTCGCGAGCGCCGCGACCGATGCGATCTCGTCGCTGCCGTAGCGTATCGCGCCGTTCGCGCCGGCCGGCACGCCGACCACACCGATCGCCATCGTCACGAAGCCGAAGAACGCGGGGTTGCCGTAGCGGTCCTCGCCGCGCAGCCCGCCCGCCAGCCGGTCGGCCTGCGTATAGAAGCGCTGCGCGCCGTCGTTGAAGCGCGCGATCGCGTCGGCCGCGCGCGCGTGCCAGTCGTCGCGCTGGAACAGCACGAGGAAATCGTCGCCGCCGACGTGTCCGAGAAAG
The DNA here is from genome assembly GCF_003853795.1 of Burkholderia sp. Bp8991. Taxonomy (NCBI): domain Bacteria; kingdom Pseudomonadati; phylum Pseudomonadota; class Betaproteobacteria; order Burkholderiales; family Burkholderiaceae; genus Burkholderia; species Burkholderia sp. Bp8991. Next base: position 56,589 of record NZ_QTQJ01000035.1, on the reverse strand, counting down.
TCGCGTTGCGGATCGCACACGCCGGCCAGCACCGTCGCCGCGAACTTCAGCACTTCGTCGCCTTGCCAGTAGCCGTACTGGTCGTTGAACGGCTTGAACTGGTTCAGGTCGACGTAGCACGCGTGGAAGCCGGCGTCGCGCGCCAGCAGGCGCTCGATATGCGCGCTGATCGGGATGTTGCCGGGCAGGAACGTCAGCGGATTCGCGTAGCGCGCGGCCTCGATGCGCATTTCGGTCACCGCGCGCACGAGGCTTTCGCCGGTGCCGAGCCCGACGTAGCGGCCGTGTTCGGTGATCACGAAGCCGTCCGCGAGGTAGCGCTGGTCGTGGCTCGCGAGCAGCATCGCGAGCTGCTCGACCGTCGTCGCGTTGTCGATCATCAGCGGCGCGTCGTTCGCGAACTGCAGGCACGGCTTCTTCCCGAACACCTCGCGGTGGTACGGCAGCGCGAAGCGGTCGATGAAGCCGCGCCGGTTCACGAGCGCGACCGGCTGGTCGCGTTCGACGAGCGCGACCGCGTGCAGCGCGGGCATCCGGTTGAACAGGTCGAGTACGTCGTTGTTGGTCGCGTCGCGCGGCAGCGCCGGCGCGGCGACGAGCATCTTCGCCGCGATCGTGCCGGCCGGCCGCACGGCGCGGGTCGCACCGGGAAACACCGCGATGTGCGGGGCGCGGATCGCGTCGCGCGCGGCCGGCGCGACGACCGGCGAGGGTTGCGCGTCCGGCCGCCCGAGCAGGAAGCCCTGCACGCAGCCGATGCCCATGTCGCGCACGACGAGCAGGTCGCACTCGTTCTCGATCCCTTCCGCGATCAGTTGCGCGCCGCTTGCCTGCGCGAAGTGCTGCATCGCCCTGACCGCCTCGAACTTGAGCGGATCGCGCGCGATGTCGTGGATGAAGAAGCGGTCGATCTTCACGACATCCGGGTGCAGGCGCAGCCACAGGTTCATGCTCGCGTTCGCGGTGCCGTAGTCGTCGAGCGCGAACTGGATGCCGGCGTCGCGCAGCGAGGCGACCGCCGGCCCGATGCGTGCGACGTCCGGCAGCGCGGTCTGCTCGGTCAGCTCGATCACGATGCGCTCGGCGCCGATCCGCGCGCGCACGAGCAGTTGCCGCGCGCGCTCGCGTTCGCGCGCGAGTTGCAGGATCGTGCCCGCGCTGAAGTTGAGGAACAGCTTGCCGTCGCAGCCGAGCGCCGCGAATGCGTCGAGGCAGGTGCGCGCGGCCGCCTGTTCGAGCGCGACGGTCGTGCCGTCGCGGGCGGCCTGCGCGAACAGTGCGGCCGGCGGCTCGAGGTCGGTGCCGCGCGGGCCGCGGATCAGGCCTTCGTAACCGACGACCGTGCCCGATCCGAGATCGACGATCGGCTGGAACACGGCCGCGAGCGCGCGTTCCGCGATCAGGCGGGTGGTCGGGGCGGCGGACGAGTCGGGATGGGGCGCGGGCATGGAGGGGGGCGGCCGAGACGACGGGACGCCCGACTTTAACGGCAGTACGCTCGGAGAATTGAATGAAGATTTGGTGACGCGATGCGCGTCGATGGTGCATGCGTCGCGGCGGGCTGCGCGGCGGGGAGGCGGGAGGCGGGAGGCGGGAAGCGGGAAGCGAGAGGCGAGAGGCAGGGACGAAAGGAACAAGACGAACACCCCAGCGCGGCCAGTCATGCCGGCCGCGCAGCCTCCCGCGTCAGCGCTTGCCCGCGCTCAGCGCACCGCGCCCGCGTGCGGCACCGGCCGCACCCGCGTCGCCGTCGCGCTCGCCGCTCGTGTCGCGCGCGCCCCAGCGTTGCGCGAGCGCCGCGCAGGCCATCAGCTGGATCTGGTGGAACAGCATCAGCGGCAGCACGATCGCGCCGACCGCCTGCGCGGAGAAGATCACCTTCGCCATCGGCACGCCGGCCGCGAGGCTCTTCTTCGACCCGCAGAAAATGATCGTGATCTGGTCGGCGCGGTTGAAGCCGAGCCGCTTGCCGACGAACGCGGTCAGCCCCAGCGCGATCACGAGCAGCACGACGTTGACGACCAGCAGGCCGCCGAGCGCGCGCGCCGGAATCTGGTGCCACAGCCCCTGGTTCACGGCCTCGCTGAACGCGACGTAGACGACGAGCAGGATCGAGCCCTGGTCGACGAAGCGCAGCACGCCGCGATTGCGTTCGATCCAGCCGCCGATCACGGGCCGCAGCAGCTGGCCGGCGATGAACGGCACGAGCAGCTGCATCACGATGCTGCCGATGGTGCTCCACGGCGACGCGGCCGCGGCCGACTGCGACGTGATCATCAGCCCGACGAGCGCCGGCGTCACGAAGATCCCGAGCAGGCTCGACGCTGATGCCGCGCACACGGCGGCCGGCACGTTGCCCTTCGCGATCGACGTGAAGGCGATCGACGACTGGACGGTCGACGGCAGTGTGCACAGGAACAGCACGCCGGCATACAGCGTCGGCGTGACGAGCGGCTGCAGCACGGGCTTCAGCGCGAGGCCGAGCAGCGGGAACAGCGCGAACGTGCTGAGCAGCACGACCGCATGCAGCCGCCAGTGGGTCGCGCCCGCGACGACGGCTTCGCGCGACAGCTTCGCGCCGTGCAGGAAGAACAGCAGGCCGACCGCGATGTTGGTCGCCCAATTGAACGCATGGGCGGCCGGGCCGCGGCACGGCAGCAGGCTCGCGAGCACGACGGTGCCGACGAGCGCGAGCGTGAAGTTGTCGGGAAGAAAACGGGGACGGGCCATCGGGGAACTCGATTCGGAAACGGCGGGCGCACATGTCGCGCGCGCGAAGCCGGTATTGTCCCGGTTGGTCATTCAATAAACAAATTCATTGTACGAATCCATTGATGAATCGATTGCATGATGCGGCTGCGCAACACGGCACGCCCGCGGCGGCCCGGCGACGCGCGAAGCGGCAGAAGAATGTTCTGTCGCGATCCCACCCTGAAGTGAAAAAACCTAGCAGTAACATGGTGTTACACCGATGCCCGCGACATAACACTTTTTGGCTCGACACCGTTTGGGACCGCTCATAAATTACTGCTGAAAGGCTTGCGTCGGCTGGAAACAGCGGGCGGCGAGCGGCAACAGGCACTGAATGATGACGGAACGGGTGAAACTGAAGGTCGGACGATGGGTGGCAGGCGTGCTCGGCGCGCTGCTGATGCCGCTCGCGCTCGCGCAACCGCCGCATGGTGGTCAGGCGTTCGGCGGCGGTCATGGCTTCGGTCACGGTTTCGGTGGCGGCGACATGCGCATGTACGGCCAGCCGGCCGGCAACGCGCAGGTATGGCGCCGGGCGCTGCCGCCGGGCGGCGCGCGTGCCGGCGGCGTGAGCGGCTATGGTTCCCGCTGGGGCCTGCGTCCGACGCCGTCTTACGGGCATTACGCCGCGCAGAGCCCGTATCGTCCGATCAGCGCCGAGTCCCGCCAGATGCCGCGCCCGCCGGGCGGCGGCAACGTTCCGTTGCGGGCCGGCTCGATCCGCGCCGACGTCGCGCGCTACAACGAGGAGCGTGGCGGCCGTCCGATGCCGCCGCCCCGCGCGCAGGAAGAGCCTTCCCACTCGCCGTTTTTCTCCCCGTTCTACCGAAACTGAGCGCCCCGCGCGTTCGCCGAGCGCGCCCCGCGCGTTCGTTCCCCCGCCGGCTGTGATGCGAATTCGCCACAGTCGCGCATAGATTTCCGCTGATTTTCCCGTCGCATTGCGCTATCTTTCGCGCCCGGCACGCGCGCCCCTCGCGGCCGTCCCGTCGCGTGCCCGCACCGCGCGGGGCCGCTGCGGCGCGCCTGGCCATGTGCCGATTCCGCGAAGTTAATGCTGCCGCTATACCCGCAATAAGTGTGCGCAATTTTGACGGGACGCAGGTTCCGTAAAGATGGCTGCGCCCCATACGACGCAAGCAATCGGCTCCAAACAACAACGCTCGCGCCACTTATCGACATTCGACAAAACCCTGGAGATCCCATGAAAGCATTCGCTCGCCGTGCGTCGCGCACGTCCGTCAAGCTGATCGCCGCGGCCGCCTGCGTGGCCGCAACCGCACCCGTTCACGCGCAGTCGAGCGTCTCGCTCTACGGTCAGGTCGACGAATGGGTCGGCGCCACCAAGTTCCCGGGCGGCGATCGCGCATGGAACGTGTCGGGCGGCGGGATGTCGACGTCCTACTGGGGCCTGCACGGCGCCGAGGATCTCGGCGACGGCTACAAGGCGATCTTCACGCTGGAGAGCTTCTTCCGTGCGCAGAACGGCCAGTTCGGCCGCTTCCAGGGCGACACGTTCTTCGCGCGCAACGCATACGTCGGCGTCAGCTCGCCGTACGGCACGGTGACGGCGGGCCGCCTGACCACGCACCTGTTCCTGTCGACGATCCTGTTCAACCCGTTCTACGATTCGTACACCTTCTCGCCGATGGTGTACCACGTGTTCCTCGGCCTCGGCACGTTCCCGACCTATCCGAGCGACCAGGGCGCGGTCGGCGATTCGGGCTGGAACAACGCACTGTCCTACACGTCACCTTCGTTCGGGGGCCTGAATTTCGCGGCGATGTACGCGCTCGGCAACACGGCCGGCGACAACCGCTCGAAGAAGTGGAGCGCGCAGTTCAACTACGCGAACGGCCCGTTCGCGGCGACCGCTGTCTACCAGTACGTGAACTTCAACAACGGCCCGCAGGACCTGAGCTCGCTCGTGACCGGCATGAAGAGCCAGGGCATCGGGCTGGTCGGCGCGACCTACGACCTGAAATACGTGAAGCTGTTCGGCCAGTACATGTATACGAAGAACGACCAGGTCGCCGGCAGCTGGCACGTGAACACCGCGCAGGGCGGCGTGTCGGTGCCGCTCGGCGTCGGCAACGCAATGGCGTCGTACGCGTACTCGCGCGACGGCGGCGGCCTCGACCAGACGCGCCAGACCTGGGCCGTCGGCTACGACTATCCGTTGTCCAAGCGCACCGACGTCTACGCTGCGTACATGAACGACCACATCAGCGGCCTGTCGAGCGGCAATACGTTCGGCGCAGGCATCCGCGCGAAGTTCTGACGATTCGTCGGTTCGGACGCGCACACAACGCGCGTCGCATGTGCCGGCATTGCGCCCCGAAAAAAACGGCGCCGCTATTCGCGGCGCCGTTTTGCCTTTGTTGACCTTTTTGTTTCCTCGCCTTTGTTACCCTATCTCGTAATTGCATAATTCCCAGGAATTGCGAGCTAGTTCGATGGATACCCTCGTCAGCATGAATGTGTTTCGCTACGTCGTCGAAGTGGGCAGCTTCGTCGGCGCGGCCGAGCGCATGCAGATGTCGGCCGCGATGGCGAGCAAGCACGTGATGCATCTCGAGCAGCAGCTCGGCGCGCGGCTGCTGCATCGCACGACACGACGTGTCGCGCCGACCGAGGCGGGACGCGAATACTATGAGCGCCTCGTGCAGGCGCTGTCGGAACTCGACGAAGCCGGACAGGCGGTCGGCGCCGCGAGCGTGGTGCCGCAGGGCCGCCTGCGCGTGACGTCGCTGTCCGCGTTCGGATTGCGGCACGTGATGCAGGCCGTCACCGATTATGCGGGTCGGTTCCCGGACGTGACCGTCGACGTGACGCTGTCCGATCGCGTGGTCGACCTGATCGAGGAAGGCTACGACGTCGCGGTGCGCGCGGCGCCGAACGGGCTGAAATCGTCGTCGCTGGTCGCGCGGCAGATCGCGACCGCGCACATCCTGCTGGTCGCGTCGCCCGAGTATCTCGACAAGCACGGCACGCCACAGACGATCGCCGATCTCGCGCATCACAACTACCTGCGTCGCGATTCGAATTCGACGATGCTCGATTCGCTGGTGATCGACGCGGCCGCCGCGTCGCGCGTGAACCTGAACGGCAACCTGATCGTGAACCATCTCGAGGGGCTGCGCGCAGCCGTGCTCGCGGGCGCGGGCATCGCGCTGCTCGGCACCGAGGTGGTCGGCGACGACATCGAATCCGGCCGGCTCGTGCCGGTGCTGCTCGACGCCGTGCCGCCGCACGAGGCGCCGATCTATGCGGTGTACGCGAGCCGTCGCCACGTGTCCGCGAAGGTGCGCTCGTTCGTCGACTTCCTCGCGGCACGATTCGAAGGGCAGTCGCTGTGCCCGTCGATCGAGTCGCGCCTGCGCGTGCTGCCGATCACGCGGATCAAGCGCGCGGGCTGACCGGCGCCGGCCGCCCGCGTGGCGGACATGAAAAAAGCGCGAGCCGTTGCGGTTCGCGCTTTTTTGTTTGGTCCGACGTCGTGCGCGCCGGTGGCGCAACCCGCCGCCCGCGTCAGCGCGCGATGCCGAGTCGTGCCTTCGCGTCGTCGTACTCGCGCTTCAGGCGCTCGACGAGTGCGCCGACGCTCGGCAGGTCGTCCATCAGGCCGACACCCTGGCCGGCACCCCAGATGTCCTTCCATGCCTTCGCCTTGTCGCCGCCGAAATTCATCTTCGACTTGTCCGATTCCGGCAGTGCGTCCGGATCGAGGCCGGCCTTCTCGATGCTCTCGCGGATGTAGTTGCCGTGCACGCCGGTGAAGAGGTTCGTGTAGACGATGTCGGACGATTTCGCGTTGAGGATCGCGTGCTTGTAGTCCTCGACCGCGTGCGCTTCCTGCGTCGCGATGAAGCGCGTGCCCATGTACGCGAAGTCGGCGCCCATCGCCTGCGCGGCGAGGATCGAGCCGCCGTTGGCGATCGCGCCGGACAGCACGATCGGGCCGTCGAACATCTTGCGCACTTCGCCCACGAGCGCAAACGGCGACGTCGTGCCCGCATGGCCGCCGGCGCCGGCCGCGACGAGGATCAGTCCGTCGACGCCCGCTTCGAGCGCCTTCTGCGCGTGGCGCAGGTTGATCACGTCGTGCAGCACGATGCCGCCGTAGCTGTGCACCGCGTCGACGATCTCGCGCGCCGGCGCGCGCAGGCTCGTGATGAAGATCGGCACCTTGTGCTCGACGCACACGCGCACGTCGTGCTCGAGCCGCGCGTTCGACTGGTGGACGATCTGGTTGACCGCGATCGGGCCGATCACCGCGTCCGGGTGCTTCGCCTTGTGGTCGGCTAGTTCGGACTGGATCTGCGTGAGCCATTCGTCGAGCAGTTCGGCCGGACGGGCGTTGAGCGCGGGGAAGGATCCGACGATACCCGCCTTGCATTGCGCGAGCACGAGTTCGGGGTAGCTGACGATGAACATCGGCGACGCGATGACGGGCAGCGTCAGGTTCTGCAGGACGGCGGGCAATGCCATGTGATGTCTCCAGTCTCGAGGGGCGGCCGGGCCCGGCGCGGGTCGCGCCGACGCCGGCATGCATGCTTGGCGGTCGAACGGTGCTTCGAGTGTAGCGGTACAGCCGCGCGTTCATATTAATACGAACGGTCGTGCGATTCTACGCGAGCTTAACAAACTGCGCGGCGTGGCGACAATCGAGTGAGTGTTCTCTTTCTACGCGTTCGGGCATCTGGCGCGCGCAGCAGCCGGCCGGGCGCTCCTACAATATCCGCCATAACAAACCAACGAGAAACAAACCATGTCGTTTGAGGCGTTTGCTCCGTTTCGCGTGACGGTGCAGGACACCGACATCTTCGGTGTCAAAGGAGGCGCGGGGCCGCCGCTTCTGCTGCTGCACGGCCACCCGCAGACCCACATGATCTGGCATCGCGTCGCCGCGACGCTGGCGAATCACTTCACGGTGATCGCGACCGACCTGCGCGGCTATGGCGCGTCGGGCAAGCCGCCGAGCGACGCGCGGCACGCGCCGTATTCGAAACGCGCGATGGCGGCCGACCAGGTCGCCGTGATGTGCCATTTCGGTTTCGAGCAATTCCATGTGTGCGCGCACGATCGCGGCGCGCGCGTCGCGCACCGCCTCGCGCTCGATCATCCGGCGGCCGTCGAGCGGATGATGCTGCTCGACATCGCGCCGACGCTCGCGATGTACGAGCAGACCGACCGTGCGTTCGCGACCGCGTATTTCCACTGGTTCTTCCTGATCCAGCCGGCTCCGCTGCCCGAAACGCTGATCGAAGGCCGCACCGATGCGTACATCGAGCGCGTGATGGGCAACCGCTCGGCCGGGCTCGCGCCGTTCGCGCCGGAGGCGCTCGCCGCGTATCGCGCCGCGCTCGCGCAGCCGGGCGCCGTGCACGCGATGTGCGAGGACTACCGCGCGTCGGCGACGATCGATCTCGAACATGACCGCGCGGATCTCGAGCGCGGCAACAAGGTCGCGTGCCCGCTGCGCGTGCTGTGGGGAGAGCACGGGATCGTCGGCCGCTGCTTCGATCCGCTCGACGAATGGCGGCGCGTCGCGCGCGACGTCAGCGGCCGCGCGCTCGATTGCGGGCACTACATTCCGGAAGAGGCGCCCGTCGCGCTGATCGACGAGCTGCTCGCGTTCTTCGAAGCGCGCGACGCGGCCGCGTGAGCGGGGCCGGCCGCGGCCGGTCGCGCGGCGCTTGCTGCGCGTCGACGGTCAGCGTTCGAGGATCAGCGGCGCGCGGCGTCGTCTTCGACCAGCGGCGGCAGGCGGCGCGGCACGGGCGTCGATTTCACGATCGCCGTGCTCGTTTCCGCGCGCTCCGTCACCTTCGACAGGATGTCGTCGAGGTGCTCGATCGTGCGCAGGTAGAGCCGGCAGATGAAGCAGTCCTCGCCGGTCACCTTGTCGCATTCGACGAATTCCGGAATCCGCCGCAACACCTCCTCGACCAGATGCAGCTGTCCCGGCAGCGGCTTCACGCGGACGATCGCCTGCAGCGTGTAGCCGAGCGCGCGCGGATCGAGCTCGACGGTGAAGCCCGCGATCACGCCCTGCGCCTCGAGCCGCCGCACGCGGTCGGCGGTCGCGGGCGCCGACAGCCCGATCTGTCGCGCCAGCTCGCTGGTGGCGATGCGCGCATCCTCGGCGAGCGCCGCGAGGATCGCGCGGTCGGTCGCGTCCAGCGACGCGACGGCGGGCGGGGAAAGGCGTTTCGACATGATCGCTTTGCTTTCGAAGGTGAATCGGTCGTTTCGCTTCAGTTTAGCCGTGGATGCACGGAAAGCAAGTTCCTAGAATCGAAGTCATCTTCTCTCGCCAAACGGAGTCCATGATGGCCTCGAACGAAATCCGCCGCGGTGCCGCCGAGATGATCGTCGCGATGCTGATGTCCGGCACGATCGGCTGGCTCGTGATGTCGTCGCAGCAACCGCTCACCAACGTCGTGTTCTTCCGCTGCCTGTTCGGCGCCGCGACGCTCGCGATCGTCTGCGCGGCGCTCGGCTTGCTGCGCCGCGCGCTGTTCTCGCCGCGCATGCTCGCGCTCGCGACGCTCGGCAGCGTCGCGATCGTCGCGAACTGGCTGCTGCTGTTCGCCGCGTATTCGCGTGCGTCGATCTCGATGGCGACCGCCGTCTACAACACGCAGCCGTTCATGCTCGTCGCGCTCGGCGCGCTCGTGTTCCGCGAACGGATCAGCGCGTCGACGATCGCGTGGCTCGCGCTCGCCTTCATCGGGCTCGTCTGCGTGGTGCGGGTCGAGCCGGCCGTGCTCGCGGTGCCCGGCGAATATCTCGAAGGCGTCGCGCTGTCGCTCGGCGCGGCGTTCCTGTACGCGGTGTCGTCGATCGTCACGAAGCACCTGAAGGGCACGCCGCCGCACCTGCTGGCACTGCTGCAGGCCGGCCTCGGCATCGTGCTGCTCGCGCCGTTCGCGCACTTCGACACGCTGCCGGCGACGGCCGCGCAGTGGCTCGATCTCGTCGTGCTCGGCGTCGTCAACACCGGCCTGATGTACGTGCTGCTGTACGGCGCGATCCAGAAGCTGCCGGTCGCGATGACGGGCGCGCTGTCGTTCGTCTATCCGGTCGTCGCGATCATCGTCGATCGCATCGCGTTCGGGCAGACGCTCGCGTGGACGCAGGTGCTCGGCGCGCTGCTGATCCTGCTCGCGGCGGCCGGCGTGAACCTCGGCTGGCGCATCGTGCCGGCGCGTCGCGCGGCGGTCGGCAACTGAAACGGTCGTGCGATTCGACTTGCCGCTACGGCCTGCCGCCAGGCCCGTCGGCGTCGCCTCCGGGCACGCGGATTGCGCGCCAGACAGGCCGTAAGGAGTTGTAGGGAAACACCCGATGCGACGCTGCAGCGTCGCTCGTATGATGCGGCTGTGACGTTGATCACGTTCACAGGATTCCGATCTCATGCCGTTCGCCAAGCAGGCCGAACGGCATTTTTTTATGCGCCGCTCCGCGCGAGCAGGCGCCGCCGCGCGTCGAGCCGCGCGAGCAACACGCGTCTCGCGTCGTCGTCCGACGCGCGCCATCCCTTGATCTCGTCACGCGTACGCAGGCAGCCCGCGCACCAGTCGGTGCGCGGATCGATCCTGCAGACGTCGGTGCACGGCGAGGCGACCGTGCCGACCGGTACCGGCGCGTCGCTCATGCGTCGTTACGCAATGCGACGTCGGCGACCGGCGCACCCGTCAGCGCGACGAGTTCCTGCGGCGACAGGTTGAACACCGCGTGCGGATGGCCGGCGGCGGCCCACAGGCTGTCGAGCTCGAGCAGGTCGGCGTCGATCAGCGTGACCGGTTCGACGAGATGGCCGATCGGGCACACGCCGCCGATCGCGTAGCCGGTATGGTCGCGCACGAACTTCGCATCGGCGCGGCCGACCGCGCCGACCTGGGCGGCGACCTTCTTCTCGTCGACGCGATTCACGCCGCTCGCGACGACGAGCACCGGCAGGCCGTCGGATTCGCGGCGAAACAGGATCGACTTCGCGATCTGCGCGACCGAGCAGCCGAGCCCGGCCGCGGCTTCGGCGGAGGTCTTGCCGGTTTCGGCGAGCATCACGATCCCTTTCGCATGCCCGCGTTCGCGCAGCAGCAGCGCGACGCGTCGCGCGGAATCGGGGAGAGAGTCGAATGAAGCGGGTGTCGTCATGGGGAGTCCGGTGAGTGTCGGGGTCACGCGCAGCTCGGCGCGTCGGCCGCGCTCTGCGCCTTGGCGAGCAGCGCGCGACCGGCGCGCGACACGTTCGCGCGGCCGATCGCGTTCGAGATGAAGTCGCCAGCGGCGACCACCTGCGCGAGATCGATGCCGGTGTCGATGCCGAGGCCCTGCATCAGGTACAGCACGTCCTCGGTCGCGACGTTGCCGGTCGCGCCCTTCGCGTACGGGCAGCCGCCGAGGCCGGCGACCGACGCGTGGAAGATCTCGATCCCTTCGAGCAGCGCCGCGTAGATGTTCGCGAGCGCCTGGCCGTAGGTGTCGTGGAAGTGGCCCGACAGCCGTTCGCGCGGGAACACGCGCGTGACGGCCGACAGCACTTCGCGCGTGCGCTTCGGCGTGCCGACGCCGATGGTGTCGGCGATGTCGATCTCGTCGCAGCCGAGCGCGGCGAAGCGTTCGACGACGTCGACGACCGACGCGACCGGCACCTCGCCCTGGTACGGGCAGCCGAGCGTGCACGACACGCTGCCGCGCAGCCGCAGGCCGGCATCCTTCGCGGCCTTCGCGACCGGCTCGAAGCGCGCGATGCTCTCCGCGATGCTGCAGTTGATGTTGCGCTGCGAGAATGCCTCGCTCGCCGCGCCGAAGATCACCACTTCGTCGGCGCGTGCGGCGAGCGCGTTCTCGAAGCCTTTCAGGTTCGGCGTGAGCACCGAATACACGGTGCCCGGGCGGCGCTCGATGCCGGCCATCACGTCGGCGCCGTCGGCCATCTGCGGCACCCATTTCGGCGACACGAACGATGCGGCCTCGATATTGCGGAAGCCGGCGCGCGACAGCCGGTCGACGAGCGCGATCTTCACGTCGGTCGGTACGAAGGTCTTTTCGTTCTGCAGCCCGTCGCGCGGGCCGACTTCGACGATCTTGACGGCGGTGGGGAACGTCATGGTTGTCTCCGGTCTCGTATAGGTGGAATTCAGTAGCCGCGCGCGTAGTCGACGATGCCACCGACGCGCTCGCCGCGCTCGAGCGCGCGGATCTTGCCGGCGATCTGCTCGACTGCTTCGTCGCGCAGCGTCTCGGCCGAGCTGTGCGGCGTGATCGTGATGCGCGGCGCGTGCCAGAACGGGTGGTCGACCGGCAGCGGCTCGTGCTGGAACACGTCGAGCGTCGCGGCGGCGACCTGGCCGCTCGCGAGCGCGTCGAGCAGGTCGGCTTCGACGAGATGCGCGCCGCGTGCGACGTTCACCAGGTATGCGCCCGGCGCCAGCTTCGCGAAGGTCCGCGCCGACAGGATCCCGTCGGTATCGTGCGTGCTCGGCAGCAGGTTGACGAGCACCTTCGCGCCGTCGACGCACGCGTCGAACGTGTCGTCGCCCGCGAAGGTCGCGACGCCGTCGAGCCGTTTCGGGCTGCGGCTGTAGCCGCGCACCGGCAGGCCGAGCGCGGCGAGCGCCTGCGCGACCTGCGCGCCGAGCACGCCGAGGCCGAGCACCGCGACGGTGAAGCTCGCGCGCGGATGCGGCTCCAGCACCTGCCAGCGGCGCTCGCGCTGCAACGCGTCGTATTCGTCGAAGCGGCGCAGGTAGCGCAGCACCGCGTGCGTCACGTATTCGATCATCTGCCGCGCCATGCCCGAATCCTCGAGGCGCACCAGCGGCACGTCGCGCGGCAGCGTGCCGGGATGCGCGCGATCGAGCGCGAGCAGCGCATCGACGCCCGCGCCGAGGTTGAAGATCGCGCGCAGGCCGTCGCGCGGCGCGAACAGCTCGCGCGGCGCGCGCCACACGAGCGCGTAGTCGGCGGCAGCCGTGTCGCCCGGCTGCCACGCGCGCAGCTCGGCCTCGGGCAGCGCCTGCGCGATCGCGTCGCGCCAGGCGCCGGCTTCCTGGTGCGGCGAGTAGAACAGGATCTTCATGCGCTTACTTCGCGAACAGCTGGCCGATGTCGGCGAACGCCTTGAACTCGAGCGCGTTGCCGCACGGATCGAGGAAGAACATCGTCGCCTGCTCGCCGACCTCGCCCTTGAAGCGGATATGCGGCTCGATCACGAAGCGCGTATGCGCGGCCTTCAGTTTGTCGGCGAGCGCATGCCATTCGTCCATCGACAGCACGACGCCGAAATGGCGCACGGGCACGTCGTCGCCGTCGACCGGGTTCACCGCGCTTTTGCCGGTTTCGTCCGGCGCGAGGTGCGCGACGAGCTGATGGCCGAAGAAGTCGAAGTCGACCCAGTGTTCCGAGCTGCGGCCCTCTGGGCAGCCGAGCAGGCCGCCGTAGAACGCGCGCGCGCCGGCGAGGCTCGACACGGGGAAGGCGAGATGGAACGGGCGCAGCGCGCCGGCGGGCGTAGCGGACATCGGGCGTCTCCTGTCGATCGGAACCGGCGCGGGGAGCCCGGTTCGATCCGATGCAAGGCAAGCGGGAAGCCCACATTCTACGGTTTCGCGGCGCATTGCGCCGCCGCGAGGCCGCCGGCCCGCACCGCGAGGCCCGCGCCGGCGGTCGCCCGGCTACCGTCCCGCGCAAAAGCAAAGCACAAAATATTGGTTCGGCCGCCGCGCACGCCACGCCACAATCGAACCTCGTCTCCAAGCAAAGCAAGCGAGGGCAATCATGCGCGCATGCAGCAAATCGGCGTGGCCGCCGCGGCTCGTGACCGTTCCGGGCCTGCACGGCAGCGAAGGCGCCCACTGGCAGACCTGGCTGGAGCGGCAGTTCCCGCGTGCGCTGCGGGTCGAGCAGGCCGACTGGGACGCCCCCGATCTCGCGCGCTGGGCGCAGTCCGTGCGCGTGCTGCTCGAACGCGAGCGCGGCCCGTTCGTGCTGGCCGCGCACAGCTTCGGCTGCCTCGCGGCCGCGCATGCGCTCGCGCAATGGCCGCAGGAGGCCGACGTCGCGGGCGTGCTGCTCGTCGCGCCCGCCAGTCCGAAGAAATTCACGTTCGCGGGGCCGTTCGACGCGCGCCGGCTCGCGGTGCCGTCGATCGTGATCGGCAGCGAAACCGACCCGTGGATGCCGCTCGCCGATGCGCGTACGCTCGCGCAGCGGCTCGGCAGCGCATTCGTGAACCTCGGCGACGCGGGGCACATCAACACCGCGGCCGGCTTCGGGCCGTGGCCGCGCGCGAAGTACTTCATCGACACGCTGGTGCACTGCGCGGCGCCGCTGCGCTTTCGCGACGCGGACGACGGCTTCGACGTCGCGCCCGTCGAGCGCGCGCTCGCGCACGCGATCTGAGATTCGACGGCACGCGCCGCGCGGCCGACGCCGCGCGCCGTCGTGCCGCCGCGCTTACGGCGCGGAGACCGGGCGCACCGCGGCCGGATCCGAGTAGCTCGACCGGCCGTTCTCGACGTGGCCCGCGAAGCGGCGCGAGAACGTGCCGTTCACGCCGTCGCTCACCGTCACGTCATACCAGTGGTGGCTCGACGCGAGCGCCCATTGCTCGACGCGTTCGTCGCCGCCGTGCAGGGTCACCTGGCGCGCGGGCGTGCCGTATGCGTTGTCGGTCAGCGTCAGCGTCACGTGACCGCTGCCGTGGTTGCGCAGCTTCAGGTACAGGTTGCCGTTCGCGATGTCGTAGCCGGCTTTCACCTCCGGCTGCGCCTGGTTGCGCCGGCGCGCCGTCGCGGCCGACACGTTGCCCGCGAACATCCGCACGAAGCCGTTCGGCCCGTACACCGAGAACGCATACGCGCCGTTCGTCTCCGTCACGTCGAAGTCCGCGTGCAGCACGCGGCGCGCGCCGACCGTGTAGCGCCACGGGCCGTCGGTGCGGTTGGTCGCGTACACCTGGAAGTGCGCGCCCTGGTTGCCGCGGTTCGCGAACTCGATGCGCAGCGTGTTGCCGCCGTAGAGGCTCGCGTTCACGTGCAGTTCGTACGGCAGCGCGCGCGCCGGGCGCACGCCGGGTTCCTGCGGGTCGATCGGCGACGGCGTCGCGGGCACGCTCGGCGCGGGTTGCGACGTGCATTGCTGGTCGGCGATCGAGCGGTACTGGCTCGTATCGGGCAGCGTCGGGAACGTCGCGTCGGACGAGCGGAAGTCGAACGCGGCGGTCAGATCGCCGCAGACGGTCCGGCGCCACGGCGTGATGTTCGGCTCGTCGACGCCGAAGCGCTCGCCGATGAAGCGGATCACCGACGTGTGGTCGAATACCTGTGAGCACACGAAGCCGCCCTTCGACCACGGCGACACGACCGTCATCGGCACGCGCGGCCCGAGGCCGTACGGCAGCCCGTCGGCCGTGTAGCTGCCGCCGCGGCCGGGATTCACGACCGTATGCAGCTCGCCGTCGGTGGTCACGGTCGATGCGCCCTGCGCGGCCGAGGTCGGCGGCTGCGGCGGCACGACGTGATCGAAGAAGCCGTCGTTTTCGTCGTACATGATGAACAGCACCGTCTTCGCCCACACGTCCGGGTTCGACGTCAGCGCGTCGAGGATCTGCGACGTGTAGTTCGCGCCGTACGCCGGCGTGTATTTCGGATGCTCGGAGAACACGGCGGGCGGCAGCAGCCACGACACCTGCGGCAGCCGGTCGTTGATCACGTCGTCCTTCAGGTTGTCGAGCGTGCGCACCGTCTGCGCGCGCTGGTACAGCGACGAGCCCGGCTTCGCGTTGATGAAGTTCGTGAAGTTCTGCAGGATGTTCGTGCCGTAGTTGCCGTTGTACGGATCGGCCCACGTGAGCCCCTGCTGGTAGATCTGCCACGACACGCCGCGCGCCTCGAGCCGTTCGGGGAAGGTCGTCCACGACAGCAGCTGGTACGCGGGCGGCAGGTCGCCGTCGACGTAGTCGGCGTTGTCGAGCAGCGGGCCGCCGAACTTGCCGGTCGGGTCGACCGTGCCCGTCATCAGGTACGAACGGTTCGGGTGCGTCGGCCCCGGCAGCGAGCAGAAGTAGTTGTCGCACACGGTGAACGCATCGGCGAGCGCGTAATGGAACGGGATGTCCTCGCGCACGTGATAGCCCATCGTCATGTCGGTCTTGTTCGCGGGCCACTGGTCGTAGCGGCCGCCGTCGATCGCCGCGTGGGTCTTCGCCCACGAGTGGTCGAGCGCGCCCAGGCACTGCGCGCTGGTCGTCTTCGTGTCGAGCCGGAACGGCAGCACGGGCTTCGCCGGGTCTTCCTTCGACGGCTGGTACCACACCGGCTTGCCGTTCGGCAGCGGAATCGGGAAGCGGTCGTTGTAGCCGCGCACGCCGCGCAGGTGTCCGAAGTAATGGTCGAACGAGCGGTTCTCCTGCATGAACACGACGATGTGCTGGACATCGCGGATCGTGCCGGTGCCGCGTGCGGCCGGAATCGCGAGCGCGCGGCGGATCGATTCGGGGAACGCGTTGAGCGCGACGGCCGCGCCCGCCGAATGTGCGACGGTATGCAGGAAACGGCGGCGGCTGGATGACGTCATGTTATTTCACCTCGGTTCTGCGATCGGGGACTGGGGACACCAACAGGAACGGCGGGATCAGTGCGGCGACGACGCGGCGATGGCGGACGCGCCCGCGTTCGTCGCGGGCTTCGCGTCGTCGTCATCGTCGGGCGGGTAGTGGACGACGGGCGGCGCGAGCGGCGCGGCATCGGACGCGGCGGCTTTCGCGCCCGCGCCGCTGTTGAACGCGCTCGCGGCGCCGGACGATGCGCCGGCCTGTTGCGAGGCGTCGGTCGCGTGCGCGTCGTGCGGCGCGTCGTCGCTGCAGGCGGCGGCGAATGCGGCGGCACATAGAACGACGACGAGGGCAACACGACGCATCACTTCTCTCCTGGCAGGCGGATCGGGAAACGTTTTCGAGTATGCCGGTGCGATGCGACGATTCGGTGAATCGTTTGCGACCGGCGCGTGATCGCGAACGGCTTTCGTGATGCTGACCATATGCTTTCACAGCCGCGGAGCCGGGTCGACCCGCAGAATTTTCATGGCGGATGTAGTGGCCGCGCGCATTTACACGCGCGTGCAACGCGACGAACCATGCACGCGATGCGACGTGTCGCGCACGGCGTTGCGGACGCCTTTGGCCAGCGTCGGTCGATGTGTCGCCCGCGCCACTGCCGAATGCGTGTTTTTTACCGCATCGACAGCCGACGGTCAGCCACGCGCCAGCGTAGCGGCACGCACGTGACAGGAGCGGTAACCGATACCTGCGTGCGGTCCGTTCGCAACGCATGAACGCAATCTGCCCGGCGCAGGCGAAGACCCGTGTCGGCTTGCGGCACCGGAATTGCTCGCAGCGCCGATGCACGCGCTGTCCCGCGCGGCCAACCGGGCACGGGCGGCGTATCCGCATCCATCAACCAGGGAGCGAGCAGAAGCCATGTCCAGCGATCGACCCATCCCCCCGTCCACCGGGCCCGCGAGCGATGCTGCCCCGTCGCCGCTCGCGGCCGGCCATGCGGCGTCGCCGCCGTTACCGCACGATACGCCCTCCAGCGCCGCACGGCGCCGCTTTCTGCAATCGGCGGCGGCGGCCGCGACCGTCGGCGCCGCATCGCACGTTCATCCGCAGCAGCCGCACACGACATTCACGCCTGCGGCGACACATCGCGATACGGTCCCGGCGCAGCCCGTGCGGCTCGACATCAACGGGCGCGAATACACGCTGCAGCTCGAACCGCGCGTCACGCTGCTCGACGCGCTGCGCGAATACGCGGGCCTCACCGGCACGAAGAAGGGCTGCGACCGCGGGCAATGCGGCGCGTGCACGGTGCTCGTCGACGGGCGGCGCATCAACGCGTGCCTGACGCTCGCGGTGATGCACGAAGGCGAGCGGATCACGACCGTCGAGGGGCTCGCGCGCGGCGGCGTGCTGAGCCCGATGCAGCGTGCGTTCGTCGATCACGATGCATTCCAGTGCGGCTACTGCACGCCCGGCCAGCTGTGTTCTGCGACCGCGCTGCTCGACGAGTTTTCGGCGGGCGCGGCGAGCGCCGTCACCGACGACGTGCGACGCCGGCCCGCACAACTGTCGGACGACGAGATCCGCGAGCGCATGAGCGGCAATCTGTGCCGCTGCGGTGCGTACCCGAACATCGTCGCCGCCGTGCGCGCCGCGCACGCGGCGAACGGCTAGCGCGGGAGGACCCGGCCATGGAAGCGATCTCCTACGAACGGGCAACCGACGTCGCGGGCGCCGTGCGGGCGGCGCAGCGGCCGGGCGCGGCCTTCATCGGCGGCGGCACGAACCTGCTGGACCTGATGAAGGGCGGCGTCGCGCGGCCCGTCACGCTCATCGACATCACGCGCATCGCGGGCCTCGATACGGTCGACGCGTTGCCGGATGGCGGACTGCGTATCGGTGCGCTCGTGCGCAACAGCGATGCGGCCGCTCATCCGCGTATCCGCGCGGACTATCCGCTGCTGTCGCAGGCGCTGCTCGCCGGCGCGTCCGCGCAATTGCGCAACATGGCGACCGTCGGCGGCAACCTGATGCAGCGCACGCGCTGCCCGTATTTCTACGATCCCGCGTTCGCGCAATGCAACAAGCGCGAGCCGGGCAGCGGCTGCGCGGCGATCGGCGGGCACAACCGGATGCACGCGATTCTCGGCGCCAGCCAGCAGTGCGTCGCGGTGAACCCGTCGGACATGAGCGTCGCGCTCGCGGCGCTCGACGCGGTCGTACAGGTGAGCGGCCCACGCGGCGCGCGGCAGATTCCGTTCGCGTCGTTTCACCGGTTGCCCGGCGATCGGCCCGACCTCGACACGACGCTCGAACCGGGCGAACTGATTACGTCGGTGGATCTGCCGCCGCCGCGCTTTGCGGACCATGCGCACTACCTGAAGGTGCGCGACCGCGCGAGTTACGCGTTCGCGCTGGTCGCGGTGGCCGCTGCGTTGCGGCTGGACGGTGCGCAGGTGACGGAGGCGCGCATCGCGCTCGGCGGCGTGGCGCACAAGCCGCTGCGTGCGACGGCCGCGGAACGGCATCTCGTCGGCCGCGCGCCGACCGATGCGGCGCTGCGCGAGGCGGCTGCGCTCGCGTTGCGCGACGCGCGGCCGCTCGACGGCAATCGATTCAAGGTCGCGCTCGCGCAGCGCGCGATCGTCCGTGCGGTGCATGCGGCCGCTGGCACGACGGGAGATGCGGCATGAACACGGTGACCGGACAGCCGCTCGACCGTGTCGACGGCGTACTCAAAGTGACGGGCGGCGCGCGCTATGCGGCCGAATTCGCCGATACGCGCCTCGCGCACGCGGTGCTCGTGACGAGCACGATCGCAGCGGGGCGCATCGAATCGATTGACGCGGCACGCGCACGCGCGATGCCCGGCGTGCTGTTCGTGATGACGCACGAGAACGCGATGCGGTTGCCCAACGGCGGCCGCACGCCGCTGTCGCCGCCGGCCGGGCGCCGGCTCACGCTGTTGCAGGACGACACGGTGCGCTACAGCAACGAACCTGTCGCGGTCGTCGTCGCCGAAACGCTCGAGCAGGCGACCGACGCCGCGAATGCGGTGCAGGTGCGCTATCGCGCGAGCGATGCCACGCTCGATTTCGCGCGCGCGAAGCGCGGCGCGCGCGTGCCGCCGAAGCAGCAGGGGCGCGCGATGGACACGCAGCGCGGCGACGTCGATGCAGGCCTGCGCGAGGGCGCGGTGCGCATCGACGCCACCTACACGACGCCGATGCAGCATCACAACCCGCTCGAGCCGCACGCGACGATGGCGCACTGGGATGGCCCGACGCTTACGGTGCACGACGCGACGCAGGGCGTGTCGGGCGCCAGCACGGCGGTGGCCGCGGTGTTCGGCATCGCGCCGGAGCAGGTGCGCGTGATCTCGCCGTTCCTCGGCGGCGGCTTCGGCTGCAAGGGATCGTCGTGGTCGCACGTGTCGTTGTGCGCGATGGCCGCGCGCCAGGTGGGCCGCCCGGTGCGCCTTGCGCTGACGCGGCCGCAGATGTTCGGCCCGGTCGGCGGCCGCCCGTTCACCGAGCAGCGCGTCGTGCTGGCCGCGCGCGCCGACGGCACGCTGACCGCGCTGCGCCACGACTCGATCGTCACCACGTCGACGTTCGAGGACTGGACGGAGATGTGCGGGATGCCGTCGCGGATCATGTATGCGGTGCCGAACCAGGCGACCACGCACCGGATCGTGTCGCTGAACGTCGGCACGCCGACGTTCATGCGCGCGCCCGGCGAGGCGTCCGGTTCGTTCGCGCTGGAATCGGCGATGGACGAGCTCGCGTGGCGGCTCGGCATGGATCCGGTCGCGCTGCGGCTCGCGAATTACGCGGAAGTCGATCCGGAGGACGGCAAGCCGTGGTCGAGCAACAAGCTGCGCGAGTGCTACCAGGCCGGCGCGCAACGCTTCGGCTGGTCGCGGCGCACCGGCGGGCCGCGCACGATGCGCGACGGCGACACGCTGGTCGGTCTCGGGATGGCCGCCGCGACGTATCCGGCGAATCGCAGCGAGGCGTCTGCGCGTGCGCGCATCCTGCCGGACGGCACGGCCGAAGTCGCGTCGGGCACGCAGGACATCGGCACCGGCACCTACACGGTCATGACGCAGGTCGCGGCCGATGCGCTCGGCTTCGCGCTGCAGAACGTGCGCTTCGTGCTCGGCGATTCGAGCCTGCCGCGCGCGCCGGTGTCGGGCGGCTCGCAATCGGCGGCGAGCGTCGCGCCGGCCGTGCGCGACGCCGCGCTGCGGGCGCGCGCGATGCTGATCGCGCTGGCGATCGCCGATTCGGGCTCGCCACTGCACGGCGTCGCGGCGGACGACGTGACGGTCGACGACGGCTGGCTCGTGCATCGCGGCGAGCCGTCGCGGCGCGATCCGGCCGCCGCGGTGATCGCGCGCGCGGGCGGACGGCCGCTCGAAGCGCAGGCGACCGCGAAGCCGGGTGACGAGAAGTCGCGCTATGCATCTCATTCGTTCGGCGCGGTGTTCGCCGAAGTACACGTCGATGCCGAACTCGGCACGATCCGGGTGCCGCGCATCGTCGGCGTGTACAGCGTCGGCAGCCTGCTGAATGCGAAGACCGCACGCAGCCAGCTGATCGGCGGGATGGTGTGGGGGCTCGGCACCGCGCTCGAGGAAGGCTCGTTCCTCGACGTGCGGCATGGCCGCTTCACGAATGCGAACCTCGCCGAATATCACGTACCCGTGAATGCGGATATCGGCGATCTCGACGTGAGCTTCGTCGACGAGCACGACACGCATTTCAACCCGCTCGGCATCCGCGGCATCGGCGAAATAGGGATCACGGGCGTGCCGGCGGCGATCGCGAATGCGATCTATCACGCAACGGGCGTGCGCGTGCGCGATCTGCCGATCACGCTCGACAAGGTGGCGATGCCGACGCGCGCGTGAGCGTCAGCCGCAGCGTCAGCGGCGCGGCGTTCTGCGCCGCGCTTCGCTGCGCAGCCAGTCGAGCCACGTGCGGATCGCCGCTTCCTGCGGATGGCCGGGGCGCCATACGACGTAGTGCGCATACACGTCGGTCACGCGCACCGTCGATACGCGCACGAGCGTGCCGTCCGCGAGCTCGGGCTCGATCAGCGAGCGGCGCGCGAGTGCGACGCCGCGCCCTTTCAGCGTCGCGTCGATCAGCGCATTCGCATCGGTGAAACGCGGCGCGCGAGCGGATTCGGTGAGGTCGAGCCGCGCAGCCTGGAGCCACGGTTCCCATGGCTGCGCGGGATGGCGCAGCAACGTCGCGCGCACGAGATCGGCCGGCACGCGCGGCGCAATGCCGTCGCGATTGCGGTACGCGGGGCTCGCGACCGGGAAGATCGTCTCGTTCATCAGCTTTTCGGCGACGACGCCCGGCCAGCTGCCGGGCCCGTAGCGCAGCGCGACGTCGATGCGGTCGCGCTTGCGCAGCGGCGCGAGCGCCACGTCCGGGTGCAGCGCGATCGCGATGTGCGGATGCGCGGCCGTGAAGCGCGGCAGGCGTGGTGCGAGCCAGCGCTCGGCGACACTTGGCAGCACGCTGACGTTCAGCGTCACGTCGCAGGTACGCGGGCGGCTGCGTACGGCGAGCGCCGGCTCGAACGCGCGTTCGAGCACGCTCAGGCCCTGGCGCACCTGTAGCGCGAGCGCATGCGCGGCATGCGTTGGCGTTGCGCCGTTGCGTTCGCGCGTGAAGAGCGGGTAGCCGAGCTGCGCCTCGAGCGCGCGGATGTGCTGGCTGACGGCGCCTTGCGTGAGCGCAAGCGCATCGGCCGCGCGCGTGAAGCTCTGCAGCCGCACGGCGGCTTCGAACGCACGCAGCGTCTGGAGCGGGGGGAGGTGGATGCGTCGCATGCGGGTATTAGTAACACTAATGCTCAAGCACGACAATTCTTCGTTTGCCGCGCATCGGGATGCGTTCCTACACTCGGTTCCGTCTTCCACAGCGCCGTCGGGCCACACACCATGAACGCATATCGTCTCTATCTTTCGCCGGGCGCCTGCTCGCTAGCCGCTCATATCGCGCTGGAGGAAACCGGCGCGCCGTTCGACGTCGAGATCGTCTCGGTGCAGAAGCAGCAGAACCTCGCAGCGCCCTATCTGGCGATCAACGCGAAGGCGCGCGTGCCCGTGCTCGCGATTCCGGGCGAGCCGAGCGTGCTGACCGAAACGCCTGCGATCCTCACGTATCTCGCGCACCGCTATCCGGACGCGCAATTGCTGCCGCTCGGCGAACCGCTGCGCGAGGCGCGGTGTCATGAATGGCTCGCCTGGCTGGTCGGCTGGGTGCACGGCGTCGGCTACGGCGCGTTGTGGCGGCCGGGCCGCTTCATCGGCGATCCGGCGCTGCACGGCGCGGTCAGCGCACACGGGCGCGGCACGATCGAAGCCGCGAACGCTTCGATCGAGGCCACGCTCGCCGATGGCCGAACGTGGGCTGAACCGGGTGCGCATTCGATCGTCGATCCGTTCCTGTTGGTGCTGTATCGCTGGGGTGTCGCGATCGGACTCGACATGACGCAGCATGCGGCGTGGACAGCCCACGCGCAGCGCGAGGCCGAGCGGCCGGCCGCGCGGCGCGCGCTGGCGCGCGAGGCGGCCTGACGAATGCGCGGGCGCCGTGGGGCGTGCTGCGCCGCCCGCGTGTGACGAACGGCTGCCATTTCACGGTGCCGCGCATCGGTGGCGTGTACAGCGTCGGCGGCCTCCTGAACGCGAAGACCGCACGCAGCCAGCTGTCGCACGCTTCGTGCGAATGATCGAGACGCCACACTGTGTCATGCTGGCCTGCGCCATGCCCGCGTCGTTCGACGATTAATTCGGATCCCGAAGTTCGTACGTGTCCAATTGCCACGTCGACTCCATTTCTATTGAATGAGAACCATTCTCGTTAATGAGGTGGAGTGAACATGAGTCGTTGCATTCTGTCGAGCGCGACGCCGCCGCGTCGCGCGACCGCGTCCGTTGCGTTCGCGATGGTGACCTGTGCCGCCGCGCCTGCGTGCGCGGAAGAGGACGAGCCGCGCCACGCGCCGCACCTGAGCCCGATCTTCGTCCACGGCAATCGCGACGCCGGTACGCGCGTCGACCGGTCGGGTTCCGCCAAATACGCGACGCCGCTGCTCGACGTGCCGCAGACGATCACCGTCGTGCCACGCGCGGTGCTCGACGAACAGCAGGCGCTGAGCCTGCGCGACGCGCTGTCGAACGTCGCGGGCATCACGTTCAACGCGGGAGAAGGCGGCGGCGGGTCGGGCGACATGTTCAATATCCGCGGCTTCGGCGCGAACGCGAACCTGCAGCTCGACGGGTTGCGCGACAGTGCGCAGAACAATCGCAGCGACCTGTTCAACATCGAGGCGGTCGAGGTGATCAAGGGGCCGAACTCGGTATTCGGCGGCGCGGGCACGACGGGCGGCTCGGTGAACCTGATCAGCAAGACGCCGAAAGCCGGCGCGCTCACGGAGGCCGGCACGATGCTCGGTACGTCCGGCTACCGCCGCGTGACGCTCGATGCGAACCGGCCGGTGCCCGGCACCGAAGGCCGGGCCGCGTTCCGCCTGAACGCGATGGCGCATGTGAACGACGTGCCGGGCCGCAACGACATCCGCAAGCACCGCTGGGGCGTCGCGCCGTCGCTCGCGTTCGGCGTCGGCACGCCGACGCGCGTCACGCTCGGCTATTTTCACCAGTACGACAACAACCTGCCCGACTACGGGTTGCCTGCGCACAACGGCCAGGTGCTGGCGGGCATGTCGCGTGACCGCTATTTCGGCTGGCGCAATCTGGATCGCGAACGGATCGCTGCGGATGCCGTCACCGTGAAGGCCGAGCACGACGTGTCGTCCGGCCTGAAGGTGCAGAACCTGAGCCGCTACGCGCACCTGAATCGCGATACGGTGATTTCGGGAGCGCGCGTGAGCCTGGAAGGGCTGCCGCCCGGGCGTTACAAGCCGGCCGGGCCGCAAGGCTACGGCCGCGACGCGTCGACCGCGATGTGGGCGAACCAGACTAACGTGACGAGCACGTTCACGACGTTCGGCGTCGGGCATACGCTCGTCACGGGCTTCGAGATCTCGCGCGAAACGTACGGCCGCACGACCTATTCGTACGGGCTCAACCGGTTCTACCCGGCCGACGGCTTTGCGCTCGCTGCGCCGCCCGGCGTGTGGCGCGGCCCGGCGCAGCGCGAGGACAGTGCCCGCCAGGACACCGCGCTGGTCGTGAAGGCGCTGTACGCGTTCGACACGATCTCGGTCGGCCGCTACTGGGACATCGACGTCGGGCTGCGGCACGACTGGATCGACGGCTGGGCGGAAGGGGCCGCGGCCGGCAAGCCCGCCGAGCGCGCGGACAGTTCCGACCGTCACCTGAGCACGCGCGCGGGGCTCGTGTTCAAGCCGACCGACAACGGTCGCGCGTATTTCGCGTACGGCACGTCGTTCAACCCGTCCGCCGAATTTCTCGCGACCTCCGGCTCCGGCGTGAGCGCGGCGACCGGTGCGCTCGCGCCCGAGAAGAACGAGAGTTTGGAGCTCGGCGCGAAATGGGAGGGGCTCGCGGGCGTCGCGCTGAACGGCGCGCTGTTCCAGACCGAAAAGAACAACGCACGCGAACGCATGGCCGACGGCAGCTACGCGCTCGTGGGCCGGCAGCGCGTTCGCGGCATCGAGCTCGGGGCCGCCGGCAAGGTGACGCCGCAATGGGACGTGTTCGCCAACTACACGTATCTCGCGAGCGTCACGCTCAGTTCACCGGCCACGCCGCGCCGCGACGGACAGGCGCTCGGCAACACGCCGCGGCACGCGTTCAACCTGTGGACGACCTATCGGTTGCCGGCCGGCTGGACGGTCGGCTACGGTTCGCACTTCGTCGGCCGGCGCAACGTGACGTCGCAAGGCGACGGCAAGCTCGGCGCGTACTGGGTGCACAGCCTGATGGCGTCGTACGACGTGAGCCGCAGGCTGCGCTTCCAGCTGAACGTCGACAACCTGTTCGATCGCGCCTATGTCGAACGTGTGCGGCAGGTGGCGGGAAACGCATCGCAATCGTCGGCCGTCGAGTTCGGCGACGGCCGCTCGGCGATGCTGTCGGCCGTGTACAAGTTCTGAATGCCGCGCCATGCGGTCGGCAGGACGGGCGTCGCCGCTGGCGCGCGCTTGCTGGCTAGCGGGCAAACAACGGGTACGTTGCCGCCGCGATCAGCGCGGTCGCGAGCCACACCACGCTCCACGAGCTGACGGCGAGCAGCGGCGGAATCGCGAGCGGCGTCGCGAACAGCCCGAGATAGACGACCGTGTTCGCCATCCCGAGGGCGGTGCCTGCGTGGTTCGCGCCCGCGAGCGTCGCGAGTTCGGTGTATGCGACGCCGTGCCAGGCCGACACGCAGATGCCGGCGAACACGAGGATCGCGACGATCGCGGCGAGCGGCACGTGCGGGCTGCCGACGGTCGCGGCCGCGAGCAGCGCGAACGATCCGGACGCGACGCAGACCGACCCGCGCAGGTACGCACGCCGGTTGCCGTGCCGGTCGGTATGGCGGCCGCTCCACACGCGCATCACCATCGCGCCCAACTGCAGCGCGACCATCGCCGCGCTGATGCCGGCGAGGCCGAGCCGGCCGAAATCGTGCAGGAACACGGTCGCGAACGTGAGTACCGCGAACTGCGGTGCACACAGCGCGCCGATGCCGAGCACGATGCGCCAGACGCGGCCGCTCGCGAGCGGACTGCGCGCGGGCGCGGCCGGCGATTGGTGCCCGACGGCGCGGTTCGCGTCGGCGGGCGCGGTGGCCGCCGCGTCGGGCGGTTCGTGCAGCCAGCGCCACGTGAGCGCGGCCGATCCGGCACACAGCAGCATCAGCGCGCCGTACACCGCGGCGAAGCCCGCATGCGACGCGAGCGACGGCAGCAGCGCCGCGCCGACGCCGCCGCCGAGCGGCACGGCCGTCTGGCGGATGCTCATCGCGAGCCCGCGTTCGCGCTCGCCGAACCAGCGCATCACCGCGCGTCCGCTCGAGCCGTTCACGCTGCCGCCGAGCAGGCCGACGCAGCCCATCGCCGCGACGACGCGCATGAGCGGCGGCACCGCGTGCGCGGCCGGGACGATCGTGGCCACCATCAGCGCCAGCATCGCGGCGGTCGCGACGAGGCCGGTGAGCAGTACGCGGCGATCGCCGAAGCGGTCGGCGGCGATCCCCCACGGCAGTTCGGACAGTGCGACGCCGAAGCCGAGCGCGCCGAGCACGAGGCCCAGCGCGCCGTTGTCGAGGTGATAGGCCGAGCGCATCCACACGGCGGTGGTCGGAATGCCCGCCGCGGCGGCGGAAAAGCTCATGTTCGCGGCGACGCCGGCCGCGAGCACGCGCCAGCGATGGGCCGGGCCGCGCGCGTCGCGCGCTGGCAAGGACGAGGACGGGGATGCTAGGCAGGAGGTATCCATGGCGACAGGGCCCGTGTGGAAATTGACATCGCCAGTGTGGCGGCCTACATTCATCCTGAAAATCGGAAAGTTTTTGATGAATCGTTCGATAAAACGGGATGATCGAGATGTCCGGACAAGACCCTGCCCACGGCGAGGTGTCGCTCGTGGCACCCGACGCCACGCTGGCCCGGCCGAACTTCGACGTCGCGGCGCTGCGCAGCCTGGTCGCGGGTGTGGATCTCGGCAGCTTCGCGAAGGCCGCCGATCGCGTCGCGCGTTCGTCGTCGGCGGTGAGTGCGCAGATCCGCAAGCTCGAGGAGCAGGCCGGCACGCCGCTGTTCGTGAAGGCCGGCCGCGGGCTCGCGCTGACCGACGCCGGCGACGCGATGCTGCGCTATGCGCGGCGGATGATCGAGCTGAACGACGAAGCGGCCGCGGCCGTGCGCGGCGTGAATCTCGACGGCTGGGTGCGGGTCGGCCTTCAGGAGGACTTCGGCGAAGCGATCCTGCCCGACGTGCTCGGGCGTTTCGCGCGTGCGCATCCGAAGGTGAGGATCGAGGCGCGCGTCGCGCGCAATGCCGAGTTGCTCGAGCGGCTCGACGCGAACCAGCTCGATCTCGCGCTCGTGTGGGGCGACCCGGCGTCGGCGGCGCTGGTGTCGCGCGCGGGCATCGACAGCGACGCGATCGCGCAGGTGCCGATGCAGTGGATCGCGGGTGGCGCGAGCGGTTTCGGCGTGCCGGACGCCGACGGACCGGCGGATGCGGTCGACGACGGCGCCGCGCGTCTGCGTGCGATGCGCGCATCGGGCGAGCCGTTGCCGCTCGTCGTGTTCGACCGGCCGTGCCGCTTCTTCGGCGCGGCGACCGATGCGCTCGACCGTGCGGGCGTGCCGTGGCGCGTCGCGTTCACGACGCCGAGCCTGGCCGGGCTGTGGGCGGCGGCGGCGGCCGGCCTCGGGCTGACCGTGCGCTCGCACTACGGGCTGCCCGCGTCGGTGCGTGTGCTCGACGCGGCGTCGTCCGGGCTGCCGGCACTGCCGGGCCTGCCGCTGATGCTGCTGCGGCGGACGTCGTCGGCGACGCCGACCGTCGAGCGGCTCGCGCGGATCGTCACGCAGGCGGTGCGGGACGCGACGCGAGGGGACGCGGGGGCGCTGGCGGCGTGATGGCGATCGACACGCCTGCGTCCGGCTGGGCGTTCGGCCTATTGGAGGGACGGGGCGAATGTCGTGACAATGGTGGATCACTCAACGGAGGCCATCATGCAAGTTGCCACTGTCCCGGAAGCCGCGCTCGATCTTCAGCGGCTTCTCGATGCCGCGATCGCCGGCGAACGCGTCGTGATCATGCAGGACGGCAAGCAGTCGGTCCGGCTCGTGCCGCTCAAGCCGATTCATCATTACGGGCTCCTCGAGGGGCAGATATGGATCGCGGACGACTTCGACGCACCGCTTCCCGATGATTTGCTGGATGCGTTCGAAGGAAAGTGATGCGGCTGCTATTCGATACGCACATCTTTCTCTGGATGTGGGCCAATGATCCGAAATTGAGCGCTCGCGCGCGCAATCTGATTGCCGAAGCCGACGAGGTGTTCATCAGCAGCGCGAGCATCTGGGAAGTCGCGATCAAGGCCGGGACGGGAAAGCTGGACGTGGATGTGGACCGGATGGTCGAAGCGATTGCGATGAGCCGATATCGGGAGCTGCCGGTTCGGGCCGCGCACGGCGCGGCCGTGCGCTATCTGCCCCACTACCATCGCGATCCGTTCGACCGCTTGCTGGTCGCGCAGGCCTGGTCCGAACCGATGCTGCTCATCACCGCCGACGGCCATCTCGCGCAGTATGGCGCGTCGCGGATTCTGACGGTCTGAAACAGTTTTCGGAGCGAAATCCTACGCTGCCGCGACCCCCTGCGCCGACGCCTCCAGCGCCGCGCACAGCTTGCCGAGCCTCTCCCGCAACCCCGCGCTCGCCGGCACGAACGGCAACCGCAGCCCGTCCTCGCACCACCCCTGCGCAGCCAGCACCGCCTTCACCGGCGCCGGATTCGGCTCGGCGAACAGCGCCGCGACGAGCGGCTGCAGCGCGACCGACAGCCGTCGCGCGTCGGCGAGCCGGCCGTCGCGCAGGAGCGCGTGGATGCGCACGTGCCATTCGGGCAGCACGTGCGCGCTGCTGGCGATCGCGCCATGCGCGCCGGCACACAGCGCGGCGAAGTTCTGGTTGTCGTCGCCGGAGAGGATCGCGAGCGGCGTCTCGTGCACGAGCCGGCTCATCCGGTCGAGCGTCCCGCCGCATTCCTTGATGCCCGCGACGCGCGGATCGCGCGCGAGCGCCTGCAGCGTCTCCAGTTCGACGTTCACGCCGGTGCGATACGGGATGTTGTAGACGAGGACCGGCAGGTCGGCCGCCTCGACGATCGCCTCAATGTGGCGGCGGATCCCGTCTTGCGTCGGCCGAACGTAGACGGGCGGCGTGACGAGCAGCCCGTCGGGCCGCAGCGCGGCGAGTTCGCGTGCGCGGGCGGCTGCGAAGTGCGTCGCGCTCGCGGTGAGGCCGACGACGATCGGCAGGTCGGGCACCGCATCGCGCAGCGTCGCGAACACGGCGTCCTGTTCGCGCGCGTCGAGCAGCACGCCTTCACCGGTCGTCGCGCCCGCGACGAACCCGGCGACGCCCGCCGCCGCATAGTGACGCGCGAGCCGCGCGAGCGCGCCGTGGTCGACCTCGCCGTCGTGGAACGGCGTGACGAGCGGCAGCCAGATACCTTCGAAACGTGTGTACATGCAAAGCCTCATGGTGGAAACGGAGTGGGAAGGAACCGTTCCGCCGGCGGGGTGCCGGAGCGAGGCGTGCGAGCAAGGAGAAAGAAACGACCTGCGGGCATCCCGTCCGGCATTCGCCTGACGGGACGCGACGCCCCCGTCAGTCGAGGTGTCGTTTTTTCAGTTTCAGCCCGGCCGCGCGCGCGCCTGCCGCGATGGCGGCAAGGATCGACGGCGAACGCGGGGCAACGGACATGGATGAACCGTGAAAGGGGCTGAACGGCGATCTTAACACCGGATCCGGCGCGTACGCGAGCGACGCGCCCCTGCTTAGCAGAATTCGAGATTTGCTTTCCACGACAGATTGGAAAGTGCGTCGCGCCCGGCCGTTAAAATGCCCGCTTACGTTTCGATGACAGCGCGTACGCGTGCCGTCACGCATATCCACCACCACTGGAAACGGGGCATATCACGATGGCAAGCATCAAGGGGATCGGCCGCTGGCTGCACACGGGCGCCGCGGCGGCGCTGGTCGTGGCGGCCACGGCCGCGCATGCGGACACGTCGATCCTGAACGTGTCGTACGACGTGACGCGCGAGCTGTACAAGGACATCAACACGAGCTTCGCCGCCGCCTACAAGCAGCAGACTGGTGAAACGGTGACGATCAAGCAGTCGCACGGCGCGTCGAGCGCGCAGGCGCTGTCGGTGTTGCAGGGGCTGCAGGCCGACGTCGTGACGATGAACCAGCCGAACGACATCGACCTGCTCGCCGAGCGCGGCCAGCTGCTGCCGAAGGACTGGCGCGCGCGCTTCCCCGACGGCAGCTCGCCGTACTCGACGACGATGGTGTTCCTCGTGCGCAAGGGCAATCCGAAGGCGATCAAGGACTGGAGCGATCTCGCGAAGCCGGGCGTGCAGGTGATCATCGCGAACCCGAAGACGTCGGGCAACGGCCGCTACGCGTACCTCGCCGCGTGGGGCTACCAGAAGCAGAAAGGCGCGACCGACCAGCAGGCGCTCGACTTCGAGAAGGCGATCTTCCGCAACGTGCCGGTGCTGGACTCGGGCGGCCGCGGCGCGACGACGACCTTCACGCAGCGCGGCATCGGCGACGTGCTCGTCACGTTCGAGAACGAAGTCGCGCTGATGGACACCGGCGCGTCGGGAGCGGAATTCGACGCCGTGTATCCGTCGGCGAGCATCCTCGCGGAGCCGCCCGTCGCCGTCGTCGACAAGGTCGTCGACAAGAAGGGCACGCGCAAGGTCGCGCAGGCGTATCTCGACTACCTGTACACGCCGCAGGCGCAGGAGATCATCGCGCAGCACCATCTGCGCCCGCGCGACGCGACCGTGCTGAAGAAGCATGCGGCCGAGTTCAAGCCGCTGAAGACGTTCAGCGTCGAGCAGGTTTTCGGCAGCTGGGCGAACGCGCAGAAGACCCACTTCGCCGACGGCGGCACGTTCGACCGCGTGATCGTCGACCGCAAGTAAGTTCGGCGGCAGGCGGCAAGCCCCAGGCCGCGCCGCGAGCACGCCGAACGACCGCGAAGCCGGCCGCCCATGCGGCCGGCTTTTTTTCGCGCCGCACGCGCAAGGCCCGCTCCGCATCGCTGCGCATTCCCGGCCGCCGCCCGCGCGTGCTACGCTCATCGCCTCCTTGCTCCAGGCCCTTGCGCGATGAACGTCGATTCGTCCTCCCCAGCCTCCCGCGGCCGCGGCCGCAAGATCTGGTCGGGCACCCGCCCCGTGATCGCGTACGGGATGCCGCCGCTCGGCTGGCGCGACCTCTATCACCGCGCGCTGACGGTGAGCTGGCCCGTATTCTTCCTGTCGCTCGCGGTGCTGTTCCTGCTGCTCAACGGCGGCTTCGCGACGCTCTACCTGCTCGGCCACGCGCCGATCGCGAACCAGTCGCCGGCCGGGTTCGCCGGCGCGTTCTTCTTCAGCGTCGAGACACTCGCGACGGTCGGTTATGGCGACATGCATCCGCAGACCGTCTACGCGCACGTCGTCTCGACCTTCGAGATCTTCATCGGGATGTCGGGCATCGCGCTCGCGACCGGCCTCGTGTTCGCGCGCTTCTCGCGGCCGCAGGCGAAGATCCTGTTCGCACGTTACGCGATCGTGCGGCCGCTGAACGGGCGGATGACGCTGATGGTGCGCGCCGCGAATGCGCGCCAGAACGTGATCGCCGAAGCGCAGGCGAAACTGCGGCTGATGCGCGTCGAAGGCACGCACGAGGGTTATATGCTGCGCAAGATCCACGACTTGCCGCTCGTGCGCAACGAGCATCCGATCTTCCTGCTCGGCTGGAACCTGATGCACGTGATCGACGAAACGAGCCCGCTGTTCGGCGAGACGGCCGAGTCGCTCGCCGCGCGCGACGCGTCGCTGCTGATCACGATCGAGGGCTCCGACGAGACGACCGCGCAAGTCATGCAGGCGCGCTACTCATGGACGCATGCGGAGATCCGCTGGCGTCACCGCTATGTCGACCTGATGCACGACGAAGGCGGCATCACGCACATCGACTACACGCATTTTCACGAAGTCGTGCCGGTCGACACCGATACGGACGAGCGCGGCTCGCCGGGCGTGGTGGTCGAGGCCGGCACGGCCGCGCAGACGCCCGGGCCGGCTGCATGACGGCCGTGAACGGCGCGAACGGGCGCCGGCCTTCGGGCGCGGTCGCCGCGACGGAAGGCCGTGCCGTTCACGCGTCACGCATGCAGCAGGCGCGCCGCTTCGCGCTGTTCGACCGCGACCGCGCGGCGATGGCCGTCGCGATCCTCGGCGCGCGCGACGTAGTCGCCGAGCACGCCTTCGTGCGGCAGCAGGTGCGCGTCGAACGCGATCTTCAGCGTGCTGGCGAGCAGCAGGTCGGCCGCGGTGAAGTGATCGCCGACGAGCCAGCGGCTGTGGGCGAGCGTTTGCGCGAGCGCACGCTGCACGCGCGTGATGTTGCCCCAGCCGAAGGCGACCGGATTGCCCGACGCGCCGGTGAATTTCTCGGCCATCGCCGGCTCGAGGCAGGTGGGCGTGAAGAACATCCACTGCAGGAAGCGGCCGCGCAGCGGATCGTCCGGTGCAATGCCGAGCCCGGCGCCCGGGCAGCGATCGGCGAGATAGAGCAGCACGGCGCCGGATTCGGCGAACGGTTCGCTGCCGTCGTCGAGCGCGGGCAGCTTGGCCATCGGATTGACCTGGACGAACGCGTCGCTGCCCTGTTCGTGCGATCGCAAGTCGATCGGCACGAGCTCGTAGACGGCGCCGATTTCCTCCAGCATCCACAGCGCCCGGAATGCCCGGGTCTTCGGCCAATAGTAGAGCTTCATCGCGCCTCCGCGTATGGGTGTGCGTGTCGGGTCGGTGGATGCTCAAGCGTACCCGAGCGGGAGAGGTTCGGACAGGGGCGGACGGCGAGAATGGCGGAGCCTGGCGCGGGCGCGTGTCGTACGTGTCCGGGCGGATGCGGGCGGGTAGGGAATTTCCCGCAAAGCCTGGTATGGCGGAAGTTCATGAATTAACTAGTCATGAAACAACTAGTTTGAGATTGACGTATGCGTGCTCGGCTGCAGCGGTCACGACCGTGCTGTTCCGCTGGCTTTGCAGCAGCGTCGGCGGCTGCCCGCACGAGTCCGGTCGATGGCCGTCGGCGGGGCGCGAAACGAGGAAACCGGGCGACCCTGCGCGGGTCGACCGACTGACTGAATTCAAGGCGATGCGATCGTATTCGACGAGTCAGGCGCTGCGTGATGCGCGGCGTTGCCGGTTCGATCGCGCACGGAGAACGGCAACGAATGGCGAACGACGATCGCACCACGATCATTCCCCGGCGCACGCCGGAATCGGCCGCGATGCGCGCCGAGCTCGGGCGGACGATGGCGATCACCGCGCGGCTCAACCGTCTGACGTTCGACGATGCGCACGACGTCCGGACATTGTTCGGAGAACTGATCGGAAGGGCGATGGACGACGGTTTTCTGCTGATCCCGCCGTTTTATGCGACGGGCGGCGCCGATACGCGGATCGGCCGCAACGTGTTCATCAACCAGAACTGCACGTTCTATGACCTCGGCGGCCTCGACATCGGCGACGACGTGATGATCGGGCCGAACGTCAGTCTCATCACGTCGGGCCATCCGGTCGAGCCGTCCCGCCGGCGCGACGCCGTCGTCGCCCGGCCGATCGTGATCGGGAGCAACGTGTGGATCGGCGCGGGTGCGACGATCATCGGCGGCGTGACGGTCGGCGAGAACTCGGTTGTCGGCGCGGGTGCCGTCGTGACGCGCGACGTTCCGCCGAATACGCTGGTTGGCGGAAACCCGGCGCGGATCATCCGTTCGATTGCCGAATGACCGCGCTTGCGGGCGCCGTCCGCTTCGGCGCGGATGTGGACAACCGGGTTTCCGCCCACTCGAAATGCTGTGGATTCGAACGGTGAGCGTGCGTCCGGAGGCCGAATTTGCGGGGCTTTCCGGCATCCGGCGCCGATCGCGGGCAGGTGCGTGAACCGACGTTGCCGCAGCGCCCGCGATGAATTTTTTCGCCGCGTCGGTTGTGGATATCCCGGCCTCGAAACCACTCGGCAGACTGTGCATTTCACCGGTGAGTGCGACCGGATGCGACCGGATGCGGCCGGATGCGCGATGCAGGGTGTGGACAACCGGGAATCGCGACGAAGAAAAATGCTGTGCCTTTGACCGGTGAGCGCCGCCGACCGATCGCGCGTGAGACTTGCCTGGTGCGGATTTCCGGGCGTCGCGCGAAATCCGGAGCGCCGCGCATTCTAACGGCGAGTGCGGATCGGCGATAGAGCCGCGCACGCATCGCGGTGTGGATATCCTGCCGTGGAATTCACTCGAAGCGCTGTGTATTTCAATGGTGAGCGTCGGTACCCGGACAGGCCAGGTGTCGCCTTGCGTGCCCGTTCCCGATCTTCGACGCGGCTTCGGGGTCGCGCATTCTAACCGCACGCGCGATCGCGCGTGCCATTCGCGTGCTTGCCGCGATGTGGATATCCGATCGCCGAAAGCAGTCGACGTGCTGTGTCTTTCGGTGGAGAGGGCGCGCGCGTGCTGCTCTGCCGCGTCGGTGCGACTGCGGATGCGTGGGCCTCGGCGTGGTTGCAGGTGCTGCCGGTCACGCCTGAATCGGCGCTTTCGTGCGATACCGTGCCGTCGCTCACCGTCGAATTTCACAGTGTTCCGAGTGGTCGCGGATCGAGCTGTCCACACCCGAATCGGCACCCTCGTTCGACTGCCGTGCCGTCGCTCACCGTTGCAAGTCACAGCGTCTCGAGTGGTCGCGGATCGAACTATCCACACCTGAATCGGCACCCTCGTTCAATCGCCGTGCAGTCACTCACCGTTGCAAATCACGGCGTTTGGCGTTGTCGTGTGGCGGGCTGTTCGCATCCGGATCGGCGCTCGCGTTTGATCGGGTGCCGGCGCTCACCGTCGAAATGCACAGCGTTTCGAGTCGTCGCGGGTTGGGCTGTCCACACCCGGATCGGCATCCTTGTTCGATTGCGTGCCGATGCTCATCATCGAAATTCACTGGAATTTCAGCGCCTGGTGTGGGCGATATCCAAACCCGTGCCGGCACCTCGTCCGGCGACGCGACTGCATGCGCCGACGAACGCCAAGGCCGTGCGGGCGCTTGCGGAGGCGGGCCCATCCACACTGAAGCGCGCTGTCCCGCGTCGCCCGGACGCTCCGAAACGTCGCGAGGGCGGACGGCGGTGTGGATATCGCGCTGCCGAATCGACTCGCAAACCTGTGCATCCCACAGGTGAGGACGAACGCCGCGTCGTCGGCGCAGGAATCCGACGGTGTGGATATCTTCCGCCAACATCGACTCGCCGCGCTGTGAATTTCGACGGTGAGCGTCGGCATCCGCTCGAACCGCGGACCGATCGAGGTGTGGACATCCGGCCTCCGGCGCGACTCGAAACCCTGTGCAACCGAATGGTGAGCGCGCGGGCCAGCCCGAAACGCAGCCCCGGCATTGTGGACATCCCGCACCCGCGATCAATCCGAACGCTGTGCATTCGATGGGTGAGGGCTCGCCCGTTCCGCCCCCCGAGCCCTTGCCGCACGGCCTGCGAGCGCCCGCCGCCGCGCCCGCGGCCCGCCTCCCGCGCATTCCGGCCTTTTCGAGGCAACCCGCCTGCCCACCCCGACACGCCCCGAACAGCCGCCCGCCACCCCGCGCGAAAAATCTCTCGATTTCCGACCGAAACCTGCGCAGTTTTTCTCGCTCCGGCGTCATCCAAGCAAGATGAGAAAAAACTTTCTCGTCTCCCCGCGAAAAAATAGAGCCATCCAGCCGCAGCCCCGGCCGGCGTCGCCCGACGCCCCGTGCGCGGCCCAGAACACACAATCAGGAGACATCCCCATGACCGCCCGCCTGCCCGTCGACGGCACGCCCGCTCTATCCGACTACCGCCTGACCGACAACCTGACCGCCACGCGCGGCCGGATCTTCCTGACCGGCACGCAGGCGCTGGTCCGCCTGCTGCTGATGCAGCGCGCAGCCGATACCGCGCAGGGCCTGAACACGGCCGGCTTCGTCAGCGGCTACCGCGGCTCGCCGCTCGGGATGGTCGACCAGCAGCTGTGGAAGGCGAAGAAACTGCTCGACGGCAGCGGCGTGCGCTTCCTGCCCGCGATCAACGAGGAACTCGGCGGCACCGCCGTGCTCGGCACGCAGCGCGTCGAGGCGGACCCGGAGCGCACCGTCGATGGCGTGTACGCGATGTGGTACGGCAAGGGCCCCGGCGTCGACCGCGCCGGCGACGCGCTGAAGCACGGCAACGCATACGGTTCGTCGCCGCACGGCGGCGTGCTGGTGGTGGCCGGCGACGACCATGGCTGCGTGTCGTCGTCGATGCCGCACCAGAGCGACTTCGCGATGATCGCGTGGCACATGCCGGTCGTGAACCCGTCGAACATCGCCGACATGCTGGAGTTCGGCCTGTACGGCTGGGCGCTGTCGCGCTACTCGGGCGCATGGGTCGGCTTCAAGGCGATCTCGGAAACCGTCGAGTCGGGCTCGACCGTCGATCTCGACGCGCTGCAGACGCAATGGCCGGCGCCGGCGGGCTTCACACCGCCGGCGGGCGGCCTGCACAACCGCTGGCCCGACCTGCCGAGCCTCACGATCGAAGCGCGCCTCGCCGCGAAGCTCGACGCGGTGCGCCACTTCGCGCGCACCAACAGCATCGACAAATGGATCGCGCCGAGCGCGCACGCGAACGTCGGCATCGTCACGTGCGGCAAGGCGCACCTCGACCTGATGGAGGCGCTGCGCCGGCTCGACCTCACCGTCGCCGACCT
This sequence comes from Burkholderia sp. Bp8991, assembly GCF_003853795.1. Classification (NCBI taxonomy): domain Bacteria; kingdom Pseudomonadati; phylum Pseudomonadota; class Betaproteobacteria; order Burkholderiales; family Burkholderiaceae; genus Burkholderia; species Burkholderia sp. Bp8991. The sequence continues at coordinate 19,735 of NZ_QTQJ01000035.1, read as the reverse complement.
GGAAGCGGCCGGCGTGCGGATCTACAAGGTCGGCCTGTCGTATCCGCTCGAAATGACACGGATCGAAACCTTCGTCGACGGCCTGTCGGAAGTGCTCGTCATCGAAGAGAAGGGCCCGGTGATCGAGCAGCAGATCAAGGACTACCTGTACAACCGCGCGGACGGTGCGCGCCCGCGCGTGCTCGGCAAGCACGACGCCGAAGGCGCGTGCCTGCTGTCCGAGCTCGGCGAGCTGCGCCCGTCGCGGATCCTGCCGGTGTTCGCCACCTGGCTCGCGCGGCACAAGCCGGCGCTCGACCGGCGCGAGCGCGTCGTCGATCTCGTCGCGCCGCAGATCCTGTCGAACGAGGCGGACGCGGTGAAGCGCACGCCGTACTTCTGCTCGGGCTGCCCGCACAACACGTCGACGAAGGTGCCGGAAGGCTCGATCGCGCAGGCCGGCATCGGCTGCCACTTCATGGCGTCGTGGATGGAGCGCGACACGACGGGCCTGATCCAGATGGGCGGCGAGGGCGTCGACTGGGCCGCGCACGCGATGTTCACCAACACGAAGCACGTGTTCCAGAACCTCGGCGACGGCACCTACTTCCATTCGGGCATTCTCGCGATCCGCCAGGCGGTCGCCGCGAAAGCGAACATCACGTACAAGATCCTCTACAACGACGCGGTCGCGATGACGGGCGGCCAGCCGGTCGACGGCAGCATCTCGGTGCCGCAGATCGCGCGGCAGGTCGAGGCGGAAGGCGTGTCGCGCTTCGTCGTGGTGTCCGACGAACCGGAGAAGTACGACGGTCATCACGGGCTGTTCCCGAAGGGCACGACGTTCCATCACCGCAGCGAACTCGACGCGGTGCAGCGCGAGCTGCGCGAGACGCCGGGCGTCACCGTGCTGATCTACGACCAGACCTGCGCGGCCGAGAAGCGCCGCCGCCGCAAGAAGGGCGAATTCCCCGACCCGGACAAGCGGCTGTTCATCAACGACGCGGTATGCGAAGGCTGCGGCGACTGCGGCGTGCAGTCGAACTGCCTGTCGGTCGAACCGCTCGAGACGCCGCTCGGCCGCAAGCGCCGCATCGACCAGTCGTCGTGCAACAAGGACTACTCGTGCGTGAACGGCTTCTGCCCGAGCTTCGTGACGGTCGAAGGCGCGGCGCTGAAGAAGGCCGCGGGCGCGGCGTTCGACGAAGCCGCGCTCGCCGTGCGCGTCGACGCGCTGCCGGTGCCCGCGACCCATCTCGACGCGGCGCCGTACGACATGCTGGTCACGGGCGTGGGCGGCACGGGCGTCGTGACGGTCGGCGCGCTGATCAGCATGGCCGCGCACCTCGAAGGCAAGAGCGCGTCGGTGCTCGACTTCATGGGCTTCGCGCAGAAGGGCGGCTCGGTGCTGTCGTTCGTGCGGATCGCGTCGAGCGACCGGTGGCTGAACCAGGTGCGCATCGACACGCAGCAGGCCGACGTGCTGCTCGCGTGCGACATGGTCGTCGGCGCGAGCGCCGAGGCGCTGCAGACGGTGCGCCACGAGCGCACGCGGATCGTGGTCAACACGCACCGGATTCCGAACGCGTCGTTCGTGCAGAACCCCGACGCGAACCTGCACGCGGATGCGCTGCTCGAAAAAATGCATCACGCGGCCGGCGACGGCTACCTGTCGAGCTGCGACGCGCAGGCGCTCGCCGCGAAATTCCTCGGCGACTCGATCGGCGCGAACATCCTGATGCTCGGCTACGCGTGGCAGCTTGACCTCGTGCCGGTGTCGCTCGCCGCGATGATGCGCGCGATCGAGCTGAACAACGTCGCGGTGCCGATGAACAAGCTCGCGTTCGCGATCGGCCGGATGGCGGCCGGCGACGCGGCGGGCCTCGACGCATTGTGGAACGCGCGTCACGCGGTGGCCGTGCACGCCGCGCCGGAGACGCTCGCCGAGCTGATCGCCGATCGCGAGGCGCGCCTCGACGCCTACGGCGGCGTGCGTTACGTCGAGCGCTACCGCGCACTGGTGAACGCGGCGCGCGCGAAGGGCGACGATGCGCTGACGCGTGCGGTCGCGACGACGTTCTACCGGCTGCTCGCGGTGAAGGACGAATACGAGGTTGCCCGGCTGTATGCGGACGGCGCGTTCCGCACGGCGCTCGAAGCGCAGTTCGAAGGCGTGCCGGGGCAGGACTATCGCGTGAAGTTCAATCTGGCGCCGCCGACGGTCGCGAAGGCCGGCCGCGACGGCAGCGTGCCGAAGAAGCGCGTGTTCGGCCAGTGGATGTGGCCGGTGCTCGGCACGCTCGCGCGCGTGCGCAGTCTGCGCGGCACGTGGCTCGATCCGTTCGGCCGCACGGCCGAGCGCAGGATGGAGCGCGCGCTCGCGGACGACTACGAAACCACGCTCACGCGCGCGCTCGCCGCGGTGACCGCCGGCAATGCGGCGCAGGTCGCGCAACTGGCCGATCTGCATGCCCGCGTGCGCGGCTTCGGTCACGTGAAGGTGCGCAACCTCGCGGGCGTGAAGCGTGCGGAGCGCGAGCTCGCGCTGCAGGTCGGCATCGACGCGGCGACGAGTGCGGCAGTGCAGCACGCGCTCGACGAGATGAAGGGCGCGGGAATGCTGAAGGGGATTCCGGTCGTCGTCGCGAAGTAACGCCGCGGCGGGCGGATGTGAAAACGGCGACGCTCGTGCGTCGCCGTTTTTTTTGAGCGGCCGTGCAATCGCACCGCGGCGCAGCCGCTCAGACGAGTCCTTTCTTGCGCGTCGACAGTGCCGTTTCCGACAGGTCGATCTCGCGGATCAGCTTCGTCAGCGTCTCGTCGGAAATCCTGCTTTCGCTGCGCATCCGGTACAGCACCGAACGTTCCGCGCGCACCGCCGCGATCCGCATCTGCAGTTCCATCGTCTCCGCCTGCTTGGCTTGCGCGCGCGGGGTCGGGCCGTCGTCGGCGAGCGCGGCGAGGCGGCGGCGGTACTGGTCCATCACGCGCGCCGAGATGTCCGCGCAGCGCGCGGCGCCCGATTCGTCGAGATCGGCCGAGATCGCGTCGTGCGACGAGTCGATCGCGCGGATCGCGGCCTGCGCGGCGGCCGCGCGCGCGGTGCGCTCCTCGTCGGCGAGCGGGTTGCGCGTCGAGCGCACGCCGCGCAGCAGCAGCGGCAGGCCGATCACCGCGACGATCAGCGAACCGAGAATCACCGCCGATGCGACGAAGATCGCGGTGTCGCGCCCGGGCAGCGGCGCGCCGTCAGACAGCGCGACGGGGATCGACAGCACGCCCGCGAGCGTGACCGCGCCGCGCACGCCGCCGACCGTCATCACCGCGATCGTGCGCACGCCGGCCATCGTGCCCGCGAGGCCGTGGCGCGCGGCGCGGCGGCTCGCGATCCAGCGCAGCAGCCAGACCCACAGGAAGCGGATCGCATACAGCGCGATCATCATCGCGCACACGTTGAAGATCATCCGGCCGACGAGCGCGTCGCTCGTGTGGTGCGCGTCGACGAGCGCGCGGCCGATGATGTGCGGCAACTGCAGCCCGAGCATGATGAACACCATGCCGTTGAACACGAACTCGATCATCGCCCACGTGCTTTCGGCCCGCACGCGAGACGCGACGGTGCTTTTGCGGGAGAAGCTCGTGTAGTTCATCATCATCCCCGCCGACACGGCCGCGAGCACGCCCGACAGGTCGAGATGCTCGGCGAACAGATAGGCGGCGAACGGCACGAGCAGCGTCATCACGATGCCGGGGGCCGGATCGCCTTCCTGCTCGGCATTCAGGAAGCGCGTCGACAGCGCGCTGAACCCCCACGACACGAGCGCGCCCGTCGCGAGCCCGCCGGCGGCGACGATCACGAACGTGATCGACGCATCGCGCAGCGAGAACATGCCGGTGAGCGCGGCCGCGACCGCGAACTTCAGCGCGACCAAGCCCGACGCGTCGTTCATCAGCGCCTCGCCTTCCAGGATGTGCATCAGTTGCGGCGGGATCCGTCCCTTGCCGGCGATGCCCGACAGCGCGACCGCGTCGGTGGGCGACAGCACGGCCGCGAGCGCGAACGCGATCGGCAGCGGCAACTCGGGTATCAGCCAGTGCGCGAAGTAGCCGACTGCGAGTACCGTCATGAACACGAGCCCGAACGCGAGCATCAGGATAGCGCGGCGCTGCAGGTACAGCTCGCGTTTCGGAATCCGCCAGCCGTCCGCGAACAGCAGCGGCGGAATGAACAGCAGCATGAAGATTTCGGGATCGAACGTGACGTGCAGGTTCAGCTTCGGCCACGCGAGCATCGCGCCGAACGCGATCTGCATCAGCGGCAGCGGAAGCTGCAACGGCAGGATGCGTGTGACCGCGCCGGACAGCGCGACGGTCAGCAGCAGGATCAGGACTGTGAAGACGATTTCCATCGAGACGGCGATTGCGGAGAATGAAACGACCGTACGGAGTTTAGCGTGACGACGCGGCGGGTGCGTTCGAGTGCGCCGGTGCGCATGCACGTGAACGGTGCATCCGGCCTGCGTCATGCTGGTGCGGCGGCGCCGCACGCAGGCGCGGCGCGCGTGTTCGGCCCTTGCACGGACCTTGCTTGATGCTTGCCTACCGTCCGGCACCGGCCGGACAACCGAGGATTCCACCATGACATTGCGCGCGCCGTCTCAACCAACCGCCGCGTTCGGCTGCATCACCAGGAGGGCGCCATGACGATCGCGCAACAGGAGCGTCCGGCCACCGCATCGCCGTATCGTTTCGAGCGGGAGATGAGCTCCGGCCTCGAGCGCCTGGCGACGCAGCATCACGACCTGTCGCTCACGACCGTGTTCCAGCCGATCTTCAGCCTGTCGCACCAGCGCGCGGTGGGCTACGAGGCGCTGCTGCGCGCGCATGATGCGCTCGACCGCGCGGTGTCGCCGCTCGACGTGTTCGGCGAGGCCGCGCGCCAGGGCGAGTTGCTGCAGCTCGACCGGCTCGCGCAGGCGCTGCATCTCGAGAACTTCGCACTGCTCGGCGCCGAGCGCGAGTGGCTGTTCCTCAACGTGCATCCGGGCGTGCTGACCGACCCGTTCCAGGCCGCCGCGCTGTTCGCGAACCTGAAGCGGATCGGCATGCCGCCGCGCCGCGTCGTGCTCGAAGTGCTCGAACAGCGCGCGGAAGACGTCGAGCGGCTCGCCGAGGCCGTGCGCGAATTCCGCGCGCAGGGTTTCCTGATCGCGCTCGACGATTTCGGCGCCGGTCACTCGAACCTCGAGCGGATCTGGCAGCTGAACCCGGACATCGTGAAGCTCGACCGGATCATGCTGTCCCACGCGGCGCACCGCACGGGGCTCACCGCGATCCTGCACGGGCTCGTCACGCTGCTGCACGAGGCCGGCAAGCTGGTGCTCGTCGAGGGGATCGAGACCGAGCACGACGCGCAGATCGCGCTGTCGTGCGAGGCCGATTTCGTGCAGGGCTATTTCTTCGGCCGCCCGGCCCCCGGGCTACCTGACAGCGCGGCCGCGACCGGTTGCATCGGCGAGCTGACCGAGCGCTTTCGCCAGCAGACCGAAGCGCGCGAGCGGCGCGACGCGCAGCGGCTCGCGCCGTACCTGCGCGCGTTCGAGCGCGCGGCCGAGCGGGTGGCGGCCGGCGAGCCGCTCGACGAGGTGTGCTGGAACTTCCTCGCGCTCGACGATGCCGCGCGCTGCTTCCTGCTCGACGCGCGCGGCCGGCAGGCCGGCCGCAACGTCGTGCTGCGCGCGGACCGCGCGCTCGCCGAGGCGCGCTTCTCGCCGCTGTCGGATGCGCAGGGTGCGAACTGGCTGCGCCGGCCGTATTTCCGCACGGCGATCGCCGAGCCCGGACGCGTGCAGGTGACGCGCCCGTACCTGTCGATCAACGAGGCGCAGCCGTGCGTGACGCTGTCGGTGGCGGTGCGCATCGGCGATGCGCAGCACGTGCTGTGCGGCGATATCGACTGGATCGACGAGGAAGCGGGCGGCGCATAGCGACGGCGTCGCGCTGGCGCGGTTCATGCCGCTCGGCTAGGATGCGCGAATTGTCCTGACGATTCGCGAGCCGCCGATGAACCGCACCGCCGCCTCCTCCGTTCTCCTCGAAGTGATCGCCACCACCGTCGGCGACGCGAAGGCCGCTGCCCGCGCGGGCGCCGACCGGCTCGAACTCGTGACCGCGATCAGTGAAGGCGGGCTCACGCCGAGCGTCGGCCTGATCGAGGCCGTCGTGGCCGCCGTGGCGATCCCGGTGAACGTGATCGTGCGCCCGCACAGCCGCGCGTTCGTCTACGACGCCGACGACCTGCGCGTGATCGAGCGCGACGTGCGCGCGGCCGTCGCGGCTGGTGCGAACGGCGTCGTGTTCGGCGCGCTCGATGCGCGCGGCGACGTCGATCTCGATGCGCTCCAGCGCATCGCGGCGGCCGCGGACGGGCGCGACGTGACGTTCCATCGCGCGTTCGACGTGTCGCGCGACCTCAATGCCGCGTTCGACGCGCTGCTGCGCGTGCCGGCCGTCACGTCGGTGCTGACCTCGGGCGGCCATCCGTCGGTGCTCGACGCGGTCGCGACGATCACGCGGCTGGTGCGCCAGGCGGCAGGCACGACCTGCACGGTGCTGGCCGGCTCGGGCCTCACGATCGACGCGGTCGGCGATTTCGTTCGCGCGACCGGCGTGCGCGCGGTGCACTTCGGCTCGGGCGTGCGGCCGCGCGGCGAGGTGCTGGCGCCGGTCGACGAACAGCGCGTCGCGCGCGTGCGCGCGGCGCTCGACGGCGCGGCCGCACACGTGTGACGCGCAGGCGGAAGTCGCGCCGACGCGCACGCTGACGATCGGGCTCGACGCTTCGATCCGGCGCGCGGGCAAGACCGCGATGCGCGACGCGCAGGCCGGCCCGGCGCAGACGATCGGACGAAAAAAAACCGGGGCACGCCCCGGTTTTCTCGTCTGCAACCTTCGCAGAACGACGCGAGGCCGGCGCTTACGCGTTCTCCGCCAGCGCGTCGGCCTGGCTCGCGCGGATGCCGAGGCGCTCGAACAGCGCGCGGTCGCGCTGCGTCTGCGGGTTGCTCGTGGTCAGCAGCTGGTCGCCGTAGAACATCGAGTTCGCGCCCGCGAGGAAGCACATCGCCTGCATCGCGTCGTCGAGCTGCTCGCGGCCGGCCGACAGCCGCACGACGGCCTTCGGCATCGTGATGCGCGCGACCGCGATCGTGCGCACGAACTCGAACGGGTCGAGCGGTGCGGTGCCTTCGAGCGGCGTGCCCTCGATCGCGACGAGGTTGTTGATCGGCACCGACTCCGGATACGGGTTCAGGTTCGCGAGCTGCGAGATCAGGCCCGCGCGTTCGCGGCGCGATTCGCCCATCCCGATGATGCCGCCGCAGCACACGTTGATGCCCGCGTCGCGCACGCGGTCGAGCGTGTCGAGACGATCCTGGTAGGTGCGCGTCGAGATCACCTGGCCGTAGAACTCCGGCGACGTGTCGAGATTGTGGTTGTAGTAATCGAGGCCCGCGTCGGCGAGTTCCCTGGCTTGCTCGTCCTCCAGCATGCCGAGCGTCATGCAGGTCTCGAGGCCCAGTTCCTTCACGCCGCGCACCATCTCGGTCAGCGCCGGCATGTGGCGCTCCTTCGGATTGCGCCATGCGGCGCCCATGCAGAAGCGGCTCGCGCCGTTCGCCTTGGCCGCGCGTGCGGCGTCGAGCACCGCGTCGACGTCCATCAGCTTCTCGGCCTTCAGGCCCGTCTCGTGGTGCGACGACTGCGAGCAGTAGCCGCAATCCTCCTCGCAACCGCCCGTCTTGATCGACAGCAGCGTCGACAGCTGCACCGCGTTCGCGTCGAAGTGCTCGCGATGCACCTGCTGCGCGCGGAACATCAGGTCGTTGAACGGCAGCTCGAACAGCGCGACGACGTCGGCGACGCGCCAGCGCTGCGACGTCGGGGCGGCCACGGGGATCGCGTCGGGTTGCACGGCGGCGGTCTGGGCTTGGGTCATGGTGGTTTTCCTGTCGTGAATGCGGGGATCGGGGCGTCAATGCTGCGCGCGGCGCAGCGTGTCGACGAGCGCGGCGATGTCGAGCATCGCCGCGGCGGATTCGGGGGCGGCCGGCGCCAAGTGCGCGATGCGGCCAAGCAGCGGCGCGCGATGTTCGCGCGCGAGCCAGTCGCGGATCGTCGCGACGTTCTCGTCGGCGTACGGCATGGCCGGGTCGACGTGGTTCGCGACCCAGCCGGCGAGCGTGAGGCCGCGCTGGCGAATCGCGTCGGCCGTCAGCAGCGCGTGGCTGATGCAGCCGAGCCGCATGCCGACCACGAGCACGACCGGCAGGCCGAGCGCGACCGCGAGATCGGCCGTGTCCTGCGTGTCGTTCAGCGGCACGCGGAAGCCGCCGACGCCTTCGACGACGACGACGTCCGCGCGCGTCAGCGCCTCGCGGTGGCTCGCGACGATCGTGTCGAGGTCGATCGTCACGCCTTCCTGCGCGGCGACGATGTGCGGGGCGGCCGGCGCCTTCAGCAGGAACGGCGTGCGCAGCTCGGGCGGCAGCACGACGTTCGCGGCCGCGTCGAGCTGGTCGGCGTCCTCGTTGCGCCAGACGCCGTCGCGTTCAACCGCACCGGCGGCCACGGGCTTCAGCGCGGCCGCGCGCAGGCCGTGACGTGCGAAGCCGTGCAGCATCGCGGCCGACACGAAGGTCTTGCCGATCTCGGTGTCGGTGCCGGTGACGAAAACGGAAAGCGGTGCGTTCATGCGGTTTGCTCGCTGGCTTCGATGAGTGCGGTTTCCAGCCGCGCGAGATCGTCGAACGAATGCGCGGCCGACAGCGAGATGCGCAGGCGCGACGTGCCGGCGGGCACCGTCGGCGGCCGGATCGCGGGCACCCACAGGCCGTGCGCGTCGAGCGAGCGCATCGCCGCGAGCGTCGCGTCGTTGCTGCCGATCACGAGCGGCTGCACGGCCGTGTGCGAGTCGACCGGCTGCCAGCGTGTCATGCGCAGCAGCGCGCGCGTGCGCTCGATCAGCGCGGCGAGGTGCGCGCGTCGCGCATCGCCTTCGTCGCCGGCGATCACCTTCAGGCTTGCCGATACCGCATGCGCGACCGCGGGCGGCGCCGCCGTCGTGAAGATGTAGCTGCGCGCGCGCTGGATCATCCATTCGATCACGGTCTCGTGCGCGATGACGAACGCGCCCGCGACGCCGGCGGCCTTGCCGAGCGTGCCGACGTACACGAGGTTCGGCGAGCGCAGCGCGGCGGCCGCGAGCGCGCCGCGGCCCTGCGGGCCCAGCACGCCGAAGCCGTGCGCGTCGTCGACGACGAGCCACGCGCCGTGGCGTTCGGCCAGCGCGACGAGTTCGGCGAGCGGCGCGACGTCGCCGTCCATGCTGAACACCGTATCGCTGACGATCAGCTTCGTTTCGGCCTCCGACGCATCGAGCAGCGCGGCGAGCGCCGCCATGTCCGCATGCGGATAGACCTGCACGGTCGCGCGCGACAGCCGGATCCCGTCGATCAGCGACGCGTGGTTCAGCGCGTCGGAGAAGATCGTCGCGTGTTTGCCGGTGAGGGCCGTCATCGCGGCGAGGTTCGCCATGTAGCCGGTGCTGAAGTACAGCGCGCGCGGCGCATCGGAGAAGCCGCCCGCGAAGCCGGCGAGTTCGTCCTCGAGCGTCGCGTGCGCGCGCGAATGGCCGCCGAGCAGATGCGAGCCGCCGCTCCCGGAGCCGTAGCGCCGCGCGCCTTCCGCGAACGCGGCGACGAGCGCCGGATGCGCGGCGAGGCCGAGATAGTCGTTGCTCGCGAAGCCGACGATGTCGCGGCCGTCGACGCGCATGTGTGTGTCGCACGCGGTGTCGGCGGTGCGGCGCACGCGGCGCAGGCCCTGCGCATCGAGTTCGGCGAGGCCGCGCTGCAGCGTGTCGAGCAGCGGCGTGGTCGTTTTCGGTGACGGCTGTTTCATCGCGCCGCCTCCGCGAGTGTCGCGTCGAGCGTGTCGCGCGTGCGTTGTGCGAGCCACGCGATGTCGTCGTCGCTCATCACGTACGGCGGCATCAGGTACACGGTCGTGCCGATCGGGCGTAGCAGCAGTTCGCGTTCGAGCGCGCGCTCGAAGAAGCGTCGCGAGAAGCCGCGTGCCGCGTCGCCGTCGAGCGCGACGTCGAAGGCGAACAGCGTGCCGCGCTCGCGCAGGTGACGCACCTGCGGGTGCGCGTCGAGCGGCGCGAGCGCGGCGCGCATCGCGGCCGACTTGCGCGCGTTGCTCGTGAGCACGTCGTCGCGCGCGAACAGGTCGAGCGTCGCGACCGCCGCGCGGCATGCGAGCGGGTTGCCGGTGTACGAATGCGAATGCAGGAAGCCGCGCGTGGTGTCGTCGTCGTAGAACGCGGCGAACACGTCGTCGCGCGTCAGCACGAGCGACAGCGGCAGGTAGCCGCCGCTGATGCCCTTCGACAGGCACATGAAATCGGGCCAGACGCCGGCCTGTTCGCACGCGAAGAAGGTGCCGGTGCGGCCGCAGCCGACCGCGATCTCGTCGGCGATCAGGTGCACGCCGAATTCGTCGCACAGCGCGCGCAGCCCGCGCACGTATGACGGATCGTGCATCGCCATGCCGGCCGCGCATTGCACGAGCGGCTCGACGATCAGCGCGGCGATTCGGTCGGCGCGTTCGGCGAACAGGCGCCGCACGTCGTCGAGCGCGCGGCCCGCGACGTCGGCGGCGGTCTCGCCCGGCAGCGCGCCGCGCGCATCGGGCGACGCGACCACGTGTGCATGGCGGATCAGCGGGTCGTACGCATCCTTGAACAGCGCGACGTCGGTCACGCCGAGCGCGCCGATCGTCTCGCCGTGATAGCTGTTCGCGACGCAGACGAATTCCTGCTTGTTCGCGCGGCCGCGGTTGCGCCACGCGTGGAAGCTCATCTTCAGCGCGATCTCGACGGCCGACGCGCCGTCCGACGCGAAGAACGCATGGCCGAGCGTGCGCGCGGTGAGCGCGTGCAGCCGTTCGGCGAGTTCGATCGCGGGCTCGTGCGTGCAGCCGGCGAGCATCGCGTGCTCGAGCGTGTCGAGCTGGTCCTTCAGCGCCGCGTTGATGTCCGGGTTCGCATGGCCGAACAGGTTCACCCACCACGAGCTGATCGCGTCGAAGTAGCGGCGGCCGTCGCGGTCGTACAGCCACAGGCCCGCGCCGCGCGCGACGGGAATGAGCGGCAGGCGCTCGTGGTGCTTCATCTGGGTGCAGGGATGCCAGACCGCGCGCAGGCTGCGCGCGACCCAGTCATCGGTGGCTGGCGTACTCAAGGCGACTCCGGGGAGTAAAGCGGCGGCGGGTATCGAACGGAATACCGCGCGGCGACAGACGGAAAACGCGCTGAGATTAGCGTGTTCCGCCGTCCGTTGCACTACCGGTTACAAACACCGCAAAGCCTTGTCGGGCGGGAGTTCGGCGCAGATCCGGGGTGCTCGGGGCGGTACGCGCCAGATGCCCCGAAATGACCGCAGATGACGACGTTCGAGTGACACCCCCGACAGAAAAAAATCGCGGGATGGGGTGCGGCCGGGTGATGAAATATGGGGAATGATGGTGGTGCGGTGTTGGCGGCGACAACGGGGCGATCTTGCTTCGCGCAGGCTCCGATCGACGGGGCGGCGCAACGCTGGACGACTGGACGAAATCGAGCTGGCAGGTTCAGGGCAATGCTTTGCGAAGTGCCGCGTCGGCCACGTGGTCGATGTGACGGAACGCCGGCGCAATCTTGTCGATTTCCTTGTCAGGCAAATTACCTGACAACTGGCTGGCTCATGCCGATACCAGATGGGAGCCACGCTGATTCGTGCCGCGCGAGCCGCGTACGCTCTTGTCGTCGATCGCCACGACCTCGTCGGCCAGCGCCGGGCAGAGCCCTCGCATCCAACGCACGAAACTGGCTTCGAACTCGAGTGGATCAAGCGCCGCGAATACGCGGCCGAACGTGTCACGCGAGGGAATACCCCGTTTCCAGGGGCAAGTATCGACGCAACCAGTCGAGCTTCGATTCGCCCCAGATCCGGATCGCGACCCAGCTATCCGCTCCCGACAGAATCGCGCACAGCGCAACCGTCAGGATCTCGCGCAGATCATGCGGCGACGGCCGACTGCGCGGATCCGTCAAGCTGCCGAATGCTTCCTCGATGCTCAACACTTCCTGCTGAAAATCCGACTCTCGCACGGGTTTCCCTCACGGAAAATCCATGACTACAGCCGGATTCGGACACGCTCACAAGCAATCTGAAGCCCTTGTTAACCATTTACACAATTCGTGCGATTGCCCTGGTGCTCGAAACAGACCTCTGTACTTTTCGAACCTGTCCCATATACAAGGGAACGGCAGATACCTAGGCTTGCTTGCGAAGGCATCCATGTACGTCCACGGGCGTCCATATCTCTGCTGAGAGCCTGCTGCCAGCCCTGCCTTGGTGGCAGTAATCCAGTTACCTTCCGTGGCGCCACGGCTTTCTACTCAATCAACTCATGACCTGACAGGTATAGCGCAGATTTCCAATCAGAAGGAGAGATAGCAATGGGGACACGTATGAATCTATTTGGTAACGCGCAGATTGTTGTTGGGGATATGACCTCTCACGGTGGCATCGTAGTTTCGGGCAGTCCAACCAACTCATGGCACGGCCGGCCGATTGTGCGTAAAGGGGATACGGTAACGTGCCCCAAATGCTCGCCGCATATTTTCAAGGTGGCCGAAGGACTGGAGCATTGCACCGACACGGATGGGGAACTACCAATGGCCGCGGAAGGACACAGAACAACCTGCGGTGCTGTACTCATTGCACAAGCAGCGCCCGCCAGTTTGGTATCCGCGCATGCCGCATACGTCAACGGCCTCCGCTTCGATGAGCAGTTCATCTTGCATGACTTGGACGGAAACCCGATTCCAGAAATGCCTTACAAAATAACAACAGTGGATGGAGTGACTATTCGCGGAGTTACTGATAAGGATGGGCGTACAGACCGAGTAATGAGCGGTGAAGCGCAGGTGCTTACGATTGAGCCAGATACCGAACGGCTATTCAAAAATAACAAAGAGGCTTGAGCCATGACTGATCTTTCATGGTCGGGGAGCGCAGCAACAAATATGACTCGGGGAAGCACACGGGAAGTGTCGGCTGATGTCATTCGATACGTCAACAAGGTTGACGCTGACAGCGGATGGTTACTAGTTGGGATGGATGACGTTCCTCGCAGCGAATGGAAATCGCTTTTCAAATATTGCAAGGTCATGCTGATCGGAAGCAAAGATGGGCGGACCTATTTCAAGATCCTTGAGGGCGAGTCCAAGGGGCGGATCGCGTTCCTGTCGGGAGCCAATGTTAGTGAATATCTTGGCAAGACAGCCCCTAAACAGAAGCCAATTGAACTGGTTATGACCTATGGGCGCTTTGATGCTAGATGGTACTCGAAATCCAGAAAGGAGAATATGCAGCAACAATTGGCAGATGGGATTCTCGATGGGATTCACTTTGAGGCTGCAATGAACACGAGTTGGGGTGGTGATTTCCATCCCATTCCACCTGGAAACTACACGATCTTGTTGCCTGATTTTGCGCACAGAAGGGATTATACAAATCAATACAAGGCTGAATATCAGGGCCTATCTCACCATCAGGTATGGTTCCCGATTGCGCATGGAAATAATAGCAGATACGTCCATGTGGGTAATGTGTCGGAAGGTTGTGTTACCGTTGTGAATATAAAAAAGTGGGCGTCAATTCACGAGGCACTTGTTAGTCATCGCGGCCCTGATGGAAAAAGCGTCGGCACACTTATTGTTAAAGGTAAGCCTGAAAGGGCGAGATAATGAGTAAAAATAAATTTTTTCTTTTATTCTCTCTTGTTATTTTTATGCTCATGTCCCCATATGTCTATGCGTTCGGGTCGAATTCTGATGGAGGCATCATAACTGAATGGGAGGTATTTAAGGCGACGGTTGAAAATTACAAGAAAAATATAGGGGTCAAGGAGAATGTCAAAAATGCAGCCCTGGCCGAGAAAAGGGGGAGGCTTTTTTTTAATGAGGGACGTTATGATCAAGCGTACTTTCATGGTTATGGTGACGCGATAGCTTGGATTCCGAGACCCGAATATTTTTTTATAATTGGTGACTTGAAGTTGAGAATGAAGCTGTCGCTTCATAGTGACTCTCCTCATGCGACGCCAGAGCGCAAGGCATGCTGGGATAAATACTTGTTCGCGGTGGATGTAAATAGAAATTTAGAGTCTTCTTTTGAAATGGGTTTTGGGTTGGTGGGGGAATTGAATTTATCTGATACCAGAAAATCAAAAATCTACAAGCAGGCCATGGCTAATGCTTCTTGCTTCGCACGCTTGACGAGCAAGTATTCGGAGGGAGTAGGCTCGCAGTGCGTGCCGATCGAGGAAGTAAAAAAATGTCTTGGAAGTCCGCTCCTGTTTCTATACAACTAGGACAGAAGTGTGTCATTGCTGCGGCGAAGGCAGTGGCGTTTCCACTCGTAGATTTCTACACGTCGTAACTTGCCTCCTCATCTTCCCAGATACACTGCCGTGATCTGCGTCCTCTCGTGCCCCGACTCGCGGCTGATCGCCTGCCGCGCCTGCGCATCCAAGGCGCGCTGCGCAAGCGTCAGTGACCGCGCCGAAGGCCGCCCGCAGCCGGCGTCTTCCAGTCCGTCAACGCTTCGTAACGATCCTGCGCGTAACGATGCCGCAGGCCGTGCATGTTGCTCAGGCCGGCCGCCTTGCACTGCCCATCGTAGGTATAGCGCTGCTGGATATAGCTCTTGTGCGTCCGGATCAACGATCCCGCGCTGGACGTAGCCTTTGGATGGGCGCCGCCGAGACCACTGCCTTGCACGAAGATGGCCGCCTCGTTCTGCTGAACGCGTCGCGAGATGCGCACACGGGCGAGTGCTTCTCCAACTCGTGCGGCTTCCGCGAGGACAGTTGGGCTGGCTGCCGCAGCTTGATTGACCTTCATGTTCGTAAAATCGATCGTTAGATCGATTGTGATCGAAATAACGATCATCACGGACTACGCTGGCGCGAATTCAAGTCGATTGCTCGTAAAAGCGAGCATTACGTCTCGTGTGCTCGATTTGACGAGCAGGCGGTAGAGCGCCGCGACGACCGTGAATGGAGGGGGCGCAAAGTGGGAGGAGCGAAGCCGCGCGTCAGCGCGAAGCCAGTGCGCGCGTATCGGTATCGCGGGTGTGATCGTCGCCGCCGTCGGCCGTCTGCGTCGCGTTGTCGTTCCACACGACGCGATCGTTGACCGCATACAGCCGGCACGCGCCCGCGCCCTGCTTCGAGCAGTTGTCGAGCGCGAGCGCCATCGGATCGTCGCCGCCTTCGGCCCACGACCATGCGCCTTCAGCCGACACCGCGAACGCACGGCTCGGATGCTGGCTCAGGAAGCGGCGATAGCCTTCGCGGCCGGCTGCGTCGAGGAACGGCACCGCCTCGACCGCGTCGATCGACGCATAGCCGGTCGCATTCGGCTCGTGCGGGTTCGCGACCGCATAGCGCACCGAGGTCGGCAGGTTCAGTTCCGCGAGGAACGCATGCACGGCCGGCCACCACACGGGCACGCCGTCGCGATCGACGATCAGCCGGTGCGCGTCGTCCTTGTAGCGGCCGAAATCGATGAACTGCGCCTGCGTGCCGTGCGACACGTAGGCGTCGTGCATCTGCGCGACGAGCGCGGGCGTCCACACCGAATCGTTGTCGCCGTACAGCCACAGCGACCGCACGGCCGTATGCGCGCCGTACTGGTCGAACGCGTCGACGAGATTGCGCTGCCAGCCGTCGCAGAGGTCCTGGCGCAGCCCGCCGGAGAAGTTGATGATGCCGCGCACGCCGGGCGCCGCCTCGGTACCGTATGCGACCGACACGAGGCCGCCGTGCGACGTGCCCGCGACGACGATGCGCGACGCATCGATGTACGACTGACGCGACATGTAGCGGACCGTCGCGTCGACGTCGGCGGCCTGCACGAGGCCGTTCTTGCCGACGTTGCAGCCTTCCTGCTGGTACGCGCCGCCCGAACCGGCGAAGCCCTGGCGGTTCGGCGCGATCACCGCATAGCCGCGGCGCACGAATTCACGCGCGAACGCGAGCGGCCGGCTGCGCGGCTGCTGGTGAAGATCGCCGGTGTTCTTGCCGTGGTTGAAGACGACGAGCGGGAACGGGCCGGGGCCGTTCGGCTTGAACAGCGTGGCCTCGAGCATCACGGCGCCCGAAGCATCGGCCGGAATGCTGACGATTTGTTCGTTGAGGTTCGCGGCGACCTGCGGGAGGCCCGAATCGCCGTAATCGAAGCGCTCGGCGTGGGCGAGCGAGCCGCTGGCCGTGGCCGCGCCAGATTGCGCGTTCGGCGCCGTACCGGCCTGAGCGGCCGACAGCGCGCAGGCCGCCATCCATCCCACCAATACCTTGCTGAACGCCATTCGTAAGCCCTGCCATGCAACATGACCAATCTGACGGCCATCCTAGCCCGACAAATTCAGGTTGTGCAATGCGGGAATTACCCGGCGTCTGACATGGCAACTATTTGTCAGCGTTCGCTTACTTCGCCGTCGACATAGCGCCAGAAACCGTGCTCGTCGCGTGTGAAACGACTTGTCTCGTGGAGCCTGTACGCACGCCCGCCGACCTTGTAGCGGGCCACGAATTCGACCTCCGCGTGCTGTTCGTCGAGCCGGGCATGGCGTTTGACGGCGAGGCCGAGCCAGCGAGGCGCGTCGGGCGCATTCGGGTCCGCATCGAGATCGGCCGGGCAGGTGCGCGCGTCCCAGGTCGCGCGCAGATAGTCGGTCGCGCCGAGCACGTACGCGCTGTACCGCGAGCGCATCAATTCGAGGGCGGTCGGCGCGGCTTCGCCGCCGTCGATGAAGCGGCCGCAACAGGCCGCATAGCGCGGCGCCGGGGCTTTGCCGGCAGGGACGGGGGACGCGCCGCCGCACGGGCACGCGTCAGGTCGGTTCAAAATCATGCGATTCGGGAATTAACGACGCCGGGTTGTCATGCCGGCTCACCAGCTGAGCTCGACGCCGTCGTACTGGAAGAAACGGCCGTTGGCCTGCGACACGTCCGCGCCGGCTTCCGCGATCACGCGGCGCATGCCGGTCACGCTGGTCTCCGGATCGATCGCGGCCTGCGCGCCGCCCATGTCGGTGCGCACCCAGCCGGGATGGAGCGAGATGCAGGCGGCGTGGCGCGTCTGCAGCGATGCGATGCGCAGCACGTCGTTCAGCGCGGCCTTGCTCGCGCGGTACAGCCAGCCGGTCGTGCCGGTCGCCTCGGCGATGCTGCCCATCCGGCTCGAGACCACCGCCAGCACGCCGCGCGCGTCCTCGACGAGCGGCAGCAGGATCGGCAGCAGTTGCATCGGCCCGCGCACGTTCGTATGCATCACCGTGTCGAAATCCTCGGCGCCGATCGTTTCGACCCCTTCGGTGCGCGGCCCGTACACGCCCGACACGAGCACCGCCGCGTCGAGCCGTTCGCCGTCGAGCTTCCAGCCGAGCGCCGCGATCTGTTCGGGCTGCGCGATGTCGAGCGCATGCGCGTGCGCGCCGCGTTCGCGCAGTGCGGCAAGCGATGCGTCGTCGCGCGCGGTCGCGATCACGTTCCAGCCGTCGCGCCGGTATTGCCGGACGAATTCGCGTCCGAGGCCGCGCGATGCGCCGACGATCAGTACGGTTTTCATGTTCGCCGCTCCTTTGCATTGCACCGCCGTCGCGGCAGTGCCGGTGTCAGATCAGTTCGACGGCCGTCGCGGCCGCATGACCGCCGTTGCGCCGGCTGGCGTGTGCGCACGGCGCACCCGTCGCGCGACGGGATGCAGGGGGCGCGGCCCCGCCATCATGATGCACCTTCAGCCGGATGGCGCGCGGCGGGGCGCTGGCGTGCCGCGCCCGCGTGGCCGCGCACGTCGGCTACTTCGAGTCGGTTACTTCGCGTCGTCGCACGGCTTCAGCGTGGCGGCGACCGCCTGCGCGACGTCGTCGAGCCGCGCGGCGTCCGCCGCGACCATGTCGTTGTCGGGCGCGTGCTGGCCGCGCGCGGTCAGCGCCGCGACGCAGCGCTTGTAGGTTGCATCCAGCGCGTCGAAGCTCGACACGGCCATCCCGAGGTTGCGCATCCGCCCGTCGTGCACGCCGTACACGAGCCCGTGCACGGTGAGCGACTGGCCGCGCGCCCATGCGTCGTTGACGATCGTCGTGCGGCATACGTTGACGACCTGCTCGATCGAGTTCAGCTCGATCAGGCGGCGATAGCGCGCTTCGCCGACCGGCCATTCGTCCAGCAGCGCGGCGTGGCGTTCGCGCACGTCCTGCACGTGATGCAGCCAGTTGTCCGCGAGGCCGACGCGGCGGTTGTGCAGCGCCGCGTTGACGCCCGAGCAGCCGTAGTGGCCGACGACCATGATGTGCTTCACGCGCAGGATGTCGACCGCGAACTGGATCACCGACAGGCAGTTCAGGTCGCTGTGCACGACGACGTTCGCGATGTTGCGGTGCACGAACACTTCGCCCGGCGGCAGGCCGATGATCTGGTTCGCGGGCACGCGCGAATCCGAGCAGCCGATCCACAGATATTCCGGCGCCTGCTGGTCGGCGAGACGCGCGAAGAAATCGGGATCGTCGGCGAGCTGGCGCTTGACCCAGGCGTCGTTGTTGTCGAACAGGTGTGAAAGCGGATTGTCTTGGGTATTCATCGGTGTGGATTCCGTTGGCGGAAGTCAGGTCGATAACGGGTTTGGTTCGATCGGACGGTGCGTCAGGCGGCGCGCTGCGCGTCGCTTGCGTCGTCACCGGCGTCCGGCGTCGCGTCGAAGCGCTCGGGGTAGCGCACGCTGAAGCGCAGCGACACGTCGTACGGGTAAAAATCGGGCAACTCGCCCTGCAGCAGCCTGTCCTTGCTGGCCTGCCACAGCGCGGGTTCGAAAAAGTCCGCGTGATGCTTCATGAAGACCGTCCGCACGCGCGGGTCGCCGAGCAGGAACGGTCCGTAGGTTTCCGGAAAGATGTCGTGCGGGCCGACGGTATACCACGGTTCGCCGGACAGCTCGTCTTCCTCGTTGCGCGGCGGCGGCACGCGCCGCACGTTGCAGTCGGTCAGGTACTCGATCTCGTCGTAGTCGTAGAACACGACGCGGCCGTGGCGCGTGACGCCGAAGTTCTTGTAAAGCATGTCGCCGGGGAAGATGTTGGCCTTCATCAACTCCTTCACCGCGTTGCCGTACTCCTTCACGCCGTGCTCGACGTCCGCGTCGGTGCCGTTCTGCAGGTACAGGTTGAGCGGCGTCATGCGGCGCTCGATGTACAGGTGCTTGATCACGAGGTTGTCGTCCTCGTATTCGAGCAGCGACGGCACTTCCTTTTCCAGCTCGCGCACGAGCGCATGGTCGAGCCGCGACAGCGGCAGCGCGACGCTCGAATACTCGAGCGTATCGGCCATCCGCCCGAGACGGTCGTGGCGCTTCACGAGCTGGTACTTCTCCATGATCTGCGCGCGCGTCGTTTCCTTCGGCGGCGGGAACTGATCCTTGATGATCTTGAACACGTACGGGAACGACGGCAGCGTGAACACGAGCATCACGAGGCCCTTGATCCCGGGCGCGATGATGAAGCGGTCGCTCGAATGCGACAGGTGGTGCAGCAGGTCGCGGTAGAACAGGTTCTTGCCCTGCTTCTGCAGGCCGACCGACGTGTAGATC
>NZ_QTQJ01000034.1:0-76697 GCF_003853795.1 Burkholderia sp. Bp8991 | reverse complement strand
CGCAGAACTGCGTGCACTGCAAGACCTGCGACATCAAGGACCCGACGCAGAACATCGTGTGGGTCACGCCGGAAGGCAGCGGCGGGCCGAATTACCCAAGCATGTAACGTTGAGAACGCCCGCTTTCATGCAGACATTTCGCTCTCCGAGGCCTTGAATACCGAGCCAGCCTTGCCCGGAGTCATTGCCTGCTCTTCCAGCAAACGTGCCGCTGCCGCCGACTGTTCGCCAAGAGCCCCATTCTGCCGCGCGACGGCCTGATCGACTGGTTCGATCCCGCGGCTCGGCTCGTCCGACACAGCGGCGATCTCGCCGACGATATCGGACACCGGCCTGATCGCCTGCTTGACGCGTCCCATCGTCGCGCCGACGTCCGTCGCCTGCGTCGCGCCGTCCAGGATCAGGGCAACAGAAGTGCTGACCAGTTCCTCTATTTCTTTCGGAGCCGAAGCCGAGGACTGTGCCGGACCGTGCACTTCGCTCGCCACCACGGCGAATCCGCGCCCCTGCTCGCCAGCGCGGGCAGCCTCCACGACAGCGTCATTCGTTCGCCATCGTCTTCATCGCGAGGCAAATCGCAACGACGTGCAGCGTTACCCGGGCGGGTATCGCGTGCCGGCGAGTTCGCCCGCATCGACGATGCGTGTGTCCCATGCGATCGCGCGCGAGTCCGGCGTTTCTGGACGACCACGTATCCATGTCGGCGCGCCCTCTTTCAGTCAAACGAACCGGCGATCAGACCGCCATGCACAGATACTTGATGACCAGATAATCGTCGATGCCGTAGCGGGACCCTTCGCGGCCGACTCCCGACTGCTTCACGCCGCCGAACGGCCCGACCTCGTTGGGAATGAGGCCCGTATTGATGCCGACCATCCCGTATTCGAGCTGCTCGGCCACCCGCCACACACGCCCGATGTCGCGGCTGAAGAGGTAGGCGGCGAGCCCGAGCTCGGTACGGTGCCGAGTGTTGCGCCCGTCGCCGGGCCGAGCACGCCGAGGCGCTCGCCCGAGTCGGCGTCGCACCATTGCCCGTCGACATAAGCCTGCTGACGCAACAGCGCCGGGGCCTTCAACAGCGTGTTCAATTCCACGATCGGTCCTTCCGGGGATAAAAATGCAGGAGGCGACCCGAGCACGACTCGAGCCGCGAATACGGAGAATTTCAAATGACGGAGGGCGCCAGGCACTGCATCACGAAGCCAGACGCGCTACCTCGCCTGACGCCACGATGCACTCTCGTGACCGTGCGTGAGCAGCCCGCGTGCGATCTCGGCCACCCGGTGCACGTGCGCGATGGCCGCTTCGCGCGCCGCCACGCCGTTGCCCGCCGCGATGGCCGCGAGAATCGCGCGCATCTCCTCGACCGCCCGGTGCCCGCGATCGTCGGACGCGATCGTCAGCGCACGCAGCCGGTTGATACGCGCGATCAGCGTCTGAACGATTTCCCATGCGACGTGCTTTTGCCCGGCGATGAACATGCGTTCGTAGAATGCCGACGTGAGCACCTTCACCGCCTGATGATCCTGCGCATCGAACGCTTGCCGGATCGCGTCGATACACGCGCCCAGCTCGGCGACGAGCGATTCGTCCGCATGCTGCGCACAGGCCATCGCCGCCTCGCCCTCCAGCAACGCGCGTATTTCGTAGATCTCGGCGGCCGTGTCGAAATCGAGGACCGCGACGATCGGCCCCTGGTTCGGAATCGAGGCGACTAGACCTTCCGTTTCCAGATGCCGCAGGACCTCGCGCACGACGGTTCGACTCACGCCGAGGATCTCGCACAGCGAGCGCTCGACCAGCCGCTCGCCGGGCTGGAAATGCGCATCGAGGATCGCGGTGCGCATCATCTCGAGCGCGAGCTCGCGCAGCGTGGCGGTCGGCCGCTGGACTTTCAGGGACGGCGGAGCAGGACTCATGACTGCCGCCGTCAGGCTTGCGCAAAGAGGCGCGCGTCGCGTGCGTCCCAGTCGACGAGTGCCTGCGCGCCGATCACGATGCCGTTGTCGTGCCGATGCGCAGCCGGCGTGCGGATCGAGATTTCCTGCTGCCACGGCGTCGCGACCGCGTAATGCATCGCATCGCCGAGATAGGTGACGTCGCGCACGGTCACGGGCAAGGCCGACGCGGCGCTCAAACCATTCGTGCCGCTCGCGCGCTGCAGCGAACTGATACGCATCTGTTCAGGGCGGATCATCAGCGTGCCTTCGTCGCCGGCGGCGAGCGTCGGGTGGAACATGTCCGACGCCATTTCGAGGCCGTTGGGCAACACACCGCCGATGCGGCCGTCGCCGTGCTTCATCACCTTGACCGGCAGGAAATTCGAGTTCCCGATGAAGCTCGCGACGAAGCGCGATGCCGGGTTCGCGTAAAGCTCCTCGCCGGTGCCGACCTGCTCGATGCGCCCCTGGTTGAACACGGCGATGCGGTCCGACAGGCGCAGCGCCTCCTCCTGGTCGTGCGTGACATAGAGAATCGTCACGCCAGTTTCCTGGTGAATGCGGCGCAATTCGAGCTGGATTTCCTCGCGCAGCTTCTTGTCGAGCGCAGAGAGCGGCTCGTCCATCAACAGCACGGGCGGATCATATGCCAGCGCACGCGCGATCGCGACGCGCTGCTGCTGGCCGCCGGAGAGTTGCGCGGGCATCCGGTCGCGGCACTCGGACAGATGCACGAGCTTCAGCATCTGCTCGACCTTCGCGCGCACTTCGGCGTCGGGCCGGCGGCGCACGCGCAGCGGGAACGCGACGTTCTCGCCGACGGTGAGATGCGGGAACAGCGTATAGCGCTGGAACACCATCCCGATATTGCGCCGGTTCGGCGCGACCGACAGCAGCGGCTTGCCGTCGAGCAGCACGCGACCGTCGGTCGGCTCCTGGAAGCCCGCGACGATGTAGAGCGTGGTGCTCTTTCCCGAACCCGACGGCCCGAGGAAGGTCATGAATTCGCCCTTGCGCACGTCGAGCGATACCTGGTCGATCGCGACGACGTCGTCGT
Organism: Burkholderia sp. Bp8991; assembly: GCF_003853795.1. NCBI lineage: Bacteria > Pseudomonadati > Pseudomonadota > Betaproteobacteria > Burkholderiales > Burkholderiaceae > Burkholderia > Burkholderia sp. Bp8991. Next base: position 73,700 of record NZ_QTQJ01000034.1, on the reverse strand, counting down.
AGGTCTTGCGCAGGCGCTGGATTTGCAGGAATGCAGTCATGGCGTGTTACCTCAGTGAGCGCGTGCGCGGCGCACCACGGCGCCCGCCAGCATCAATACGGTCGTGAGTCCGACGAGCAGCGACGAAGCGGCCGCGACGACCGGCGTCAGGTCTTGCCGCAGCGTCGCCCAGATCCGCACGGGCAGCGTTTGCAGCGTCGGGCTCGACATGAAGATCGACACGACGACTTCGTCCCACGATGCGAGGAACGCGAAGATCGCGGCGGCGAAGAGGCCGAGCCGGATGGCAGGCAGCGTGACGCGCAGCTTCACGGTAAGCGGCGACGCGCCGCAGATCAGCGCCGCGTCTTCGAGCGCCGTGTCGAAGCTCACGAGCGAATTGCTGATCGAGATGATCGAGAACGGCAGCGCGATGATCAGGTGGCCGATGACGAAGCCGGTCATCGTGCCGTTCAGGCCGATGCGCAGGAAGAACCCGTACAGCGCGACGGCGAGCACGACGACAGGCAGCACCATCGGTGTGAGGAAGAAGCCCCGCACGGCCTCGCGGCCGCGGAACTTACCGCGCACGAGCGCCAGCGACGCGAGAAACCCGATCGCGACGGACAGCATCGTGACGATCACCGCCAGTTTCGCGCTGGTCAGCAGCGAGTCGATCCAGCCCGCGTCGGTGAAAAGCTGCCGGTACCATTCGAGGGTCCAGCCCGGCGGCGGGAAGATGAGCCACTGCGAATCGCCGAACGACAGCGCGACGATAAAGACGATCGGCAACAGCAGAAACAACGCAACAGCCGCGCCCACGGCCACGAGGATCCAGCGCAGCGCGCCCAGGCGATCGAAATCGAGCAACATGTCAGTCCTCCCGCCGGGCCGCCCCAACGGAGGCTGGCGCCCCCTCCGGGAGCAGCGAACGTAGTGAGCTTCGGGGTTGTTTCATCTCAGCGGCCTCCGGTGGTGGCGTGCGCGCTGCCGGTGAAGCGCAGCTGCAACGCATAGAGGGCGAGCGTCACGGCGAGCAGCACGAAGGCCGCGGCGCCGGCGAGGCCCCAGTTCAGCAGTTCCTGCACGAGCTGCGCGATCAGTTCCGCCAACATCATGTACGACGGGCCGCCGAGCAGCGTCGGCGTGACGAAGTAACCGAGCGCCATCACGAACACCATCAGGACGCCGGAGGCCACGCCCGGCATCGCGAGCGGCACGAGGATGCGCCAGAACGCCTGCCAGCGGCTCGCGCCGCACACCGCGGCCGCGCGCAGTGTCGACGGGTCGATGCCGCGCAGCGTTGCATGCAGCGGCATCACGAGGAACGGCAGCATGATGTAGGTCATGCCGATCGTCACGCCGGTCAGGTTGTTCACCAGCGACAGCGGCTCGTGAATCACGCCGAGCGCCATCAGCGCGCGGTTGATCGGCCCCGTTCCCTGCAGCAGCACCATCCATGCGAACGTCCGTGCGAGCAGGTTCGTCCACATCGACAGCAGCAGGATCGCGAACAGCACCGAACTGAGCCGGCGCGGCGCGATCGCGAGCAGCCATGCCATCGGAAAGCCGACGATCAGCGTGACGAGCGTGACGACCGTCGCAACAAGAAACGTATTGCCGAACACGCGCACGTACGTCGTCGAGCCGAGCAGCTGCTCGTAGTTGTGCAACCCGGGCATCGGTTCGAGCACGCTGCGCAACAGCAGTGACAGCACCGGCAGCAGGAAGAAGATCACGAGCAGCAGCACTGCGGGCGTCAGCAGCCGCATGCTGCGCCAGTCGCGCCGCTTGCGCGGCGGCGTCGCGCTCGGATGCGCGACGGTACTCAATACGTTTGGCATGGTGGCTCCTTGGTCGGCCAGCGCCAGCACTTGAGTGCCTGTTACCGCTGGCCCCAAGCAGGTTCGTTGCTCATCCGCGCCGGCTCGATCCGGTTCGGCCTCCTGAACAGAATTCAGATCCATACGACTAGCCACGCCGGCTTACTTCGACTGCCACGCGTACCAGCGCTTCGCGATCGCGTCGCGATTCTCGGCCCAGTATTTCATGTCGAGGTTGATCTGCGTGGCCTTGTACTGGTCCGGGAGCGTTTTCGCGATTGCCGGTTGCATCAGCGCCGCCGACTTCACGTTGATCGGCGCATAACCGGTGTCGGCCGCGAATTTCGCCTGAGCCTGCGCACCCGTCGCGGCGGCGAGGAACTTCATCGCCGCGTCGCGATGCTTCGCGCCCTTCGGGATCACGAGCATGTCGGCGGCGGTCAGGTTCTGGTTCCATGACATGCCGACCGGCACGCCTGTCTGTGCGAGCGCATGCAGGCGGCCGTTCCAGAACATGCCGATCGGCGCTTCGCCCGACGCGAGCAACTGCTGCGACTGCGCACCGCCGCTCCACCAGACGATGTCACCCTTGATGGAATCGAGCTTCTTGAATGCGCGGTCGAGGTCGAGCGGATACAACTTGTTGGGCGCGACGCCGTCGGCGAGCAACGCGATCTCGAGCACGCCCGGCGCCGACCACTTGTAGAAGGTGCGCTTGCCAGGGAAGCGCTTGGTATCGAACAGGTCCGCCCAGTTCTGCGGCTGCGCGCTCGTGTATTTCGCCTTGTAGTAGCCGAGCACGAACGAATAATAGAAGCTGCCCACCGCAGACGGCGTCGCGAAGCGCGGGTCGAGTTCGGCCTTGTTCACCACCGAATAGTCGATCGGCTCGATCAGCCCTGCCTTTTCCGCCGCATACGCGAAGTCACCCTCGACGTCGACCACGTCCCAGCTGACGTTGCCGCTGTCGACCATCGCCTTGAGCTTGCCGTAGTCGGTCGGCCCGTCCATCAGCACGTTGATGCCGCTAGCCTGCGTGAACGGCTGCGCCCAGTCCTTCTGTTGCGACGACTGGGTCGTGCCGCCCCAGCTGGTGAACACGATCGGATCGGCGGCCAGTGCCGGCGCGGCGCACAGGGCGGCCAACGGTGCAATGCATGCCAGGCGCGACGCTGCGAAACGCGGGATGCTTCTGCTGCTCATGGTCTCTCTCTCCAAGGGGAAACGCCGCGCGTCGCGACCGCCGGGATGGCAGCCATTCGAATACGCGCCTTCAGACCGGCGGCGCAAACCTCGCCGGCATCATGATCCTGATTCTTGTGTCTTCGCCACGCCTGATTGCGGCAAGTCGCTTCAATGCGCGACTGCAAGTGTCTGCACGGTGCCAGCCTCCGTATCGCCGACATAGATGCCGTACGCGTCCTGCCGGCGTTCACGCACGTAGCGTTCGAGCATCGAGCGCACGGCGGGGTCGGCGATCTCGTCCCACGGCACTTGCCAGAGCGGCACGATACGGATGCTGCTGTCGAACCACGGCGAACCGGTAGGCATAACACGGCCGCGGTAATGGATATTGACGCCAGCCTCGCGCCCGCCGGCCGATTCGAAAACTGCGAACAGGAAGTCGAGATGCGCGTTGAGGCCGAGCTTCGCGAGCACGCCGCGCAGGCTCGCGGGGTCACTGGCCGGATCGAGCCGGGTGCCGGTCGGCAAGCGCAGCCCGTGCGGCGTATCGACGAGCACCAGCCCGTCGCGATGTTCGAGAATCGCACCCACCTCGGCATGCCCGCCTGCTGCGGACAACGCGTCCTGCGACAGCGTGAAGTTCACGTAAGCGCCGCGGCAATAGCCGAGCGGCGACGCGCTCGTCTGCGCGAAATCGACCACGCGCCCGATCAGAATGACGTGGTCGCCTGCATCGACCACGTCGTGGGTCACGCAGTCGAAGCTCGCCGCCGCATCCCGGATCACCGGTGCGCCCGTCTTGCGCGTGTCCCATGGCACTTGCGCGAACTTGTCCTGCGCCTTCGATGCGAACACGCCGGACACGTTGGTCTGGTTTTCCGCCAGCACGCTGACGGCAAAACGCTGCGTAGCCGAGAACACCGCATGGCTCGATGCCGTCTTCGCGATGCACACGAGGATCAGCGGCGGATCGAGCGACACCGACGTGAACGAGTTCGCGGTGAAACCGCGCGGCGACCCGTCGGGCTGGATCGTCGTGACGACCGTCACGCCGGTGACGAATGCGCCGAGGGCGCGGCGGAATCCGAGCGTGTCGAATGCCTGCTGCGCGGTGGACCCGGTCATCGACTCAGTCATGGCGTGCTCCCGTGATTACTGCGCTACTCGATGAGATTATGGTATGCCATCTTATGGTCGACAACAACGTGTCAAAAATCATGGAAAACCATGATGCATCCGCGGATCGCCACGTATTCGATAGCCAAAACAAAAGGCCGCCGGCGTAGCACGCCGGCGGCCTTCCGGGTCAATTCGCGCGTCTGGATGCTCGCGCTCGGGCTGCATCAACTATCGCTGGATGCCTCGTCCTGCTGTTGCGCGAGCGCAGACAGCGCCAGCTCGGAAACCCGCTTGATGTGCGCAGCCGACGCGGCCGATGCCGCGTTGCCGTCGCGCTGCTCGATCGCTTCGAGCAGGCGGTTCATCTCGGTGTTGGAATCGCCGCCGCGCCCCGGCATCGCGATGGTCAGCGCGCGCAACCGGTTGATGCGCGCGTTCAGCGTCTTGACCACCGTCAGCGACACCTGCTTTCCTGCGGCTTCGAACAGGGTTTCGTAGAAACGCTCGGTGAATTCGAGCACACGTGGCAGTTCCTGCTTCTCGAACGCATCCTCGATCGTTGCCCGAATTTCTCGCAACTGCCGCACGACTTCGGGCGTCGCGCGCTCTGCGCAGGCACGCGCGGCATTGGCTTCGAGCAGGCCGCGCAGTTCGTAGATCTCGCCGACTTGCGCCGGATCGAGCCGCGCGACCACCGGCCCTTGCCGCGACACGGTCTCGACCAGCCCTTCGGTCTCGAGATGCCGCAGCACCTCGCGCACCACCGTGCGGCTGACGCCGAGCTCATCGCACAGCGTGCGCTCGACGAGCCGGGCACCCGGCCGGAAATAGCCCTGCACGATCGCGCCACGCAGCTTGTCGAGCGTCAGTTCGCGCAGGGTCTTGGCATTGCGGTCGATTTTCAGGTCTTGCATGAGCGGCACTCTGGAAACGGGTATGGGCCTGCAGCCGGCCGCGAGCCGGGCGCAAACATGGAATGCCATATTATGACCTAACTGCCAGCGTCTTCCATCCCGCCCGGCCTGCGCCCGCGCCCGACCAGGCGATCAGCCCCCGAGCCCCTCGACGATCGCGATCTGCGCCCGGCAATATCCATCCCGCTTCGCCTTCGCCGCCTGGTACTCCGGCGAGTGATAACACGCAAGCGCCGTTTCCATGTCGGGAAAGCGGATCACGACGTGGCGCTCGAACGCATCGCCCTCCAGCGTCTGCGACGCGCCGCCACGCGCCAGGAACACGGCACCGAATTTCTTGAACGCCTGCGGCGCGATGTCCGTGTAGTCCTTGTACTTCACGGGATCCAGCACCTGCACGTGGGCAATCCAGTACGCACTCATTTGTCACCTCTCTTGGGAAATTCCTGCTACGGGTTTACACGCATGGCATGCCGTAACATGGTATACCACAATGAATCGCACAATCAACGCACGAAAGGAAGGTGCCATGAGCCTGATTCGGAAATCCGTCCTCCATGTCGAGACGCTCTACGTGGATGGCGACAAGGTCGCTGCCAAGCCACTGAAGATGATCGGCGCCGTCGCCGTCATCAAGAACCCGTGGGCAGGCCGCGGGTACGTCGAGGACCTGTCGCCGGAGATTCGCGCGATCGCCCCGCAGCTCGGCGAACACCTGACCAAACTGATCCTCGACGAGGCCGGTTCGGGCGACGCGGTCGAAGCGTTCGGCAAGAGCGCGATCGTCGGCCTCGACGGCGAAATCGAGCATGCATCCGCGCTGATCCATACGCTGCACTTCGGCAACATCTATCGCACGGCCGTCGGCGCGAAGTCGTACCTCGCGTTCAACAATACGCGCGGCCCGGCCAATGCGCCGCTGCTGATCCCGATGATGGACAAGAATGACGAAGGCCGCCGTTCGCACTACCTGACGCTCCAGTTCTCGATCCCGGATGCACCGGCCGCCGACGAACTGGTCATCGCCATCGGCGCCGCGACCGCCGGCCGTCCGCATCACCGCATCGGCGACCGCTACAAAGATCTCGCAGAGCTCGGAAATGACGTCAAGAACCCTGCTGCTGTCAAATAAACGCGTCGCCCACTATCTCGACCAGGGCACCGGCGAACCGCTGGTGCTGATTCATGGGGTCGGCATGCAGGCGGGCGCGTGGTATCCGCAGATCGACGACCTGTCGCGCGATTTCCGCGTGATCTCCGTCGACATGCCGGGCCACGGGATGAGCGATGCGCTCGACACCGACGCCGACCTGCAGCAGTTCGTCCAGTGGGCCGTCGGGTTCATCGAGGCGCTGAAGGTCGGCCCCGTCAACCTTGCCGGCCACTCGATGGGTTCGCTGATCGCCGCCGGCGTCGCCGTGACGCGGCCCGATCTGGTCAAGCGCGTGGCAGTCCTGAACGGCGTGTACCGCCGCACCGAACAGGCGCGCGAGGCCGTGCTGCAACGTGCCGCCGAACTGCGCTCGGGCACCATCGACATCGATACGCCGCTGCGGCGCTGGTTCAACGCGGAAGACGCGCAGCAGGCCGCCGCGCGGAAGGTGGAAGCGTGGCTGCAGTCGGTCGATCTGGCCGGCTACGCGACCGCGTACACCGCGTTCGCGAACGGTGACGACATATACGCGGACAGCTGGCACCGGATCGCGTGCCCTGCCCTCGTGCTCACCGGGTCGGACGACCCGAATTCGACGCCCGAGATGGCCCGGCAAATGGCGCAGGCCGCGCAAGACGGCAAGGCTGTCGTGATCGAGAACGAGCGCCACATGGTGAACCTGACCGCGCCCGACGCCGTCAATCGCGCGCTGCGTGCGTGGCTGCACACCGTGCCGCAGGCGGAAACCCTGAAATCGGAAGTGTGACATGAGCCAAGCAATCAGCCAGGAAACGCCGATCATCAACTCGCGGGAGCTGCGCGACGCGTTCGGCGCATTCATGACCGGCGTGACGATCGTCACCACCGCGCGCGACGACGGCCAGCCGCTCGGCTTCACCGCGAACTCGTTCTCGTCGGTGTCGCTCGATCCGGCGCTGCTGCTCGTCAGCATCGCGAAGACGTCGAGCAATTTCCAGACGTTTTCCACGATCGGCCACTTCGCGATCAACATCCTCGCCGAAGGGCAAAAGGACCTCTCCAACACCTTCGCGCGACCGAGCGACGATCGCTTCGCGAACGTCGGCTGGCACCTGAGCGCGCATCGCAACCCGCTGATCGACGACGTCAGCGCGTGGTTCGACTGCACGACGCACGCAGTGATCGACGCGGGCGATCACGCGCTCATCATCGGCAAGATCGAGGCGTTCCATTCCGCCGGCTACGCGGGGCTCGGCTACTACCGCGGCGGCTACTTCACGCCGGCGAAGCTGTCGGCCGAAGTCATCGCCGGACCGAAGGTCATCGTCAGCGCGATCATCACGCGCGACGACAAGGTCCTGATGGTGAAGACGGCCGATCGCAAGTGGGCGCTGCCCACCCGGGAAATCGGCAACGCAGGCGCCGACAAGGCGCTCGCCGAACTGTTCCGGCAATACCAGCCGGACGCATCGGCAAGCTTCATCTATTCGGTCTACAACAATACCGAGACGCACTACCAGTACATCTCGTTCCTCTGCAGCGCACCGGACGAAGCGGCGGTCGCCGGCGAATTCGTGAGCCTCGACGACCTCGACGCCGACGCGTTCCAGGACAGCGCGCTCGCCAGCATGCTCGAGCGCTATCGCAAAGAGAGTCAGTTGAAGAGTTACGGCCTGTACTTCGGCGATCACAGCACCGGCACCATCCGCCCGCTTCTTTCCTGAAAGGTCACATCATGCGTTTTTCGCTTTTCGTCCACATGGAGCGCGTCTCCGACCAGACCAGCCAAAAGCAGCTGTACGACGAGATGGTCGAGCTGTGCCAGATCGCCGACCGCGGCGGCATGCATGCCGTCTGGACCGGCGAGCACCACGGCATGAACTTCACGATCGCGCCGAACCCGTTCATCAACCTCGTCGACCTAGCGAACAAGACGAAGCGCGTGCGGCTCGGCACGGGCACGGTCGTCGCGCCGTTCTGGCATCCGATCAAGCTCGCCGGCGAAGCCGCGATGACGGACATCATCACGGGCGGCCGCCTGGAGCTCGGGATCGCGCGCGGCGCGTACTCGTTCGAATACGAGCGCCTGATGCCGGGCCTCGACGCGTGGGGCGCAGGCCAGCGCTTGCGCGAACTCATTCCGGCCGTAAAGAAGCTGTGGGAAGGCGATTACGCGCACGGCGGCGAGTTCTGGCAATTCCCGTCGACGACGTCGTCACCGCTGCCGCTGCAGCAGCCGCATCCGCCGATCTGGGTGGCCGCGCGCGATCCGAACAGCCACGAGTTCGCGGTGGCCAACGGCTGCAACGTGCAGGTCACGCCGCTGCACCTCGGTGACGAGGAAGTCGAGAAGCTCGTCGGCCACTTCAACGCCGCGTGCGCGAAGTTCAGCGACGTGCCGCGCCCGCAGATCATGCTGCTGCGTCACACCTATGTGGCAAGCAGCGAGGACGACGCACAGCTGGCCGCCGACGAAGTCAACGTGTTCTACAACTACTTCGGCGCGTGGTTCAAGAACGAGCGTCCGGTCAGCCGCGGGATGATCAAGCCGCTGAGCCGCGACGAAATCGCGGCGCACCCCTTCTACACGCCGGAAGCGATGCGCAAGAACAACGTGATCGGCACGCCCGCGGAAGTGATCGGGCGCCTGAAGGCCTATGAAGAGCTCGGCTTCGACGAGTACTCGTTCTGGATCGATACCGGCATGAGCTTCGAGCGCAAGAAGGCGTCGCTCGAGCGGATGATCCGCGACGTGATGCCGGCGTTCCAGTAAGGGGGCGATGCCATGAATGTGCAATTTCAGCTGTATATCGACGGGCAGTTCGGGCCCGGTGTCGCCACGTTCGGCAGCATCAATCCGGCGACCGGCGCCGTGTGGGCGCAGATGCCGGAAGCCCGCACCGACGAGGTGAACCGCGCGGTAGCGGCGGCCGGTCGCGCGCTGACCGATCCCGCCTGGGCGGGGCTTTCCGCGTCCGCGCGCGGCAAGCTGCTGTACAGGCTCGCCGATCTGGTCGAAAAAGCTGCACCGCGGCTCGCCGAAATCGAAACGAACGACACCGGCAAGATCATCCGGGAAACGTCGAGCCAGATCGCGTACGTCGCCGAGTATTACCGCTACTACGCGGGCATCGCCGACAAGCTCGAAGGCAGCAGCATCCCCGTCGACAAGCCGGACATGCAGGTGTGGCTCGAGCGGCAGCCGGTCGGCGTGGTCGCCGCGATCGTGCCCTGGAACAGCCAGCTGTTCCTGTCCGCGGTGAAGATCGGCCCGGCGCTCGCGGCCGGCTGCACGGTGGTGCTGAAGGCGTCCGAGGAAGCACCGGGACCGTTGCTCGAGTTCGCGCGCATCGTGCACGAGGCAGGATTCCCGCCGGGCGTCGTCAACGTCATTACCGGCTTCGGCCCGGAATGCGGCGCGGTGCTGAGCAGCCACCCGGGCGTGGACAAGGTCGCGTTCACCGGCGGCCCCGAGACCGCGCGCCACATCGTGCGAAACACGGCCAACAACCTCGCGAAGGTGTCGCTCGAACTCGGCGGCAAGTCGCCGTTCATCGTGTTCGCCGATACCGATATCCAGAGCGCGGTGAATGCGCAGGTCGCCGCGATCTTCGCGGCGAGCGGCCAGAGTTGCGTCGCGGGGTCGCGCCTGCTGATCGAGGCTTCCGTCAAGGAGCAGTTCCTTGCGCTGCTGGTCGAGCGTGTGTCGCGGATTCGCGTGGGTTCACCCAACGAGCGGGAAACCGAGTACGGCCCGCTGTGTACGGAACGGCAGCTTCGCAACATCGAGACGGTCGTCGAGAACTCGGCGCGCCAGGGTGCCAAGGTGCTCGCAGGCGGAAAGAGGCTGGAGCGCGACGGGTATTACTACGCACCGACGATCCTCGACTGCACCGGCGTTGCGCAAGCCGACAGCATCACGACCGAATTGTTCGGCCCGGTGTTGTCGGTCGACACGTTCGAATCCGAACAGGAAGCGATCGAGAAGGCAAACGGCACCGCCTACGGCCTCGCGGCCGGTATCTTCACGACCAACCTGACGCGTGCGCACCGCGTGTCGAAGCGCGTGCGCTCCGGCATCGTGTGGATCAACACCTATCGGGCCGTGTCGCCGCTCGTGCCGTTCGGCGGCTTCGGGCTGTCCGGGCATGGACGTGAAGGCGGCCTGAGCGCCGCGCTCGAATACACGACCACGAAGTCCGTGTGGCTGCGCACGTCGGACGATCCGATCGGCGACCCGTTCGTGATGCGCTGAGCGGCTACGCTTTCGCCGGCAGTATCGACTCAAGGCCGCAAGGGCCATGCCGCGCCGCGCGCGTCATCAGGCGCATGCGGCGACGCATGGCCCCGGCAATAAAGATGGAGACAGCATGACAAAGCAGGAAAGCGACGGCAGCGTTCTCGCCATCGAAAGCAACTCGATCGAATATGTTCCGCCGGAGGCGCGGCACGGCAAGCCGGCCGACCTCTTCACCCTGTGGTTCTGCACGAACGTCGCCCCGCTGGCCGTGATTTCCGGTGCGACGTCGGTACTGGTGTTCCACCTCGACCTCATGAGCGCGATTGTCGCGATCGCGGCCGGGCAGTTCTTCGGCGCGATCTTTCATGCGCTCACTTCCGCGCAGGGGCCACTGGTCGGCGCGCCGCAGATGATCCAGAGCCGCGCGCAATTCGGCCGCTACGGATCGCTGCTGGTCGTGTGCTTCACCACGCTGATCTATCTCGGCTTCTTCGTGTCGAACATCATTCTCGCGGGCAAGACGCTCCACACGGCGGCGCCCGCAGTGCCGGTGCCGATCGCAACCGTCATCGGCGCGGTGCTCGCGACGCTGGTCGGTGTGATCGGCTGCCACTTCATTCATCGCTTCAACAAGATCGGCGCGTGGTTCATGGGTGGCGCACTGCTGATCGGCATCGCGCTGATGGTGCCGGGCCTCGATGCGCGGATGTTCCAGCAGGGTCATTTCGATCTCGCCAACTGGTTCGCGATGTTCGGCTTGTGTGCGGTCTGGCAGATCAGCTTCGCGCCCTATACGTCCGACTATTCGCGCTATCTGCCGGCTTCCGCCGGATTCGGAAAGACCTTTGCGTACACGTACCTCGGCACGTCACTGGGGACGATCTTCGCATTCCTGTTCGGCGTGCTCGCCGTCAGCACCGGGCATTCGACGGACGCGATGCAGGCGATCCGCGAGCAGACCGGCGCGTTCGGCTACGTGCTGATCTTCCTGTTTCTGGTCAACATCATCGGCCACAACGGGATGAACCTGTATGGCGCGGTGCTGTCGTTCATCACCGCCGCGCAGACGTTCCGGCCGCACTGGGTGCCCGGCCGCAACGTGCGCGTCGTCGTGTCGGCGGTCCTGCTGGTGGCGTCGACCGCGGCTGCACTGTGGGCGTCGAGCAACTTCATCTCGATCTTCCTCAACGCGATCTTCGCGCTGCGCATCGTGCTGGCACCGTGGATCGCGATCAACCTGATCGACTTCTACCTGGTCAACAACCGCCGCTACCGGGTCACGGAAATCATCAGCAGCAGCGGTGGCGTGTACGGGGCGTTCAACGTCAGGGCCATCGCGATCTACGCGTTCGGGATTGCGGTCCAGGTGCCGTTCATGGAGGAGAGCTTCTTCCACGGCGCGTGGGCATCGGTTCTCGGCGGCGCCGACGTATCGTGGATGGTGGGCCTCGTCGTCACCGCGACGGTCTGCTACCTGTTCGCGTCGAAGGACGGTTCGCGTTCGCGCGGACGGTGCCCGGCGGGCGCCGGGGCTTTGGAATAACCGGGGAAATCGATCATGAACGAAGATGATGCGCTGTTTCAGAAGGGCTTGCCGATCCGCCGGGAAGTGCTCGGCCCGGAATATGTCGATGCGTCGATGGAAAAGGCCGACGCCTTCATGATGGCGTTCCAGCGCGCAACCACGGCATGGGCGTGGGGCTGGGCATGGGGCGATGAAACACTCGACCGCAAGACGCGCAGCCTGCTCAATCTCGCGATGCTGACCGCCGCCGGTCATACGAACGAGCTCAAGCTGCACGTGAAAGGCGCGCTCAACAACGGCGTGAGCGTCGATGAAATCAAGGCGACGCTGCTGCATGCCACCGCGTATTCCGGGATCCCGCACGGGCTCGGCGCGTTCAAGGCTGCACATGAAGTGCTGGTGGCCGAAGGGGCGTTGAAGTAAGCGAGCCGCTCGCGCGCGCGTAATGCGAGATCGCAACGACGCGGCGCACACACACTGCGGTGGGCGTCCGCCGCGCCATGTACGCCGGCTCAATGCCGCCTCATTCCCCCGAACCCGTGCTCACCGCCGACGAACACCGGGCCACGGTGAAAGCCGGTGCCCATCGGAGCACCGACACGACCACGCATGCCCCCGTCGAAGTGGCCGACGTGACCGAAGTGGTCGAAGTGATGGCGATGATGGAAACGGTCGATGAAGACGAAGCTGACGCCCGTGCCGACGAACACCGCCGGCCCCCAGTACCACGGGTCGGCGTACGGATAGGCGGTATCCGGATACCACACGATGCTGCCGTCCGTGCTCTGCATCATCTGCCAGGTGCCGTCGCCTTGCCGGCACGCGCGCCCGACGATCTGCTGTTCCGTGCCGTCGATTTCCGCTTGCATGACGACCGCACGGCAGCGGGCGCCTTCGTCCGGCGAGTCGTCATAGGTTTGCGCAAGCACGCACATGGAGCAGCCGAGACAGACGATGCCCATCCCGACCCGAAACAAGTTGCACATGATCGGCTCCTGCATTGTTGCCCCCGACCACCCGAGCCTTGGCGTCACGGACGACGCGCGGCTTCGTATAGGGTCACCCGACCATTAGACGATGTGGCATGGCCGATTATTCCTGGGGTCGGGATACGCATGCGTGATGCACGAACCGCCGACGATCATGCGCGCGCCGAACGCCGGACGATGCAGTAGACGCCCGCCGCCATCACGCCGAAGACCACATGGGCGACCAGCGTGATCGCGCCGCGCACCGGAACGAACCACGGGAAGATCGCGGTGAACGCGTGCAGGTTGATACCGTAGAGCACCAATCCGAACGCGCCGCCCGCCACCAGCGCGGCGCCGGGCGACAGGTTGCGCACCATCCTCGCCAGCACGGCCGTATAGGCAAGCGACAACGCGGCATGCACCAGCGTCGCCACGCCCATGATCGTCGGATCAAAGCCCGGGGACGCGCCGAGCACGGCTCGCCCCATCACGAGGGCGGCCGTCAGGCGCGCGTCGCGAAGCAGGTTGTGAAAGGGGTCTTCTCCGGCAATCGGCCAGAGCATCAGCTCGATGACGGTCGAGCCGACCGCCGCGCCGAACGCTGCCCAGAGAATCGGGACCGGACCGTCCTGTTTCAATGGTGCTCCACGATGGCCGCGCGCCGTGCGGACTTACAGCGGACGTTCGCAATCCGTCCAGTATGCGAACGGATCACGATGCTTCGGGTAGTGCTCGTCGAGCCATTTCAGCAACGTCGCACGCGCGTTGTCCAGATCGGCCTTCGACGACGACGTCGTCAGCTCGTGCACCTCGGCGGATTTTTCCCGATCCATCACGTAGCAGTTCCAGTCGGGGCCGTCGAGATCCGGGTCGTCGGACGCCTTCGACGACTTGCGCCAGCCGACCCCCTTGCGCGCATCGATGTAATAGCGCGGATGCACTTTCAGATACGACATCTCGCCGCCCTGCAGGCTGCTTTCCGCGCGCAGCACGTCGCGTTCGTCGACGATCTGCGTGACTTCCGGCAGCCGGCGCGAGCGCCAGCCGGCCGGCAGCGTCGCCGTCGCCCGCACGGCGTCGTACGGGCCCCACGCGAGGCCCCAGGCTTCGGCCATGCGCTTCATGAACGCATCCGCGCCCGGGTAGCCGCGCAACTGGATTCTCGTCGACAGCGTGACTTCGACGCGGCCGTCGGCGCCGGCGGGGTCGCCTGCCGCTTCGAACGGGTTGCCCGGGCGCGACGCGCGCTGCTGCGCGTCCGCGGGCGCCATGCCCGAAAACAGCTGGTCGAGCGCCGCACGCGCTTTCGACGACTTGTCTGGTCTATTCATTCCTCATTCCCTCTGCATTCGAACGGTTCAACACGCTCGATTCTCGTTAATCTGTCGGGTCCCGCAATTTTCCGCGGTCGCATTGTCGACGATCCGGTAGCCCGGGTCGAGCGGCGGCGCCGTCCGCGCCGCCTGCGTCGCCTGCGTCGCACACCTCGACGCCCGTGCCGCCTATCCCAGCGCGGCCCGCATCCGCTCCATCAGCGCGAGCACCTCCGGACGATTCTCGCCCTTCGCATGCACGAAGTGATACCTGAGCGGCGACTCGACCTCATGCCGGCTCACGCGGACGAGCGCGCTGCGCTTGAGATACGCATCCGCGAGCGGCGTACGCGCCAGCGCCACGCCGAGCCCCGCCTCGGCCGCCGCGAGCACGAGGTTGTAGTCCTCGAAACGGCGATCCTGCGCGCGCGGCTTGAACGGTATGCCGAGCGCGTCGAACCAGGTGCGCCAGCCGGTCACGTCGGAGTCGTGCAGCAGCGGCATCTCGAGCAGCGCGGCGGCGTCGTTGCGACGGCGTCGCGCGGCCAGCTGCGCGGCGAGCCGCGGATGCGCGACCGGATGGAGCGTCTCCGGCATGAACGCGCTGGTTTCGAGCTGACGCCAGTTGCCGCGCCCGTACCGGATCGACAGATCCGCTTCGCCGGCGGCGATGTCCACATTGCGAAGTTCGATGCCGAGCTCGATGCGCAACGCGGGCGCCTCGCTCTCGAGCGCGTGCTGGCGCTCGAGCAGCCAGAGCTGCGCGAATGCCGGCACCACGCTCATCCTGACCAGTCGCGGCGTACGCGGCGAGCGCCACTGGTCGGCCGCGCCGTCGATGATCGCGAACGCCTGTTCGATCCGGCCGACGAAACGCTGGCCGTCCGGCGTCAGCCGCACGCCGCGCGCATGACGTTCGAACAACGCCATGCCAAGCCAGTTCTCGACGGCCGCCACGCGCCGGCTGATCGCGCCGTGCGTGACGCCGGACGCGTCGGCGGCCGCCAGGAACGAGCCCAGCCGCGCCACCGCACAGACGGTTTCCAGGCTGGCCAGCGGCGGCCGCGGGCCGGGTGCCGGCGCGACCGACGGCAGCGCGTCCGCCGCATGCTGCTGCGTGCGCGCCGGGCCATCGGCCCGGCGTCGCACCGAGCTGTGAGCCATATTCATACCCGCTGGTTGATCTGTGCGCTAGCTTAACATCTCGCGTCGCCACACCATTGCCGCATGAACACGCTTTCCTCCCCCTCGTCGCGCAGCGCGCGACTGCCGCTCGTCGCGGCCGGCGCGGTGGCGTTCACGATCGTCTCGTGGGCCTCCGCCTTCCCGTTCATCCGGATCGGCCTGCACGGGCTGGCTCCGCTGGAACTCGCGGCCGCGCGCTTCGCGACCGCGGCGGTGCTCGCGATCGCATGGCTCGCATGGCGGCGGCCTCGCATGCCGGCCAGACGCGACGCGTTGCGCTTTCTCGTCTGCGGCCTGCTCGGCATCGCACTCTACAACGCGCTGCTCAATACCGGCGAGCAGACCGTGTCGGCCGGCGCGGCGAGCTTCATCGTGAACACACTGCCGATCTTCACGGCGCTGCTGGCGGCGGTGTTTCTGCGCGAACGCTTCAATCGCCGCGGATGGCTCGGTTCGCTGGTCAGCCTGGCCGGCATCGCCGTGATCGCGCACGGCCAGCCGGGCGGCCTCGTGCTCGGCTCCGGCAGCACGCTGATCCTCGGCGCGGCATTGTGTTCGGCCAGCTATTTCGTGCTGCAGCGGCGGCTGATTCCCGTCTACGGCGCGCTGCCCTGCACCGCGTATACGCTGCTGGCCGGTGCGCTGCTGCTCACGCCCTGGTTGCCCGGCGCGCTCGCATCGCTCGGCGGCGGCGGCGCGTCACGCGACACGGCACTCGCCGTCCTGGTGCTCGGCATCTTTCCCGCCGCGCTGGGTTACGCGACCTGGACCTTCGCACTCGGCTACTTCGGCGCGGCACGCGCTGCCAATTTCCTCTACCTGACACCGGCCGTCGCGACGGTGTTGTCGATGGCGCTGACAGGCGAGCGGCCCGGCATCGAAACGTTGTGCGGCGGCCTGCTGGCGATTGCCGGCGTGATATTCGTGGCCTTGCGCGGACGGACGTAGGCATGCGGCCGCGCCGGACGGCAACGGCGGGCCGGACGAGCCGGCAGTGGGCCGAACCGGCCTCGTCATCTGCAAAGCAGGACGCGCACGCTGCGCCGGTCGACCCGCCGCGATTCGTCGACGCCGCCGGGCTCGACCGTTAGTTGCAACAAGCGGGTGGCGGCATCTCGAGCAGCGCCACGGCGATGAAACTGTGCAGACGAATCGACCGAACAGTGCCGGATTGATTGCATCGCGCTGTCCATGGTCATCGGGATCGGCCCGATCGAATAATCGAAGCAATCGACGGCGCAAGACGCTCACACCTGCGCGACGCATCGCGAAACGGCCGCGCCATCGCATCACATTTGCGCAAGGCCGGGCAATTCGCGGAAGCGGGCGCAAGCGCGTTCGGATATATTCATACGAATTGCGTGTCGCCGGACGCAATCGCCCGCTCGCTCGTGCGAGCCCCGGGCGACATGCAAGCCGGGCCCGTCACGGGTCACGGAGATTCGTCCGGCACACCGACCGCCTCACAAGGGCGCGCGGCAAACCGGACGGCACCAGAAATATCAATCAACGGAGATGGCAGATGGAACGAAGCACTGTCGGCATGCGCTGCAAACCCCTGATCACCGTCGCGCTGGCGGCCGCCGCATTTGCGGCCGCGTCGGGCGCGATGGCCGACCAGATCGTGAAGATCGGCAGCGTCGAACCGACGACGGGCGGCATTTCGCACCTCGGCAAGGACAACGAGAACGGTGCGCGCCTCGCGGTGGAAGAAATCAATGCGAAGGGCCTGACGATCGGCGGCCAGAAGATCACGCTGCAGCTCGACGCACAGGATGACGCGGCCGACCCGCGCCAGGCCACGCAAGTCGCGCAGAAGCTCGTCGACGACAAGGTCGTCGCCGTCATCGGCCACCTGAACTCGGGCACGTCGATCCCGGCGTCGAAGATCTACAGCGACGCGGGCATCGTGCAGATCTCGCCGTCCGCCACGAACCCGACCTACACGCTGCAGGGCTTCAAGACGACCTACCGCGTGGTCGCGACCGACGCGCAGCAAGGTCCGGCACTCGCGAGCTACGCGCAGTCGAAGGGCGTGAAGAGCGTCGCGGTGATCGACGATTCGACGGCGTACGGCCAGGGCCTCGCGAACGAATTCGAGAAGAAGGCGAAGGCGCTCGGCCTGAAGGTGCTGTCGCACGACGCGACCAACGACAAGGCCGTCGACTTCCGCGCGATTCTCACCAAGGTCAAGGGCGAGAACCCGGACGCGATCATGTACGGCGGCATGGACGCCACCGGCGGCCCGCTCGCGAAGCAGGCGAAGCAGCTCGGCCTGCGCGCGAAGATCCTGTCCGGCGACGGCGTGTGCACCGACTCGCTCGCCGAGCTGGCCGGCCCGGCCGCCGACAACGTGCTGTGCTCGCAGGCGGGTGCGGCGCTCGAGAAGATGCCGGGCGGCGCGGCGTTCCTCGCCAAGTACCAGAAGCGCTTCAACCAGGGCATCAAGTTCGATGCGCCGTTCGCGTACGACGCGGTCTACATCGCCGTCGACGCGATGAAGCGCGCGAACTCGACGGACCCGGCGAAGATCCTCGCCGCGATGCCGTCGACGAAGTATGAAGGCGTGATCGGCACGACGACGTTCGACGCGAAGGGCGACCTGACGCACGGGATCATCTCGATCTACGGCTACAAGAGCGGCAAGAAGACCTTCCTCGACCAGGTGAAGATGTAACGCCTCGCGACGCCGGCACGACGGGAACGCCACCCGTTTGCGCCGGCGTCGCGCGGGGCCGATTCAAGTTTTGCGGAGACGAGGCGACATGTGTGCAATGGCGTACGCGGAATTTCAACAGGAGTTGAAGAAAGCGCAGTTGACGGCGCGCGAGTTCGCCCGGCTGATCCGGATGAACGAAAGTTCCATCACGAACTATTCGAGCAAGGGCACCGTCCCTTCCCACCTCGCGGTCATCGCGACACTCATCGGCGCGCTCGCCGCGCACGAGATCGATTTCCGGCACGTGATCGGCAAGACGGGCATCGAGCCCAAACGGCCGCGCGGCGTCGGCGCATTTCCGGTGGCGGACAAGCCGCGCACGCGAAAGACCGCGAAAGCCGGCTCCTGAGCCGCAGCGGTCGGTAGCGGCATCGCCGGTGCCGCTCGACATCGTCACGCGCGCTGCCGCGCCGCGCTCGCGGCCCGCTCGTCACGCTGCCGCACGCACATGCTCGAGCAGCGCCTGCAGCGGATGACGCACCTGCCGCGCGGACATGCGCTTCACCTGGCTGCGGCACGAATACCCGGTCGCCAGCGCTTCACCCTCCTCTTCGGGCGCATCGACATGCGCGGCCCACGATTGCGCATAGATCGTGCGCGACGTCTGCAGGTTGCGCGCCTCGTGCCCGTAGGTCCCCGACATCCCGCAGCACCCTGCCGCCTGAACCGCCAGGCGCAACCCGCGACGCGCGAACACCTGCGCCCACTGCTTGCCGCTGTCGGGCGCGTTGGTCTTCTCGGTGCAATGCGGCAGCAGCCGGTACGCCGCCGACACGCCGTGCGCGCCCGCCCCGGCCTCCGGCATCGCGTCCAGCAACCACTCCTGCGGCAGCGCGACCTTCGGCACGTCGGCGAGCCCCGTCACCTTCAGGTATTCCTGCCGATACGTGAGCGTCATCGCCGGATCGAGGCCGACGAGCGCGACACCCGAGCGCGCGAGCGCGGCCAGTTGCGTCGCGTTGCGAATCGCCGCCTGCCCGAACGCGCGAAGAAAGCCCTGCACGTGCAGCGCCTTGCCGTTCGGCGCGAGCGGCGCGAGCCACACCTGGAAGCCGATACGCGCGGCCAGTTCGATCAGCGTCGCCAGTTGCTCGGTGTCGAAATAACGCGTGAACGTGTCCTGCACGATGACAACACTGCGTGCGCGCTGCGCATCGCTCAACGCGGCGAGCGCCTGCGGCTCGGCCGGCCGCACCTTCCATTGCCGGATCACGGCCGCGAGGTCGAAGCGGCTCAGGAGCGGACTATCGACCATGCCGACGTGCCGCTCGAGCAGCGTGCGCACCCAGCCGGCGCGCATCAGGCCGTTGTACAGCGCGGGCACGCGCGCCATCCACGGCATCGTGAATTCGAGCGAGCCGATCAGGTAGTCGCGCAGCGGCCGCAAGTAGCGCTGGTGATACAGCTCGAGAAAGCGCGAGCGGAACTCGGGCACGTTGACCTTGACCGGGCACTGCCCCGCGCACGACTTGCACGCGAGGCAGCCGGCCATCGCGTCGTACACCTCGTGCGAAAAGTCGGCTTCGCCGTTGCGCGCCGCGCGGCTGTTGCGCCAGCGTTGCGCGAAACCGCGCAGGAACGGCTGCCGCGCGCGCGCCGCCGCGACGACGTCGACGCCGGCATGTCCTTGCAGACGCAACCATTCGCGCATCAGCGACGCGCGCCCCTTCGGCGACTGCACGCGTTCACGCGTCGCCTTCCACGACGGGCACATCGCGTCGTCCGGATCGAAGTTGTAGCACGCGCCGTTGCCGTTGCAGTGCATCGCCGTGCCGTAGCTCTGCCACACGCGCTCGTCGATCTGCCGGTCGTGATCGCCGCGCGTGGGCACCTCGTCGATCTTCAAGAGCCGCAGCGTCGGCGCCGGCGGCGTCGCGATCTTGCCCGGGTTGAACTGGTTGTGCGGATCGAACGCGGCCTTCAGCTGCTGCAGCGACGGATACAGCTCGCCGAAGAACGCCGGCGCATATTCGGAGCGCACGCCCTTGCCGTGCTCGCCCCATAGAAGGCCACCATGCCGCTGCGTGAGTTCGGCCACCGCGTCCGACACCGGCCGCACCAGCGCGGCCTGCTTCGGGTCCTTCATGTCGAGCGCCGGACGCACGTGCAGCACGCCCGCGTCGACGTGGCCGAACATCCCGTACTGCAACCCGTGGCCGTCGAGCAGCGCGCGGAATTCGGCGATGTACGCGGCGAGATTCTCGGGCGGCACCGCGGTGTCCTCGACAAACGGCTGCGGGCGCGCCTCGCCCTGCACGTTGCCGAGCAGGCCGACCGCGCGCTTGCGCATCGCGTACACGCGCTTCACCGCGTCGTCGCCGGTCGCGAGCGTGTGGCCGAGGCGCTCGACGCTCGTGTCGGTGCGCAAATGCTCGACGAACGCACGCACACGCGCATCGACGTCGCCGGCGTCGTCGCCGCAGAATTCGATCAGGTTGATGCCGAGCGTCGGACGCGCATCGTCCTGCGGGAAATACTCGGCCACGCTGCTCCACACGAAGTCCTTCATCGCGAGCATCAGCACCTTCGAGTCGACCGTCTCGATCGACAACGGCTTGAGTTCGAGCAGCGCGCGCGCATCGCGCAGCGCGTCCATGAAGCCGGCGTAGCGCACGTTGACCAGCACCGAATACTTCGGGATCGGCAGCACGTTCAGCTTCGCCTCGACCACGAAACCGAGCGAGCCTTCGGCGCCGCACAGCACGCTGTTCAGGTTGAAGCGGCCGTCCGGTTCGCGCAGGTGCGCGAGATCGTAGCCGGTCAGGCAGCGATTGAGCTTCGGAAACTTCGCGTCGATCAGCGCGGCCTTTTCGTCGCTGATGCGGCGCGCGGTGCGATAGACCTTGCCGACCCGGTCCTGCCGTGCGCAGCGGCGTTCCAGTTCGTCGTCCGCGAGCGCGTCGCTGTGCAGCTGCTCGCCGCCCATCAGCACGAAGTCGAGCGCGAGCACGTGGTCGCGTGTCTTGCCGTACGTGCAGCTGCCCTGCCCGCTCGCGTCGGTGTTGATCATCCCGCCGACCGTCGCGCGGTTCGACGTCGACAGTTCGGGCGCGAAAAACAGGCCATGCGGCTTCAGCGCGGCGTTGAGCTGATCCTTGACGACGCCCGCCTGCACGCGCACCCAGCGCTCGCCGGCGTTGATCTCCAGGATCCGGTTCATGTTGCGCGACAGGTCGACGACCACGCCGTCGGTCAGCGACTGCCCGTTGGTGCCCGTGCCGCCGCCGCGCGCCGCCACCGCGACGTCGCGGTGCGCGGGTTCGGCGAGCAGGCGCGCGAGCAGCCGCACGTCGTCCGCATGCGCGGGACAGATCACCGCCTGCGGCAGGCGCTGGTAGATCGAGTTGTCGGTCGCCTGCACGGTCCGGTTCGCATGGTCCGCGCGGATTTCGCCGGCGAATCCGGCCGCCTGGAGGGCGACGAGAAAGTCGCGGTAACGAGCCTCGGGCGGGCTGGCGGGACGGGGCAACGGAGCGATCGGCATGGGATGAAAGCGCAATGTGGAGGGAGCCGGTGCGCGGCCTCGATCGAAAACATGAGTTTTGAGCAAGATTTCGCGCAGCCCGGAAATCCAGTATCGTGCGAATCAGCGCGAGAAACAAACGAATTCTCCCCCGGCAAAACTTGCATAAAACTCATGAATTACCGTCGCCTGACCCCATCCATGTCGCTGCTGCTGGTGTTCGAGGCCGCCGCGCGCCACGAAAGCTACACGCGTGCGGCCGACGAGCTGTCGCTGAGCCAGAGCGCGATCAGCCGGCAGGTCCAGACGCTCGAGGATCAGCTAGGCGTGCCGCTGTTCCGGCGTGAAGGCCGCTCCGTGAAGCTGACGGAAGTCGGCCGGCGCTACTTCGTCGAGCTGAGCGGCGCGCTCGGGCGCATCCGCGGCGCGACGCTGCAGGCGATGTCGCACCAGGCCGGCGCCGGCACGCTGCGGCTCGCGACCTTGCCGACCTTCGGCTCGAAATGGCTGCTGCCGCACCTGCACGATTTCTATGCCGCGCATCCGGGCGTGACCGTGCACCTGCATTCGCGGATCGGCGGCATCGACTTCCATACCGACGATCTCGACGCGGCCATCACCGTCGGCGCGGGCGACTGGCCCGGCCTGCACGCGCACCGGCTGTACAACGAGTTCCTGATCGCGATCGCGAGCCCCGAGTCAGTCGGGCGCCGCAAGGCGGCTCCGCGTGCGCCGGCATGGGCGGCCGGGCAGACGCTGCTGGGCGTGACGAGCAATCAGCACGCGTGGGCCGAATGGTTCTCGCATTTCGGGCTCGATCATCGCGAGATGCGCATCGGTCCCAGTTTCGAGCTGACGTCGCACCTGATCCAGGCCGTGCGGGCGGGAATGGGGATCGGCCTCGTGCCGAAGGTGCTGGTGGAAGACGAACTGAGCCGCAACGAGCTCGTGTCGATCGGCGACGCGATCACCAGCCAGCGCAGCTACTACCTCGTGTATCCGCCGGAAAACGACACGCTGCCGTCGCTGGTCGCGTTTCGGGAATGGCTGCTGAAATCGTGCTGACGTGCAGGCAGCCGCGCGGCGCGCTCACGCGCGCCATTCGTCGAGAATCTGTTCGGCGAGGTAGTCGCACAGCGGGCGCGCCGATTGCGCGCTGCGCGCGAGCACGACCTCGACCGCGTCGAGCGGCGGCAGCCCTTCGTTCTGCGACAGCCGGACGAGATGCGCGGGAATGCTGCAGCGCGCGAGCGGCGCGATCGCGAGGCCGGCCTCGACCATGCTGAGCAAGCCGAGGAAGCTCGGGCTTTCGTATGACATCCGGAACGGAATCTTCTGCCGGTTCAGCGCCTTGAGCGCGTGATCGCGCGCCATGCTGCCGTGCGTGAAGAGCGCGACCGGCAGCGGCCGCTCTTCCCATACGTTCCGTTTCGCCGAGCCGGTCCACACGATCGGCTCGCGCCGCACCAGCTCGCCGGTCACGCCCTTGATGCGCGTGAGGCAGGCAAGATCGATGGTGTTGTCCTTCAGCATCGGCACCAGCGCGCTGCTCGGCTGGCCGATCACGCGCACTTCGACGCGCGGATGCATCGCGGCGAACTTGCCGAGCACCTGCGGCAGCAGCGACGAGATGTAGTCGTCCGGCACGCCGATCGTCACGCGCCCGCGGATCTCCGGCCGCACGACCGACGCCCACGCCTCGTCGCGCAGCGCCAGCATCCGGCGGCCGTATTCGGCGAGCATGCGGCCGTCGTCGGTGGCCGTGACGTTGCGCGTGTCGCGGATGAACAGCGGCTTGCCGAGTGCATCCTCCAGCGCCTTGATCTGCATGCTCACCGCCGACGGCGACCGGTGCACCGCCTGCGCGCCCTGCGCGAACGAGCCGGACTCCGTCACGGCCACCACCATCGCCAGCACATCGAGATCGAGCTTTTTCATGTCATTCAGAAAATCTGATCAATCGATTCAGTTTATCCCGTTTTACTGTCCTCCTCCAACGCCGGACAATGGACGTCATCGACATTCATCGCGGGAAACTGTAACCATGCATACCTCCGGCTCGCTCTACGGATTCCTGGTCATCGGCGGCATGCTCGCGATCACGCCGGGGCCGAACATGGTCTACGTGATGTCGCGCTCGATCGCGCAAGGGCGCACCGCCGGGATGATTTCGCTGGCGGGCGTGACGGTGGGCTATCTGTTCTACATGTTCGGCGCCGCGTTCGGGATCACGACGCTGTTCCTGAGCGTGCCGTACGCGGGCACCGTGCTCGGCGTGGTGGGCGCCGCATATCTGCTCTACCTCGCGTGGCAGGCCGTCCGGCCCGGCGGCCGTTCACCGTTCGAGGTGAAGACGCTGCCGAACGAGCAGCCGCTGCGGCTGCTCGCAATGGGCGCGACGACCAGCGTGCTGAATCCGAAGCTCGCGATGCTGTTCGTGTCGCTGCTGCCGCAGTTCATCGATTACCGGCAAGGCAGCGTGTTCGGCCAGTCGCTCTTTCTCGGCTCATTGCTGATCGCGGCGTTCGTGTCGGCGAACGGACTGGTCGCGATCGGCTCGAGCCGCATCGCGACGTTCCTGCACGGGCGGCCGGCGCTGCTGCTCGCGCAACGCTGGGCGATGGGCGCGGTGCTCGGCGGCCTCGGCGTGCAGATGCTCGTCGAGGCGTCGAGCATGGCGGGTGTGGCGTGACGGCCGCGACGCACGTATCGAGGTACATCGCGCCGCCGCGCGTTCACTTCGTCAGCAATTCGGCCTCCAGATCGCGCAGTTGCTCCGGAAACCGCACGCGCAGCACCACGAACCACGCGAGCCCGACCGCCAGCAACGCGACGAACACGTATGGCAGCCATGCATAGACGCCGTCCGGCACCGGATACACGCTGCCGGCGAGCGGAATCGCGAGCAGCACGACCGCGACGACGCTGATCGCGACGTGCCGCGCGCGAAGCCTGCGTTGCCGACGCAGATAGAGCGGCGCACCGATCGCGACCAGCACGTAGGCGAGCAGCCAGCCGTAGGTGGCGATCGAGCTGAGATAGCCGTACGAATCGAGCAGCGCCGTGCCGCGTGCGGTCAGCACCAGCGCCGTCGCCAGCGCGAGCACCGCGATCAGCGCGACCGCGACGTGCGGCGTCGCGTTCGTCTCGTGCGCGCGCCCGGTCGACGCATGCAGCACGCCCTGTCGCCCGAACGTATAGACGATGCGCGCCGCCGCGTTGATCGACGAGAAGAACGCCGCGAAGAAGCTGAGCGCCACCCCTGCGTCGATCAGCACCCCGACCCACCCGGCGCCCAGCCGATGCGCGAGCACCGCGAGCGGCCCGTCGACGCGATCGAGCGGCGGCGTCTGCCCGTGGAACGCGCCGACCATCCCGTACGCGCCCACCACGAACAGCAGCGCCGGCCCGACCACGCTGATCAGCACCGCACGCGGAATCGCGCGGAACGGGTCGCGCGCCTCGGCGCCGAGCACGGTCGCGCTCTCGAACCCGGTGAAGCTGAAGAACGCCAGCACCATCCCGAGCTGCAGCTGCGTCGGCTTCACGCCTTCGAGCGTGAGCTGCGCGCGATCGACGGGATGACCGCCGAATGCGATCGTTCCGATCACGACGGCGGCGATCAGCAGCAGCGTCGCGAGCTCGACGAACAGCGTGAAGCGCGTGGACAGCCGGATGTCGCGAAACGCGATGTACCACGCGGCAAACCCGGTGACGACCGTGAGGCCGAGCACCGTGCCGAGCGGCGTGGCGCCGCCGAGCAGCCCCGTTTCGCGGCCGAGCACGAGAAACGTGTTGATCGTGCCCTGCAGGATGCCCGCCGCGGCCACCGCATAGGCGATCAGCAGCGACCAGCCGCAGATGGCGCCCCAGGTCGGCCCGATGCCGGCCGACACGTATGCATACAGCGCGCCCGGCGACGCCGAATCGCGCGCGAACACCGAGATGCTCCACGACGAGAACAGCAGCGCGACGATCGCGAACAGGTACGCGAGCCAGGTGCCGTTGCCGGCCGTCGCGAACACGGCGGGAATCAGCACGCCGATACCGCCCGACACGCCGACGAGGCCGATCGACTGCGCGATCAGCTCGGGCAGGCTCAGGTAATTGCGCCGCAGGCCGCCTGCCTGCGGCGCGGTGCCCGGCGCGGGCAGCGCCTGCGCGGGTGTGGCTGGATGGCTCATCGATTCACCTTGTCATGTTTGAGGCGGCGCGGCGTGTGCCGCGTCCGTGGCATCGCCTCGACGCGGGCCGCTGCGTGCGCCCGTACGAAAATGCGCATCGCGGCGCGCATCGGAACGACGTCACGGCAACGACGCCGGCTCGGGTTCGTCAGTTCCACGAATGGCGCGCGGGCTTCGCGCCGTTGAGGTAGTAGTTGCCGATCGCGTGGTATTTCCAGCGCACGGGATCGTGCAGCGTATGCACGCGCGCGTTGCGCCAGTGGCGGTCGAAGTTGTATTTCGCGAGCGTGGACTTGCTGCCGCCCAGTTCGAACAGCTTGCTCGCCGCGAGCAGCGATACCTCGGTCGTCGCGATCTTCGCCTCGCCGACGGCGATCGCGGCCTGCGCGACCGTGTCCTCGTCAGGCTCGCGCTTCGCGACGTCGACGAAGCGCCCCGCGCGCGCGAGCAGCGCTTCGGCCGCATGCACGCGGTACGCGATGTCGCCGATCTGCGCGATCGTCAGCGGGTCCTCGCTCGCGCGTTCGACGCCGCTGTCGATCCAGGGCCGCGCATGCTGCTGCACGAATGCGATCGTGTCCTGCAGCGCGGCGCGCGCGATGCCGAGATCGATCGCGGCCGTCGTGATCTGCGCGAACGGGCCCGCGAAGGTCGGGCGATCGTACGAACGCTGCGTGTGGAAGATCTCGAACGCGCTCACGCGCACGTTCTCGGCGATCACCGTGCCGCTCGCGGTGGTGCGCTGGCCGAAGCCGCTCCAGTCGTCGACCACGGTAAGCCCCGGCGCGCCCTGCCGCACGAATGCAAGTACCGCCTGGTCCGCCTCGTCGAGGGCCAGCACCGGAATCCAGTGCGCGAACAGCGTACCGGTCGAGTAGAACTTGCGGCCGTTCAGCACGAATCCGTCGCCGTCGCGGCGCACGCGGGTCCGGATGTCGAGCACGTTCTTGCCGCCCGCTTCCGAAAACGCGTTGCCGTAGCGCGCGCCCTTCAGCACGAGATCGAAGAAGAAGCGTTTTTGCGCATCGTTGCCTTCGAGACGAATATCCTCGATCAGGCAGTAGTGATTCTGCGGAATCTGCCCGATCGACGGGTCCGCCTGCGAGACGATCGCAATCACTTCCGCGAGCGTGACGTTCGACACTTCCGCGCCGCCGTATTCGCGCGGCACGGTGATCCCCCACAGTCCGCTCGACGAGAACAACTCGATTTCGTCGTACGGCAGCTTCCGTTCGCGATCGCGCAGCGCCGCATGTTCGGCGAGTCGCGCCGCGACCTGATGCGCGACGTCGAGCGCTTCGGCATCGGAGCCGATGACGGGAACCGGCGCAGCGTCTGCTTGCGGCCGCGTGTGTTCTTCGATGATTTCCGTGGACATGGAGTTTCCGGCAAAAATCTGCATGGATCGACGGCGCCGCGCAGGCATCCGTCGACCGCCTGTTTCGATAGGGGAAGCGTCAGTCACCTGCGATGCTCCTCGCAGGCAGTCCGTTCGCCCGCCCGGTGCGCGGCCTGCGTCAGCGCCTCAGCGCTTCAGCGCGCAGGCGCCGCGCATCACGCGGCAACCGCCTGCCGCTGCGCTTCCAGTTCGCGCACGAGCGGCAGCACGCGCTTGCCGAAGTACTCGACTTCCTCGATGAAATGCAGGAACCCGGCGAGCACGAGATCGACACCGATCGCCTTCAGCGCGACGATCCGCTCGGCGATCTGTTGCGGCGTGCCGATCAGGTTCGTGCGGAAGCCGTCGTTGTACTGCACGAGATCCTCGAACGTGGATTTCGCCCAGTTGCCCTCGCCTTCCGGCGACGCCTTGCCGGCCTCCTTCACCGCATCGCCGAACGCATTCACTGCCTCGACATGCGCGTGCCGGATGATGTCGTCGAGCACGGCCTTCGCCTCTTCCTCGGTGTCGCGTGCAATCACGAACGCGTTGACGCCGATCCGTACGCGATGGTTGTTCGCAGCGGCCTTCGCGCGGATGTCGTCGATCTGCGCCTTCAGGTTCTCCGGCGTATTGCCGTTCGTGAAGTACCAGTCCGACACGCTGGCCGCGTTGTCGCGTGCCGCGCGCGAGCTGCCGCCCTGGAAGATCTCCGGGTGCGGTTTCTGCACGGGCTTCGGGCTCAGCGTGTAGTCGTTGAAGCGGTAGAAGTCGCCCTTGAACGTGAAATTGTCCTGCGTCCAGATGCCCTTGAGCGCCTGGATGAATTCCTTCGAGCGCCGATAGCGTTCGTCGTGCTCGAGCCACGGCTCGCCGATCGCGGTGAACTCGCCCTTGAACCAGCCGCTCACCACGTTGATCGCAATGCGTCCGTTCGAAATGTGGTCGATCGTGGCAAGCTGCTTCGCGACCACGGCCGGATGCCACGGCCCCGGCAGGATCGCCGCGAGCACCTTGAGCTTCGTCGTCGCGTGCAGCAGCGCCTGGCTGAACGACACCGACTCGTGCTGGTATTCGGCGCCGTAGCCGGCCGTGAAGCGGATCTGGCTCAACGCGTAGTCGAAGCCGGCCGCTTCGGCTGTGCGCGCGAGTTTCTGGTTGTATTCGAGGCTCCAGTCGGTACGCTGCTCGATCGTGCTGACGACGAGGCCGCCGCTGACGTTCGGCACCCAGTATGCGAATTTGACGCCGTCGGCCGAAGGTTCTTGAATGCTCATGAGAAGTCCTGATCGAATGGAAAAACGAGAGACGGGCTACGCGGCCGCGGCGGCAAGCGCACGCGGACGCAGCTGCGGCACCGCGCGCTCGACCGCGAGCGCGATGCGTGCGCGCAGTGCGGGGTTCGCGATCTCGTAGCGGTCGAAATCGCTTTCGGCCGCATACACGCCGATCGGCAGCGTGCGCGCCTGGAAGAAGCTGAAGAGCGGCCGCAGCTGATGGTCGATCACGAGCGCATGCCGCTCGCTGCCGCCGGTGGCCGCGAGCAGCACCGGCACATCGACCAGCGACTCGTGATGCACGAGGTCGAACAGGTGCTTGAAGAGGCCGGTGTACGACGCGCGATACACGGGGCTCGCGACGACGAGCGCATCGGCCGTCTCGATCGCGCGGATCAGCGCGTCGAGATCGGGCGGTACCTGCGCGCGCTTCAGCGCGCCGGCCAGCCGGCTGCCGATTTCGCCGAGTTCGATCGACCGTGCGTCGATCGGCACGGCATCGCCGAGCGCGCTGACAATCGCGTTCGTCAGCGCCAGCGTGCGTGACGGCCGCTGCAGGCCGCCCGAGATGGCGACGACGTTGAGGGTATTGCTCATGCCATGCGTTCCCGTTGTCGAGCTGCGCGTTGCCGCGCCGATACCGTGTCGGGTCCGCAAGGAGCGTGCCATTGTCGACGCAGGCGCGATCGCGTCGATCCTCTGCATCACGAAATATCGTCCGAGCGCCCGCCTGGCATGGCTTCCGCAGCCATATGACCAGCCGCGGCAAGCGTTCCGGAAATCACGTCACATCGATATTCCGCGCGGCGATGAACCGGCGGAAACAGCCGTGCTGATGCGCTGCTGCTCAATCAGCAGTGCCGCGCGCTCCAGCCGTCCGATCGCAACGCCCTGCGCGCGTCGCGCCGAGCGCAATGCCGTCGAATCCGCTGTCACGGCAGCACGTTCCCGCGCCGTTGCATCCTGCGCAGCAATCCCGCTTTCGTTATCAGAAATCGATGTTTCCCGTGCGGCGCAAAACACTGAACACTCTGCTGACCGGGCAGCAACCGGACCGCGGCGCCCGCCGGCGCGGGTCCGGCCCGTTCGATCGACTTACGCCTTCATCGCCATGACTTCACTGTTTGCCACGCCACGTCCGGTCAATCTTCGTGTCGTCACCGCGCAGCCGGACGAATCGCATAGCGCGCCCGCTCCCGCCGTTCCGGCGCACCACGCACCGGCCCGCCCACGTACGCACGTCTTCGTCGATCCACGTTCGCTCGCGCTACTCGAGCGCGTGCGGTGCGTCGCGCCGAGCGACGCGAACGTGCTGATCGTCGGCGAAACCGGCACCGGCAAGGAGCTGATCGCGCGCCACGTGCACGACGTCAGCCATCGCGGCGGCGGGCCGTTCGTCGCCGTGAATTGCGGCGCGCTCTCCGACACGCTCGTCGACAGCGAACTGTTCGGTCACGAGAAAGGTGCATTCACGGGAGCGGCCGGCACGAAGCCGGGCTGGTTCGAGGCCGCGAACGGCGGCACGCTGTTTCTCGACGAGATCGGCGACCTGCCGCTGTCGATGCAGGTCAAGCTGCTGCGTGTATTGCAGGAACGCGAGGTCGTGCGGCTCGGCTCGCGCACGGGCATCCCGATCGACGTGCGCGTGGTGGCCGCGACCAACGTCGACCTGCAGCAGGCGGTGGCGGACGGACGGTTTCGCGGCGACCTGTTCTACCGGCTCAACGTCGTGCGGCTCGACGTGCCATCGCTGCGCGAACGGCCCGGCGACATCCTGCCGCTCGCGCGCCACTTCTTCGACGCATACCGCGGCCGCCTCGGCCACGGGCCGCGCAGCATCGATCCGCGCGCGGCACGCCGCCTCGAAGCGCATTCGTGGCCCGGCAATATCCGCGAACTGGAGAACGTGATGCATCACGCGCTGCTGGTGAGCCGTCACGATGCACTGCAGGACACCGACCTGAACCTGGCATCGTCGTGCGTGCCGGTCACGGCCGCGGGGGAAGCGGCGAGCCGGGTGCCTGCCCGGGAAGCGCTCGAGCTGGCGCTGTGCGCGCTGTTCGACGAGGCGCACGAGAGCCTGTTCGAGTATATCGAGGACACCGTGATGCGGGTCGCGTTCGACTTCAGTCACCGCAACCAGATCCAGGCCGCGCGCCTGCTCGGCATCAGCCGCAATGTGCTGCGCGCGCGCTTGATTCGCGCGAAGGCGATCGCGGCAGCCAAGTAGGCGCGATCGCGCGGCGGCACGCGGCGCCGCGCGTCAGGTGCTGCGGGTGACGGCCGCGTCGGCGCGTCGCGCATCGTCGCGCATCGTCGACGGCGTGGCTCGGCGAAGGCGATGCGGCGCGCGTTCCCGCAGCGGCGAGCCGCGCGTCGTCCGGCCGCTCGCCGCGCGGTGCGCCGCTATTTCCCGACGCCGCCCGTCACACCGCCGAGCAACGACGTCACGGGCGCGAGCGGATTCGCCGCGGCACCGGCGCCGCCCGCGCCACTATCGACCACACCGGTGACCGTCGACACGAGATTGGTCACCGGAGCAAGCGGACTCGCCGCGCCGGCACCGGCCGCGCTGCCGAGCGCACCGGTCAGCGACCCGAGCGGCGTCGAGCCGGCCCCCGACAGCAAGCCGCCGAGCGGGCCGGACGCGCTCGAACCGCCCGGCGCGCCGTTCGACGGACCGTTCTGCACGGTGGTGATGGAAGCGCCCGCGAGACTCACGATCAGGCCGGGAATCGGCGCGACGCCGTTCGGGCCGTTGGCGTTCACGAGTCCACCTGCGTTCGTGACGGTATTGCCAAGCGCGCCGACGACTTCGCCCACCGCCCCGACCGCCGGTTGCGACGAAACGGAGCCCATCCGCCCCCCTGTCGTCGCCAGCACGCCGCCGACCTGCCCGAGCAGGCCGGCCACCGGCTGCCCGAGGCCCGTGGTCGCGCCGATCTGCTGCGTCGCCTGGCCGGCCGTGATGACGAGCGGCGTGACGGCCGAGCTGAGCGGCTGCGTGACCTGCTGCACGGCGCCCGACGCCAGCGTCGCGCCGACCGTCTTGCCCGCCGTGCCGAGGCCGCCGGCCACGGTGTCGAGCGCCGCGCCGACGGGGGTGGTCACCGGCGCGAGCGGCGCCAGCGGCCCCGAGCCGAGCGCGCGGACGGTCTGCGCGAGGCCCGCGACCGGATTCGCCGTTGCGCCGACCACGTCGCCGAGGCCGGCAACCGTCGTGCCGACCGGATCGGACGTCGAGCCGATCCTGCCGAGCCCGTCGCTGAGCGCATTGGTCGCGGCGCGCGAAATCGTGCTGACGCTCGAGATCGTGTCGCCTGCGCTGCGCGTCACGGCGTTGCCGAGTACCGGCAACGACGCCGCGCTGACGGTCGAGCCGACGCCGACCGCGAGCGCGCCGGCGGTACTCACGACGCCGCGCGTGCCGGGGGCGCCGCTGGTGCCCCAGCCTCCGTCCGACGTGTTGCCGCCGGACGCGTTGCCGGCGGTCGTTGCCCCACTGGTGTTCGCGGAGGCGCTCGACGGCGCGGCGACGTCGTTGCCGCCGCAGGCGGCCAGCACGCCGGCGGCGGCGAGCAACGCCGCGGACGTGACAATGCGGGTGCGATACATGGTGGTCTCCTCGCGGTCCGGGCGATGGAAGGTTCGATTGAGGACCGGAGGAAGAAACAGCATTTTCCATGCCATTGGTGCGAGCGCACGGGCATTCCCGCCGCCGTGCCGGCGCCCGCGGGCCCGGACAAGCGCCTGCCCGCGATCGCGATCGATGCGTTTCATGCCCATGAGCGGCGCTGGTATCGTTACATTCGTGCTACGAATGCTTCGATGTTACGTAACGCTAAGCGCGGCGCATTGCATTCGGCGCGCGCCGCCTGCCATTCACCGCCTACCATCCACAGTACGCAGCCCCGGCGGCACCGCACGCGTGCCGCCGGGCTGCGCCCCATCGTCAGGAAACCGTCGCCATGAAAAAGCTCGTGAACCACCCGTCCGACGTCGTGCGCGAAATGCTCGAAGGCATCGCGCGGCAGTCGCCGCATGTCGCGATCCTCGGCGACGAGCAGGTGCTCGTCCGCCAGCCGCTGCCCGAGCCGTCGCGGCGCCCCGTCGCGATCCTGTCCGGCGGCGGCAGCGGTCACGAGCCCGCGCACGGCGGCTACGTCGGCGAAGGGATGCTGAGCGCGGCCGTTTGCGGCGAAGTGTTCACGTCGCCGCCGACCGATGCCGTGCTCGCCGCGATCCGCGCGAGCGCCGGCCCGAACGGCGCGTTGCTCGTCGTGAAGAACTACACAGGCGACCGCCTCAATTTCGGGCTGGCCGCCGAACTCGCGCGCGCCGACGGCATTCCGGTGGAGACGGTGATCGTTGCCGACGACGTGTCGCTGCGCGGCCGCGTCGAGCGCGGGCAGCGGCGCGGGATCGCCGGCACCGTGCTGATCCACAAGCTGGCCGGCGCGGCTGCCGCGCGCGGGCTGCCGCTTGTCCGCGTCGCGGCGATCGCACGCGACGCGGCCGCCGACCTCGGCACGATGGGCGTCGCGCTCGACGGCTGCACGATCCCCGGCGCCGACAAGTCGGGGTTCAGCCTCGCCGAACACGAGATCGAGCTCGGCCTCGGCATCCATGGCGAGAAAGGCGTCGAACGCACCGCGCCGATGCCGGCCGACGCGCTCGTCGAGACGCTGCTGTCGAGCATCGTCACCGACCTCGTGCTCGATCGCGGCGAACGCGTCGCATTGTTCGTCAACGGTCTCGGCGCGACCCCGGACATGGAACTGGCGATCGTGCTGCGCGCCGCGTACGACAACCTGAGCCGGCGCGGTATCACCGTCGCGCGCGCATGGGCCGGCACGTTCCTGTCCGCGCTGGACATGCCCGGCTGCTCGATCTCGCTGCTGCGCTTGAACGACGAGCGGATCGCCCTGCTCGACGCGCCGACGCAGGCGCGCGCATGGCCCGGCGGCGGCGCCGTCAACGCGCAGATTCGCGTGGCCGCGGCCGCCGCGCACGACGAGCCGCTGCCGCCGCTCGATGCGGCCGGTCATGCGTGGGCCGCCCGGCTGCAGCCGGCGCTGCGTGCGGTCGCGCAGGCGTTGATCGACCACGAGGCGACCCTGACGGAACTCGACACGGCCGCCGGCGACGGCGATCTCGGCGCGAGCATGCGGCGCGCCGCGCAGGCGATCCTCGCGTTGCCTGACGCCGCGCACGGCTCGCCGGCCGGCACGCTCGCGGCGCTCGGCGCCGCATTGCGCCGCGCGATCGCCGGCAGTTCGGGACCGTTCTACGCGACCGCGCTGCTGCGCGCGTCGCGGCGCCTCGCCGCGGCGGCCGATACCGCCGAGCCGTCGGCACGCGACTGGGCCGCGGCGTTGCGCAGCGCAGCCGATGCAATCGCCGAACTGGGCGGCGCACGCGCCGGCGACCGGACGATGCTCGACGCGCTGCTGCCCGCCGCCGATGCATTCGACCACGCACTCGACCATGACCGCGACCCCGCGAGCGCATGGGCGGCCGCGGTGGACGCCGCGGAACGCGGCGCGCAGCAGACGGCCGGCATGACACCGCGTGCGGGACGGGCGAGCTATCTCGGCGAACGCGCGATCGGCACGCCGGACGGCGGCGCGGCGGCGGTCGCGTACTGGCTGCGCGCGTTGCTGCCGTACGTGCGGTAGACGGGGATCCGGGCGACGCGTCGGCCTCGCGAGCCGGCGTTCGCCGGGCGCGATCTCCCGGTCGGACCAGACGGCGCGATCCGGGCGATCCATCGGGTTGCCGCGCGGCATCACGGCGCACCGCGCGCTTGCGACCTTACAGGTTGACCCGCTCTCGGCCGGACGCCCGAATTGCGCATTGCAGGTCGGCGCCCCGGCATGCGGCATGACACCCGGGTGACAAAACCGATAGTTTGCTATCGAATGTTTTTGCTCCTATCATCTCGCCCATGACCAATCTGCACGACCTCCGCCTCGCCGTCAGCAGCCTGCTGGTGCTCACCGCGCGCAAGTGGCGCCGCACGAGCGACGGCGTGCTGACCGCGTACAACGTATCCGAAGCCTGCGCGACGCCGCTGCTGATCGCCGGCCGCCTCGGCGAAGGCGTGCGCCAGGGTACGCTCGCCGAACACGTCGGCATCGAGGGGCCGTCGCTCGTGCGCCTGCTCGACCAGCTGTGCGCGGCCGGCCTCGCACGCCGCGACGAGGATCCGCACGACCGCCGCGCGAAGACGATCTCGCTGACGGCCGCCGGCCGCGCGGTCACCGCGAAGATGGAAGAAGACCTGCGCGTGTTGCGCGCCCAGGTGCTCAAGGGCGTCACGCGCGCCGATCTCGAAGCCACGCTGCGCGTGCTGAACGCGTTCAACGCGGCCGATGCGCAGCATCCGGCGTCGCGTCCGTCCCACCCCGCCGACTCCGCGTCATGACCTATCCGAGCCTTCGCGACTGGCTGTTCTCGGGCAAGACGTTCGCCGCGTCGATGCTGGCGCTGTACCTCGGCCTGTATTTCCAGCTGCCGCGCCCTTACTGGGCGATGGCGAGCGTCTACATCGTGTCGAACCCGTTCGTCGGCGCGACGCGCTCGAAGGCGCTTTATCGCGCGCTCGGCACCGCGCTCGGCGCGGCCGCCGCGATCCTGTTCGTGCCGCCGTTCGTCGAGACGCCGTTCCTGTTCAGCGTCATCGTCGCGACATGGTGCGGCACGCTGCTCTATCTCGCGATCTCCGACCGCACCGCGCGTAGCTACGTGTTCATGCTGGCCGGCTACACGATGCCGCTGGTCGCGCTGCCGACGGTGACCGATCCGTCGACGATCTTCGACGTCGCGATCGCGCGGACCGAGGAAATCGTGCTCGGCATCGTGTGCGCGAGCGTGGTCGGCAGCGCCGTGTTCCCGAACCGGCTCGCGCCGACGCTGATCGAGCGCACCGACGCATGGTTCAAGGACGCCGCATTCTACGGCCGCGAGACGTTGTCCGGGCATATCGCGGGCAAGGCGCTGTCCGCGTGCCGGCAACGCCTCGCCGCGACCATCACCGGCCTCGAATTCCTGCTGAGCCAGCTGAGCTACGACCATGCGCACCCGCGCGTGCTCGCCCGCGCGCAGGCGCTCGCCGGCCGGATGCAGCTGTTCCTGCCGCTGATGTCGTCGCTCGCCGATCCGCTGATCGCGCTGATGCGCGACCTGCACGTGCGGCCGCCGGCGCTCGACGCGCTGCTCGCCGACGCGGCGAAGTGGTTCGACGCGCCGTTGCCGGCCGTAAAGGCCGGCAGCGACGGCGACATGGCGCACGACCCGGTCGCGGACGACCTGCGCGAACGCATCGCCGCGCTGCAGCCGGCCGACGGCGCGCTGGCGAGCTGGGACGGCGCGCTGCTGTCGAACGCGCTGTGGCGGCTGCGCCAGGTCATCGACATCTGGCAGGACTGCCGCTCGCTGCGCGCGCTGATCGCGAACGAGTCGGGCGTCTGGCAGCCGCGCTACCGGCACTGGCGGCTCGGCGGCACCGAACGCTTCTTCGATCGCGGGATGATGCTGTTCTCGACGCTGACCGTCGTGCTCGCGATCGTGTTCGCGTGCTCGCTGTGGATCTCGTCCGGCTGGCACGACGGTGCCGCGGCCGTCACGCTCGTGGCCGTGTCGTGCAGCTTCTTCGCCGCGCTCGACGAACCGGCGCCGCTGGTGTTCAAGTTCTTCCTGTCGACGGCCGCGAGCGTCGTGTTCGCCGGGCTGTACCTGTTCGTCGTGCTGCCGCACGTGCACGACTTCCCGATGCTCGTGCTGATGTTCGCGGGGCCGTTCATCCTGATCGGCACGCTGCTGCCGCGCCCGCAATTCAACATGGTGACGATGCTCGTCGCGGTGAACACCGCCACCTTCATCAGCATCCAGAGCGCATACGATGCCGACTTCTTCGTGTTCCTGAACAGCAACCTCGCGGGTGTCGCCGGGCTGCTGTTCGCGTACGTATGGACGCGCGCGACGCGGCCGTTCGGCGCGGAACTCGCGGTGCGGCGCCTGCTGCGCTCGGGCTGGGAGGACGTCGCGCGCTCCGCGTCGACGCAGCCGCTCGACGACCAGCGCAACCATGCGTCGCGCATGCTCGATCGCGTCACGCAATTGCTGCCGCGCCTCGGCGCGTCGGACGACCACCGCCATCCGTCGATCGAGAGCTTCCGCGACCTGCGCATCGCGCTGAACGCGCTCGACCTGCGCCGTTCGCGCCGCAAGCTGACGGGCGACGTGCCCGATGCGATCGACCGCGTGCTCGCCGGCGTCAACGATCACTACACGCGCTGCGCGGCCGCGAATGCGCGCCAGCCTGCACCGCCCGCGCTGCTCGCATCGATCGACGACGCGCTGCAGCGCGTGGCCGGGCGCAACCTGCCCGGCACTTCCGTCGCGCCGGCGGACGGCGGCACGACGCCCGGCGCGCCCGCGGCGCCGGTCACGCCCGCGACGCACCGCCGGTTGCGCGATACGCTGCACGCGCTCGTCGGCCTGCGCCTGTCGCTGTACCCGGCCGCATCCGCGCAGCCGCCGCAAGCCGCACCGGACGGAGCACGCGCATGATCCCGCTTTCCAACCCGTCTTTCCGACCGCGACCATGATCGGCGAAATCGACATCTTCGGCGTATTCGTGCCGGCTCCGCTCGTGCTGATGCTGATCGCCTACCTGATCAACATCGTCGTGCGCGCGCTGCTCGAACGCGTCGGCTTTTACCGCCTCGTCTGGCACCGTTCGATCTTCGACCTCGGCATCTACGTGTTCGTGCTTGCCGCGGTCGTCATCGTGTCTCACCATCTCGTGGCTAGCTAACCGTGAAAAAAACCTGGCTCTCGGCAGGGCAGATCCTGCTCACCCTGATCGTCGTCGTCGTGGCCGCCCTCGTGCTGTGGCGGATCATCAACTACTACATGTTCTCGCCGTGGACACGCGACGGCCACGTGCGCGCCGACGTGATCCAGGTCGCACCCGACGTGGCGGGGCTCATCACCGCGGTGCAGGTCGCCGACAACCAGGAGGTGAAGCGCGGCCAGGTGCTGTTCGTGATCGACCAGGCCCGCTACGCGCTCGCGCAACGGCTGGCCGAAGCGACGCTCGCGCAGCGCCGCGCGACTCTCGCCCAGGCGAAGCGCGAATATGCGCGCAACCAGCAGCTCGGCAACCTGGTCGCCAGCGAACAGGTCGAGGAAAGCCGCACGCGCGTCGAGCAGGGCGAAGCCGCCGTCGCCGACGCGCAGGTGTCGCTCGACACCGCGAAGCTGAACCTGCAGCGCACGACGATCGTGAGTCCCGTCGACGGCTACCTGAACGATCGCGCGCCGCGCGTCGGCGAATACGTGCCGGCCGGCCGCGCGGTGCTGTCGGTCGTCGACCGCAATTCGTTCCGCGTCGACGGCTACTTCGAGGAAACCAAGCTGCGCGGCATCCACATCGGCCAGCCGGTCGACATCGTCGTGATGGGCGAGCCGCGGCCGCTGCGCGGCCACGTGCAGAGCATCGTCGCCGCAATCGAGGATCGCGACCGCACGCAGGGCGCGAACCTGCTGCCGAACGTGAACCCGGCATTCAGCTGGGTGCGGCTCGCACAGCGCGTGCCGGTGCGCGTCGTGCTCGACGAGGTGCCCGACGACTTCCGGATGATCGCAGGGCGCACCGCGACCGTCGCGATGCGCTCGCCCGATGCGCGTCGTGACGACAAGGCGAAGCCGGCTGCCGGCGCTGCCGCGCCGGCGACGGCTTCGGCACCCGCGGGCGCAAGCGCGACGGGAGCCTCGCAATGAAGCGGCACGGCCTGCGCCTCGCGGCGGCACTCGCGCCGCTCGCGCTCGCACTCGGCGCGTGCAAATCCGTCGGCCCCGACTACAGGCTGCCGCAGCAGGCGTACGTGAATGCGCCGCTCGCGAACCATGCGCTCGACGATGCGAACGGCACGCTCGTGTCGCGCGACGCGGTGCCCGGCAACTGGTGGCAGCTGTACGACGACCGCGTGCTCGACGAACTCGTGCGCAGCGCGCTGAAATCGAACACCGACCTGCGCGTCGCCGCAGCCAACCTTGCGCGTTCGCGCGCGGCGCTGGAAGTCGCGAACGAACAGGGCGGCTTTTCCGGCCGCGCGGAAGCCGCCGTGCAGCGCGCGCAGGAATCGGCCGAACAGTATCTGCTCGAAAACAAGCTGCCGGTCGTGAACGAGGGCGCGGTCGGCATCAGCGTGTCGTACGAGCTCGACCTGTTCGGCAAGCTGCGGCGC
This sequence comes from Burkholderia sp. Bp8991, assembly GCF_003853795.1. Classification (NCBI taxonomy): domain Bacteria; kingdom Pseudomonadati; phylum Pseudomonadota; class Betaproteobacteria; order Burkholderiales; family Burkholderiaceae; genus Burkholderia; species Burkholderia sp. Bp8991. The sequence goes on along the minus strand of NZ_QTQJ01000034.1, from coordinate 35,034 downwards.
GGCGTCGAGGCCGCGCGCGCGGACAGCGAAGCCGTGCAGGCGGCCGCCGACCTCGCGCGCATCACGGTAGTCGCGGACGTCGTGCGCGCCTACGTCGAATCGTGCTCCGCCGGCGACGAGCTCGCGATCGCGAAGCAGTCGCTCGCGCTGCAGCAGCAGCGCGTGAAGCTGTCGCAGCGGCTGCGCGACGCGGGGCGCGGCAACCAGACCGACGTCACGCGCGGCGTCACGCAGGTGCGCACGCTCGCGGCCGACATCCCGCGTTTCGAAGGCCGCCGCAAGATCGCGCAGTACCAGCTCGCCGCGCTGCTCGCGCGTTCGCCGGCCGACCTGCCGAAGGCTGTCGCCGAATGCGAGCGGCTGCCGAAGCTGCGCCAGCCGATTCCGATCGGCGACGGCGCCGCGCTGCTGCGCCGCCGCCCCGACGTGCGCGAGGCCGAGCGCCAGCTCGCCGCCGCGACCGCGCGGATCGGCGTCGCTACGGCCGCGCTGTATCCGTCGGTCAGCATCGGTGCGTCGGCCGGCTCGGTCGGCGTCGCCGCCGACCTGTTCTCGTCCACCACCAATCGCTGGTCGTTCGGACCACTGATCAGCTGGTCGTTCCCGGTCAACGGCCAGCGCGCGCGCGTGCGCGAGGCCGAAGCCGCGACCGGTGGCGCGCTCGCGCATTTCGACGGCGTCGTGCTGAACGCGCTGCGCGAAACGCAGTCGAGCCTCGCGACCTATGCTGCCGACGTGCAGCGCACCGATGCGCTGCGCACGGCCTACGAATCGGCGCGCAGTTCCGCTGACGAAACGCACCGGCTTTATACGGCCGGCCGCGAGTCGTTCATCTCCGATCTCGATGCGACGCGCACGCTGACGAGCGTGCGCGCACAGGTCGCCGCGGCCGAGGGCCAGGTCGCCGCCGATCAGGTCAAGCTGTTCCTCGCCCTCGGCGGCGGATGGGAAGGCGATGCTGCGCCCGCTGCGGCGCAGCGGACTTCGGCAGCGGGTACGCCGGCTGCTGCGCCGGCCGCCGCAAAGTAAGCGCGCGCGGGGCGGCAGCCGGCGTGCACGACACGTCTGCCGTCCCGCGCCATCGTGCGCGATTTCGCATGTCCGGTATGTCGATGCCGACGTCGCGCGTCGCCTGCATTGCCGGTAAACTCGTCCGCAGTTTCCGTCATTCGCCGGCCGCCCGTCGGGCCGCCCATTTCCCGGAGAGTCATCATGCGAACCAGCGCCCGTAATCAATTCGCCGGCCAGATCGGCGCCGTCAAGCCCGGTGCGGTCAACGACGAAATCACGCTGCGTACCCAGGACGGCCTCGACATCGTCGCGGTGATCACGCATGGCAGCGTCGCATCGCTGGGCCTCGCGGCCGGCACGAAGGCGTTTGCGCTCGTCAAGGCATCGTCGGTGATCGTGATGGTCGACGTCGACAGCAGCAAGGTGTCGGCCCGCAACTGCGTCTCGGGCACCGTGTCGTCGATCGCGAAAGGCGCGGTCAATTCTGAAGTCGTGATCAAGGCGGCGGGCGGCGCCGAGATCGTCGCGATCGTCACCAACGACAGCGTCGATCGTCTCGGCCTCGCGAGCGGCAAGGCCGCGTCCGCCATCTTCAAGGCGTCGAGCGTGATCGTCGGAGTCGAGTGAGCGCCCTGTCGACCGCACCGACGATCCATCGTGCGCCGCGCCCGCACGCGGCGTGCGACGCTCGACCGGCGCGCGGGCGCACACGATGACGTCCATGCTCGAGCACGCGCATGAGCGCATATTGCAATCGCTGCTGGCCGGGGCGGCCGACGCCGATTCTCCGGATGCACGTCTGTTCGGCACGCTCGTCGCGGCACGCGCATGCCGCAACGAGCTCGCGCTGCTCGGTCTGTCTCCCGCGCGGTTGAGCGGCCTGCTTGCTCGCCAGTTCCCGCACCTGGGTTCGGACGATGCCGCCGCGCTCGTGTCGGCGGCCGCCATCGCGCCGCTGCCGACCGCGCACGCGCAGTTCGTCGCGACACTGCACGCGCGATTGATGCAGGATGCGCATTGCGCCGTCGCACGCGACGATGCCGACTGCGTCGCTACCATCATCGCGCATGCGTGCCTGCGCCCCGATCACCTGTGGCGCGATCTCGGCCTCGACGGACGCGCCGCGGTGTCCGCGCTGCTCGACCGCTATTTTCCCGCGCTCGCCGCACGCAATGTCGCGAACCTGCGCTGGAAGAAATTCCTCGCGCAGGAAGCGGCCGCATCGCTCGGCCTGCCGCCCGGGCCCGCCCCCGGATGCCCGGGCTGCGAGGATTTCGGATTCTGCTTTCCCGCCGGACGATAGTCGCGGCGGCGGCTTGCGCGGCTTGCCGGTGCGCATCGTTGACCGACCATGCGCGACATCCGTCCGCACGTTTTTCCCGCGCGTTCGTTCGATCGCCGCGCCCACTGGAGGAACCGCCTTGACCGACTTTGCGAGTCCCAATCTGCCGTCGCGCGATTTCGAAGTTACGTCGCTTTTCTACGCGAAGCTCGGCTTCGTCGAAACCTGGCGCGACGACGGCTGGATGATCCTGCGGCGCGGCGACCTGCTGCTGGAATTCTTTTTGCATCCCGGTCCCGATCCGGCCACGAGCTGGTTCAGCTGCTGCTTCCGGCTCGCCGACGTCGGTGCGTTTTTCGACGAAGTGCTCGCCGCCGGCATTCCCGAGCAAACGACCGGCTGGCCGCGCGTGCATCGGCCGAAACGCGAGGCATGGGGCGGCACCGTCGGCGCGCTGATCGACCCGGACGGGTCGTTGATCCGGTTGATTCAGACGGACGACTGACTCGCTACGGTTCGCCTCATCGATCGACGCCGAAGCCGTGCAGCGGACACGAACGACGGCCCCATAAACGGTTACCTTGCGATGCGCGTGGCATACAGCGCGGGTCGTGCGCCCGTGCCGCGCGATCAGTGTCGATGGCGGTGGTGAATGTCCGGGAAATGCGCGTGACTGTGCGTGATCGGCAGATGCACGTGCGGATGCGTGTGCGGCTCATCGCCGTCGTACGGAAAGTCGTGCGCGTGCTGATGATGTTCGTCGTGCCGATGCCGGTGCGTATGCTCGAGCCGCTCATGCGCATGCTCGTGTTCGTGCCGTTCGCGCACATGCAGCCAGATGCCGAGCGCCATCAGCGCGGCCGCGATCCAGAACGTGACCGACGGCAGCGCCGGCCAGATCAGCAACGACAGCACGACGCCGAACAGCGGCGCCACCGAAAAATACGCGCCCGTGCGTGCACTGCCGAGATGGCGCAGCGCGACGACGAACAACACGAGACTGATCCCGTAGCCGCCGAGGCCGGTCAGCATCGCGGCGGCCGTGGCCGGAACGGCGGGCAGCGACGCACCCGTCGCGAGCGCGATGCCGATGTTCACGGGCCCGGCGACCAGGCCTTTCACGCACGCGATGACCATCGCATCGTTCGCGGCGACCTTGCGGGTCAGGTTGTTGTCGATCGCCCAGCACAGGCATGCGCCGGCAATCAGCAGCGCGCCGACCGGCACGCCGGCGCGCCCCGGCACCCACGACAGCAGCGTGCCGCCCGCGACGATCGCAACCATGCCGAGAAACACCTGGACATCCACGTTCTCGCGAAACACGACCCACGCGATGACCGCCGTCAGCACGCCTTCGAGATTGAGCAGCAGCGCACTCGTGGCGGCCGGCGTGCTCGACAGCCCGAGCATCAGCAGCGCCGGACCCGCGACGCCGCCGGCCGCGGTCGCGCCGGCGAGCCACGGCAGGTCCGCGCGCTGCAGCGGCGCTGCGTCCTCGGCCGGCGCTCGGCGGCGGCGCAACCCGCGCAGCAGGATCCCGACGCCCAGGCCGATGCCGCTGCCGAGATAGAACAGGCCCGCGACCATGAACGGCGACATCGCGCCGATCAGTGCCTTGGCGAGCGGCGTCGCGGCGCCGAACAGCGCGGCGGCGGTGAGCGCGACGAGAATCGCGGAATGTCTCGGGTTCATGATGCGGTCTTGGCGTTGGCGTTGGGCGTATGGAATCGGCAGGTTGCGTGCGATGCGGTGGCGCTTGCGGTTTGCCGGTGCCTTTCAATGTCGGGGAATGTCGGACGAATTGCGCAGGCTTTCAGGTGCCTGTCGCGTCATGCGCGGGCGGCAACGCAGGCCGGCCCGACGATTCGTGCCGGGGAGATTATCGCGTTTGTGTTGCGGGTCGCCAACTGACGAGCGGCCGGCCGCGACGGCGCATCCGGACATCTCAACGTCCGTCTCTCGAATACGGCCGCACTTCACGCCTGACAACAGTTCCCGTGAGACATATTCGCGTGGGTGCGAATCCGGATTTCATCGCCGATCCGATTACATTAGGAACACGAATTATCGTGATTGAACGCAAGCGGATGTGCGTTGGTCACTCACTCGATGGCGCATGCGTCGATCGTCTGCGCGCAAGCGCGGATACGCAGTCGTGCGGGACGCCCGCCTGTGCATCGTTCTCCGGATGGGACGGCACCGTGCATCATGATGCGCGCCGACACTCCCCGATGCCTGGTCGCCGCGCGCCCGACGTAAGCGACACGTTTCGCAAGCCGCGTCCGCCGACGTGCTTTCGTCGTCGGTTCGATTGGCAGTTCGATGCTGATCGGGCAAGGCTGACTGGCTGTACGGCCAGCGGTGGCAGTCCCGACCCGCCCGGACAAGGACAGGTCGGTCCGTCTGTGATGCGCGATATGCGCGGTGAAGGCCGGCGCGTCACCGCGCATATCGCGCGGCGACGCATCGCGTGTTACTCGCTCGCGGCCGTTTGCTGCTCGGCCTGCGGTGCTGCGTCGGCCGGTGCTTCCACGGCTGCCGGCTGCGACGCGGCGGCGGCGGCCTGTGCATCGGCCTTCGGCTGCTGCGGTGCGCCCTTCGCTGCTTGTGCGCCGCCCTTGTTGCCCGGACGACGCGACTTCAGCCGGCGCGCACGCGCGGCGTCGTCATGCGTCACACGTCCGGCTTCGTTACCTTGCAGATCGACCCGCACCGCGTCTTCGACGAGACACGACCAGTAACGATTGCCGCGGCACCACGTGGACATTGCCTCGCGCAGCTCGGCTTCGCTCAGGCCGACGGCTTGCGCCTCGCGGGCGAGATCGTCCCAGATACCGACCTTCAGCGGCACCTTGGGAGCCGGATTCTTCGGGAACGCGCGCGGGAACCGGCGCTGCAGTTTGCCGATTGCGACGATGACCGGATCGACCGGCGTCGACGGCTTCGCCGAAGCGGGCTTCGCGCCGGACGGCGCTTTGGCCCCGGCACCCGATTTGGCCCCACGAGCGGGCCGATCGCCGGACTTCGGCTTCGCGCCTGCGTCCGGTTGCGTAGCCGGTCGCTTCGCGTTGCGCTCCTGCTTGGCCTTGGCTGCGAGCTGCGCCCGCAATTCGGCAAGTTGTTCAAAACCCATAAATTCAATCCACCAGGAATATAAGGTGTGGTTCGTGCGGCCATTCCGCACATCGGCGTTCGCCGCATCGCCTGCGGCTCGACTGCCACCGATGCGGATCATTGCGGGGCCGCATCGCCACCACCACTGTTTCAGGCACCCGGCCACGATGCCGGACAAAGGCAGGAGTGGAAGTATACCGGTACGCGCGGCAGTCGGTTGACTCACCGGTTCGGATTTGACGGATCCGGGTGGCAGGCAAGGCGTCCGCGCAGTCGTGACGCGCATTATGGCGGTGTTTTCGACAGGTATCGACACACGCGTTACGTAGTGTCGCTTTCCGCACTTTCTCGCTTCAGTGCGCTTCACGTGAAAAGCATGTGGCCCGAACATCATCGGCTGCCAGTGTCGGCAAAGGTTGACCGGGGCATCGACAAGCTGTTGGTGTCGCTTGGTGTCGCTTGGTGTCGCTTGGTGTCGCTTGGTGTCGCTTGGTATCGCTGGGTGTCGCTGGTGTCGCTGGGTGTCGCTGCCGCGAACGGCAATGCGGTTCGCTGGAGTGGTGTCCCGCGAATCGTGCGCATCGCTAGCACTCGCGGTCATCGAATGCGGCACACGAGGCGTCGCGCTCCGGTCGTTGCGCGCAGTTGCGGCTTCGCGGCGGCCGGCTCGATCGTCGCCAATCAGAACACGCCGAGAGCAAGCCCTGCGGCAAGACCCGCGCCGATCTCCGCGCAGCGCGCGAGATCCTCGCTGCCGATCGTCTTCGGCGCGAGGATGCGCTCCGGTGTCTGCGCATGGGTGCAGACGATCAGGCCCGGCGCCACATTCCTGAGCCGCCATCCGGTCGCGATCCGGTCGATCTGGCGCAGCGCGTTCTGTCCGTCGCTGCCTGCGCAGATCATCGCCGCATACGGACGGCCGTTCACCCGATCGAGTGCCGCGTAATAGCAGCGATCGAAGAAATCCTTCATCAGCCCGGACATCGCGGCGAGATTTTCCGGCGTCGCGAAGAGGTAGGCGTCGGCGGCGAGCACGTCATCCGCGCTCGTCGCATCCGCACGCTGCAACCTGACGTCGACGCCGGGTTGCTGACGCGCGGCATCCGCGGCCGCCTCGGCCATCTGCTGCGTGCCTCCGGTCATCGTGTGATAGACGATCAACAGCGTCTTCATCGGGGTTCGCTCGCGTTCGGTTTCAAATGCGTCCGCCGCACACGTCGGTACGGCTCAAACGGACTACGTCGACGTGTGTGCCCGGGCCTGCGTTCTTCCGCTGTCGAATGGCAGATTCTTCGAGGCGGCAGACGCAGCGCACATCGAGTATATCGACGCGCCTGTTCCACTCCGCGCTTCGCACGATGTGCGGTCAGTCCTGCCCGGCACTCGCATCGGCGCGGTCCGCATGCGCGTAGTACGCAAGAAACATGTCGGCGGCCGTTTCCGCGACCTTCTTCTGCTCCCGCACACCGAGCGGCGGCTGGCCCATCGTCACCTGCGGCCAGAACGCGAACGCTTTTACGATTCCGTGCAGCTGATGCGCGGCGAATACCGGATCGGTCACCGTGAGCCGGCCGGCCGCCGCGGCCGCGCGAATCCAGACCGTCACGTCTTCTTCGCGCTCGCCCATGCGCTCGACCATGTCGCGCGCGCGTTCCGGCGAGTGGATGGCCGCACCGATCGCGACGCGTGCGAGTGCGAGAAACGCTTCGTCGTTCAGCAACCGCAATTTGCGGCCCAGCAGCGCGAGCAGTTGATCGCGCAACGGCACGTCGGCGCAGTAAGCCGGCGCGCCGGCGGTAAGTGTCGCGTCCCACAGCTGATGCAGGATCGCCGCGAACAATGCTTCCTTGCCCGGGAAGTGGTTGTAGACGGTGCGCTTCGACACGTCGGCGCGCGCGGCAATGCGATCCATGCTGGTTGCGTCATAGCCGGCCGCGAGAAATTCCTCGATCGCCGCGGCGAGTATTGCCGCACGCTTTCGGTCGGTCAGGCGCTGAGGAGAAGTGCTCGTATCCATACAAAAAATTTTACACCGCCGAGTTTACTTTTCCCAGGGATAAACTACACTGCTCGGTGTACTTTTATTTCCGGACGAATCGACATGGCTTCGCCTCTCGTTTTTCTTCATCGCGTACTGGGTTTCGCCGCCGCCAGGCGTGGCCGCACGCTGTCCGGCGAGTCGCCGCAGCACAACGGCGAACGCTTCAGCAACGTCGCACCGCGACCGGTCGAAGGCTTCGGCAAGACGCTGGGTATCGCATGGAACATGCTGGTCAACAAGCCGCGCAACACGGTTCCGACAGGCGCATTGCCCATCGATTCACTGACCCGCGAGCAACTCGACGCGGCCCCCGACCGCAGCCTGTATCGGCTGGGGCATTCAACGTTATTGTTGAAACTGCGCGGTGAGTTCTGGCTGACCGATCCCGTGTTTGCCGAGCGTGCATCGCCGTTCCGGCGCGTCGGCCCCAAGCGCTTCCATGCGCCGCCGATTGCGCTCGAGGACCTCCCGCCGTTGCGCGGCGTGATCCTGTCTCACGATCACTACGATCACCTCGACCGCGACACGGTGCTCGCGCTTGCGGCCACCACCGGCGTGTTCGTCACGACGTTGGGCGTCGGCGACCGCCTGATCGAATGGGGTATCGACTCGCAGAAGGTACGGCAGCTCGACTGGTGGCAGAGCATCGACGTCGACGGCCTGACGCTGATCGCGACACCGGCGCAGCACTTCTCCGGGCGCAGCCTGTTTGACGGCAACAGCACGCTGTGGGCGTCGTGGGTCGTCGTCGACGACGATCTGCGCGTGTTCTTCAGCGGCGACACCGGCTATTTCGACGGTTTCCGGACAATCGGCGAGCGTCTTGGGCCCTTCGACGTGACGCTGATCGAGACCGGCGCATACGACCCGCAATGGCCTTACGTGCACATGCAGCCGGAAGAAACCGTGCAGGCGCATATCGACCTGCGCGGTCGCACGCTGATGCCGATTCACAATGGCACGTTCGATCTCGCGATGCACCGTTGGCAGGAGCCGTTCGAACGCGTCACCGCGCTGGCAATGGTGCATGGCGTCGAGCTGTCAACGCCCAGGATGGGCGAGCGACTCGATCTGAATAAGCCGCATCGCGGCGAGCGGTGGTGGCGATCGGTCGATGAGCCGGCAAAGACTTCCGAAACGAAGACACGCCGGTGGCAACCCTGCGCGTCGCAAGCGACGAAGTAGGTTCGATGGCCGCGACGGTTTCTGGGCGGAAACGTCGCGGCGATGAATTTTCGTCGCGATACGGGATTGATGGTCGGTGAGGCCGGAAATCTGACCTTCCACGCTATCCAGATAGACACGGCCGGCCCGACGATGGCAATGCACCTTATCTTGATGCAGTTTCTGCAGATCCCCGTTTCGTATGCGCTGCGATAGACATTGGCCAAGCCCCTCGGAGACGTTCATCCGAGGCTGTCTACAGAATCAGCATTAGTTCGACGCAGTCTTTGGACGCCCGGTAAATTCAACATCGGCCCGGCGCCCGCTTCGATTTCTCCCAACCCCCGTGGATTCGCAATCCGGCACCGCCGGGACAGCGCGTTGTCACGTGACAACTGGCGATGAAGAGGAGCGTCGCATTTCTTGAATCCCGGGTCTGTTCGGCGCGACGTCGCAGCTCGACGGCGTGTCGATTGTCTTCGCAGAGCGAAACGTATTGAAAACTACAAAACACGTTTTCATTGATACGGTTTGACCTCGCTCTTCATCGCTTGAACCCAATAGGACGCTCGAGATCCATGCGCCCCCATTTTACCCATCAATCACGTTCAGTTCGCGTGAAACAACATGAAGAAAGTGGCGCAACTGATTGCTAGACAAGGGTTTACGGAGACGAACCGTTTTAGAGAAATGTTTCACGACCCTGTCGATTCGCGTCATCTCGCCTCGTCGACATGCATGAATTCGCCCCAAAAGCCGTCGCGCGATCAGGATACGTGAAACGACGTCGATACCCGCCACCATTGAAGCACTCGTCAACGCAACAAAGCTCCGAATATCAACCCTCCCCTTGCCACGTCGTCGTGGCAAGGGGAGCGCAGACAGGGGTCAATTTATTGGGGCCATATCATGGCCGCCAAAGTTCCCATCTGACATGCCGTGGGGAGATCGAGAGCCCGCACAGTACAAGAATGCTAGAGGATGGCCGAGCCGCCCGGCCAGTACCGCTCGCTCGCACATATCACTCGCACGTTCCAACTCGCTAATTTGGCTCCCCAATGAAGACGCCGCATCGATATGAAGCAGGTCATTCCGACACGAGACCTCAGCGGTTGTCACGTGACAACCATGCGACTCGAACGGCTCCCCCATCCATGACCTAGTCCGATCGACCACGTCACTTCACATATCGCACGGATTTCTTCACGCTAGCAAGTTCTCTAGTAAGTGCATTGAGGCAAGCGAACCCACCCGGAATCACAACTGAGGCGGGTTGTCACGTAACAACCACGTCCGTCGCAGTCGCAGTCGCAGTCGCAGTCGCAGTCGCAGTCGCAGTCGCAGTCGCAGTCGCAGTCGCAGTCGCAGTCGCAGCACCAGCACCAGCACCAGCACCAGCACCAGCACCAGCACCAGCACCAGCACCAGCACCAGCATATCTGAGTGCAACAGCGGCAATGACGAAAGAGGAAGAAAGAATCCCCACGAGTCCACCGCGCGTCGAATCTGCATACTCCCCGTCGGCGGGCATTTGCGATCTTAGTCATCCGCATCGACTTGTCACGTGACAACTGCAGATCCCGACGCTGTTCAAGTTCTCAAGTAGTTGGAAAACCTGTCCCGCATTTTCAGGTCGACAACAAAATCACCCTTAGAAACCGCACCGCGATTCTTGTCGCTTCCGCCGCTGAATTCCCCACCACTCCATCGGCACTTACTATCTCAAATGACGTGTTGTCCGTTTTTATTTTTCAGTCGATTTGAACTCAAGAAATAATCTGCTAGCCATTTGGCCTGCTTGTCACGTGACAACCACATTGATCAGAAAATTTCTCTGTTTATCTAACACTTTTCTGGACTTTTCAACAACAACTGCATATATTACACAAAACTCCTTGGAGGAATTTAATGGCTTTCAAGATCGCCGTTAGTAATCAAAAAGGTGGTACTGGAAAGACGACCATCTCCGTCAATATCGCGGCGGCCTTCGAGGCTGGCGGCAACAAAGTCGCCTTGATCGATGCCGACCCTCAAGGCACGTCAGTCAGATGGGTCACAAGCGGGGAAAATACGCTCCCGATGACGGTTCTGTCTTTGGCCCCCGCCGGTCGCGGCATCGGCGGCGAGATCAAGAAGCAGGATGCAAATTTCGATGTGATCGTCGTCGATTGCCCGGGCAACCTCGAAGACCCGCGCATCGCGTCCGTGCTGGAAGTCGCCGATTTCTGCCTCGTCCCGCTGTCCCCGTCGCCCGCCGACCTGTACAGCACCGTCGCGATGATTCGGATGATCGAGTCGATGCGTGCCGTTCGGAACCCGAATTTGTCTTCCGCGCTGATGCTGAATAGCGTCAATGGAAAAACTAAAATGCGTGAAGAAATTTTAAAAATTCTAAAGGCTGAAGAAATAGGGGAGCATCTGCTCGACAGCCAGATCGCGCAGCGAGAGGTCTACCGGCAGACGTTCGCCCTCGGCACCACGATCCATCATCACAATCGATACCTGAAGGGGCTGAAGGAAGCCCGCGCGGAAATCGAGCGGCTGGTCACCGAAATGGCCCAATACATCGCGTCGACGCGCGCTACCGGAGCCGCTCATGGCTAAGGACACCTCAAAAGAGAAGAAGCCGACCGGCAACCTGCACCTCGCGGCCGGGCTGCTGCGCGGGCTCGCGCAGGAAAACGCGGCGCTCGAAACGCGCCTGCCGGAGCCGGTGGCCGCGTCGAATCCCGCCACCGAAGCCGCTTCCCCCGTCGCCCCCGCCTCGACCACGTCCGCCGACGCGATCGACCTCGGCGCGCCGCAGAAAGTCGCGGTCAAGGACTGCATCCCGAACCCGTTCAACCCGCGCGTGTTCTATTCGGAATCGAGCCTGCACGAGCTCGCACTGACATTGAAGCGGGAAGGGCAGATCGAGCCGATCAAGGTCACGCGGCTCCCGGAGTTTCCCGGCAAGCTCGTCGTGATCGACGGGCAACGCCGCCTGCGCGCGACGAGCATCAACGGCGACGAGACGATCAACGCGACGTTTCGCACGGACCACACGCCCGAGCAACTCTATACGATCGCGTATCGCGCCAACCACGACCACGAGCGCCAGACGATCTTCGACGATGCGGTCGCGTGGAAGCGTCTTCTCGACGAAAAGGTCTTCCCCGACCAGAACACGCTCGCGGAAAAGATCGGCAAGGACAAGGCATCGATCAGCAAGACGCTGTCGCTGAACGCTCTGCCCAACACGCTGCTCGAACGGATGGCCAGCGCGAACGATGTGGTCGGCCTGCAGGCGGCGTACTTCCTGAAGCTGATTTTCGAGCGCCTGGGCGAACCGGCTGCCGACCGGCTGCTCACCGCGGTGATCGACCGGAAAAAGTCGGTACGCGACCTCGAGAATTTCCTGCGCGCGCAGAGCGACGGCAACAAGAAGGCGGGGCGCACGCGCTACAGCGTCCGTCACGATTTCGCGCTCGAATCACGCGCGATCGGTCAGCTGAAGACCTATCCGGACGGGCGTCTGGATCTGCAACTGAAGGGAGTCGATGCGTCTCACCAGGAAGCACTCGCCGACCGCCTCAAGACCGTAATCGATGCGTACGTCGCCGAACTGGCAGACGCCGCGCAAAAGTAGCCGCGCCAAGACAAAGGCCCCGCGCCTGCACGGCACCGCGCAACCGGATGAAGTCCGGCGCGCGGCGCATGCCAGGCTGCGAGGCCTTGATCAGTTGGTCGCGAGGCTGCTTTTCAGCAGGAATTCCAGCAGGTCGTCCGAGGTCGGTTCGCCCCAGGTGTCGATCGCCAGCCAACGGAAGAAACTGGTTTGCGCCAGCTTGCTCGCCTTCTTCTTCGGCGACAGCGTGAGATCCTTCGAACCGGCCACCGTCTCGTTGTAGCGCTCGATCAGCTTGGTCTGGTCGTCGATCTCCAGCTCGCGGAAATACGCGCCAGCTTCGTCGACCTTCGCCGCCAGGTATTTGTCGCGAATCTGTTCCTGCTTGCTCTGCGCGGATTCTTTTGCCGGCGCGGCCGTTTCGGTCCCCTGACCGTCGGCCAGCGTATAGCCGTGTGTCAGCGCCTTGCGGAAATACGCGGCCACGTTGTCGACAGGGGCGGCATTCTTCTTCGTAGTCCGATTGAGCGTATAGGCAATTGCCGCCTTGATGCGCTGCACACCGTACTGCGTGATCAGCCGGCGCGCTTCCGAACGCGGGATGCCGAACTTGGCGACTTCGTCGACGAGTGCTTCGTTCTTGACGTCGCCTTCCTCCACCATATCTGCGCTCTGCTTGCGCGTCACCTTGAACTGGACGGCCTCCACGCTGCGACCTGACTTGTGTTCGATCAGCTCGAGCGTATGGTCGGAAACTTCGTTCACCTCCTGAATGCACGGCACCAGGACCTTGCTCTTGAAGAGCTTGTACTCCTTGTACGATTGCGATGCCTTGTCCTGACCGAGGATGAGATCGCGGAATTTTGGCAGCGGAATCTTCGCCGTGATGCCGATCCCCTCGTAGCGCACCGTGTTTTCCCACAGGGCAAGCGAGTGCGAGCGCCGAAACTCGCGCGCGATCCGCATATCGATGAGCGCGTAGATCTCCGGATTGAGCAGCTCGCTGCGAATCTGGTCGGAGAAGCTGTACTTCAGCACCGATTGCTCGAGTTCGGCGCCGGCGAGCAGGCCCGACGCCTTCCACACCGTCGAGCGGTCGGCCGCAAGGTAGTCCCAGTTGACGACGGTACTGATCAGCGAGTTGACCGTGTCCTTCACGTACTTCGTGTTGTTGCTGTTCAACCCGCTTTCGTGCGAGAGCGCGGCGATCGAGATCGAGAAGCTCGTCCGGCCGGGCTCGAACGCTTCCTGACGAAGGGCATTCTTGATCAACGAGCTGAACATCTTGCGCTGCTGCAGCCCGATCTTTCCGGACTTCGGAGCGATATGAATGGCCTGGACCGCCTTGCGCAGCAGATCGGGAGGCTCGGGCGTCTGAAATAGCGAAACCTGCTTGTCGGAGCCTTTGATTGCGGGCTTGCGCGGCATCGTGATGTCCGGAGAAGGTGACCGTGTTGATGGCGGACTTTATACCTTTTCCAGCCACCGAGCAACGTCTCTTTCTACGGTATCACTTTCACTATCGATGCTAAGTTCCAGTCACAAAAGGAAAAACCTAGGTTTTCCTATTTGTTCGGAGCCCCATATCCATATACCTTTGGGTCAAAAGTAGCTCCCAAAACCTTCTACCTGTGTGGTTTGTCGCCAGGATCCGGCATGGGACTTGCCCTATCAAAGGTACCCATTCATGGGAAACAATCGACTCGAACTGGATTGGCGAACCCGATTCGTGGTGCCCTGCAACACGATCTGCGTTCCTCCCATAACGCGCTACCTTCGACACGCCCCATGAATGGGTACCTGTCGAAATCCACCGGCGTGGCGTTGTGTCTTCAACTGTGTCCGACAGGCGAAAATGCTCCCCATGGATGACTACCTTCAGACTCCCCCACAGAAGGTAACCTTTCTACCGGCCTGATCCTGTTTATGGGACGCCACAACCATAGGGACGAGCCAAACGAGATCACGCGGTCAATACAGGCACCCATAAACGGCTACCTGAAGTCCGCCCCATAACCGGCTACCCCACATAAAATGCTGTGCCCGGCGGCACGAACCGATCAGCTGGAACGCACCATAAATGGCTACCAATGGATTCCCCCATAGAGGGCTACCTGAAGTGTTTTTGGGCCGAATTCCCATAACAGGCTACGCGTGCCCCATATCCACAACCCCCATTTCCCACAACGCGGTACCCGATTCCCCAAATCCACAGACCTGAAACCCCATACTCTTCCGCCTGTGCTCCCATAAATGGGTACCGAACACCTGTCAAACCCTTGCCAGACAAGGCTGTGAGCCGTCTAAAAGTAGTTAAAGAAGTAAACGTTGTTTACCAAAGATGTAAACACACGTGTGCCTGTGCAGAAAAACAACCCCCATAAACCGCTACCAAAGGGACTCCAGCGGGCTCAACTGGCACAGCAATCCGGGTCTCCAGCCTGTGGATCCCCGGATATGTGGCCTCATTCTGCGAGCCTCCCAGGCCTGACAAGGCTTCGCAAGAAGGTGAGTACCTACTAACAAGCGCTCAAACGTAGAAACCTATGGGATGGAATCCGCGTTTTCAGGACATAGGTTCCCATCTATGGGATCGGAAAATGCCCACAGCGGGAGGTTTCTCCGTCCGGGATTACCCGTAGGCGACGGCCATCACACCCGCACAGGAATACTGCGGGTACGCCTCAGGGCAGTGAGAAATGACCGGAATTCATCCGCAAGCGGTTATTTTTGCGTCTGTGCCCGCGCTTCCGTGGATAAGTCTCCGGCTATCGCGCGCCGGCTCGTCCGACACTTTTCAGTCAGTAACCCGTGCGCGGACGAAACCCCCGGCCCTTGCTCCGTTCATTTGGCCTCATAGCTTTCTACCTTTGGGCCTGTATCGGAATCGGTACAGGATCCCGACAGCCGGGACAAGAATTGCATCCCTGTGCCGGTCGACACGACAATCAAACGCGCTTCGGTCACGGCGATCCCGGCATGGTTCCGAACGTGAGGCAAGCGCCATCAACCAGGCTCCCCCTCACTGGATACATACTCGAATCCCGAAAATGCTCACCGTCGGAAGTTGTCGGATCCTGTAAAGGCTCACCGACTAGCTCCTCGCAGGTTGATGGACCATCCGTGCGACGCGTCCGCACGAGATGCGGGCACCCGATGGAAAAGCTGTGGCGTATGCGCGCAGCGCCAGACGCGCCGGCGTGCTTGTCGCACAGGCGCAAAACGCTTCGTGACGCAGATACGATGACGCGCGCAGCGCAGGCGCTCATGCGACTGCATCGTACGATGCAGATGCGCGATCGTGAACGAATGCCGATCGAAGCGCTCACCTTGTGCTGCAGATGCCGTCTCCCAAAAGTGGCGACGAATCGCGCCGAACAGGTAACCATGCAAGCGGCCACCGGTTACCCGATCGTTCGCATCGTATCGGGCCGACGTGTAGTGGAGGAACGGGGCGGACTCGGCATGGAACGATTCGTGGTCATTTATGGGAGGAGCCGTCGTTCGCGCGGCCGCAAATCGCAACATGGCGCACAGGTCCGCGATTTCGTCGCATGTTCCGCTCATGAGGCAACGATCGCGTTGCGGGAGCAGCAAATTCCACGGATGAAACAGTCGGCGTCGTACGCGGGCGCGGTGCGCCGAAGCGGATCTCATCCTCATCGGCAACCTGCATCGTATCGACGGAACAATCCGCTTCGTCACATGTTTGCGGCGGTCGCACGCGTCGCGTGATGTATTGCCGTGTCCCTGCGAAACGAGGGTCCGGCGGACACGCGGGAGACGTGACGATGCGACGTTTCCCATACGTATATCCCCAAGAATGTGCGCACGATAGCGCCACATTTTTTGCAACGCGGTTATGATGCAAAGGCCCTGATCGCGAGATGAAGACCGGCCAGGGGCAGGGGCGGTATCTCGATGTACTTTCACTCCGTGACCAATCAGAAAAGAGAGTTCAGCGATGCGAATCCAGATCAAAAAACTGACGCTGGCTGCTACGGCAGCGGCGTTCCTCTTCGGCTCGGCTGCTCCGGTGTTCGCGCAGACCGACGCCAGCGCACCGGCCGCATCCGCCGCTTCGGATGCGAAAGCTGCGAAGCGTGAAGCACGCAAGGCAGCACGGGCAAAACGCAAAGCCGAACACAAGGCAGCGCGCGCGAAGAACAACGCCGAACTGAAGAAGCTCGAAGACGCGGGTTACAAGCCGGCGGCCAACGATCCGAACTACCCGCAGAATCTGCAGAACGCTGAGAAGAAGGCGGGCGAAGCCGCGGGCGCCAGCCAATAAGCGTCCCTCGCGTGAAAAGCCCCGGCTCGAGCCGGGGTTTGTCGTTTGTGCTGCGGAAACGCGATACGTGTCCGGGCACGCATGCGGGTATCACATTCGCATCAAATGATTCGATGTCCTTTGTTTTTAGATGAAGTGGAAACCATCTCGATGCGTTGACTCTTTCTGCTCTGTCCGTCCTGTTCAGACTAGTAGTAATCCTACTGAATGAAAAACGTTGGATGAAGGGCGAGGCGAAAGACGTTCGAGCATGAGCAATACGCGGCGTCGCAACGGCGCCCGAAACCCACACCGACCGAGCGATCGTCGCCATCAGGACCTGGTCAGCGCCGCGCGTTCGCTGTCGCCGCATTCCCCGTCACTTTCAGCCAGTCCTTGAATGCCCGCACGGCTTCGTCCTCCGCGCGCGCAGCCGCCACATAAGTGAAGTAGCGCCACGGCGGCAGTGCCGGTTCGCTGAACGGCTGCACCAGCCGGCCTTCGGCGATGTCGTCCGCGACGAGCGCGATCGGCCCCATCGCGACGCCGAGACCGTCGAGTGCGCCTTGCAGCGTCAGATAGAAATGCTCGAGCGTGAGCGAATGCCGCGGCACCAGATTCGCGTGCCCCGCTGCCGCGAGCCACTCGGGCCACATGCCGGGATAGGTCGCCGCATGCAGCAGCGTGAAGCCCGCGAGATCGGCCGGCGTACGCAACGGCCTGCCATCGAGCAGCTTCGGCGCGCATACGGGTAGCCTGACTTCGGACAGGAATTCCTCGGCGACATAGCCGTCGATTGCCTGCGGGCCGCCGCGGACGATCAGGTCGACCTTGTCGCGCAACTTCTCGATCGGCTCGTTCGATGTCGACAGCCGCACTTCGACGGCCGGATGGGCGACCTGGAACGACGACAGCTTCGGCACGAGCCAGCGCAGCGAAAACGTCGCGGGCGCGCTGACGCGCAGCACGCGCTGCTGCCCCTGGCCGAAATGCTGCGCGGTGGCCAGCGCAATCCGGTCGAACGATGCACCGACCTCGGCGAGGTACGCGCGACCGGCATCGGTCAGGTCGACCCGCCGGTTGTGCCGCTCGAACAGCGGCCGGCCAAGCCACGCCTCCAGTTGCTGGACATGCCGGCTGATCGCGCCATGCGTCACGCACAGCTCGTCGGCGGCGAGCGTGAAACTGCCGTGCCGGGCCGCGGCTTCGAACGCGCGCAGCGAATTCAACGGAGGAAGTCGTCGGGCCATTCATCGTTTCGCGTGAGTTTTACTCACGCGAATGCTCAGATTTAATCGTTTGATCGGGCGATCATGCTTCGCCAATATGGCACACAAACGGCCTACGCGGCCGGAATATGTGTCTGAATTTCTCACATGGAGTATGGAGCATGCCGAACGTGGTGGTGGTGGGCGCCCAATGGGGTGACGAAGGCAAGGGGCGCGTCGTGGACTGGCTGGCGGCGCAGGCCGATCTCGTCGCACGCTACAACGGCGGCCACAACGCGGGCCATACGCTGGTCGTCGGCGACAAGACGTACAAGCTCGCGCTGTTGCCGAGCGGCATCGTGCGCGGCAAGCGCGGCGTGATCGGCAACGGCGTGGCGCTCGATCCGGAGGCGCTGCTGGCCGAGATCGGGCGGATGGCCGAGCTCGGGCTGTCGGTGACGCCGGACAATCTGTCGATCGCGGAGAACGCCACGCTGGTCCTGCCGATTCACCGTGCGATCGACCAGGCGCAGGAGCGTCTGCGTCGTGAGCCCATCGGCACCACGCTGCGCGGGATCGGGCCGGCCTACGAGGACAAGGTGGGGCGCCGCGGGCTGCGGGTTGCCGATCTGGCGGAGCCGGACCGGCTTGCCGGCAAGCTCGACGTGCTGGTCGATCACCACAATGCATGGTTCCGCGGCCTGGGGCTCGAGCCGTGCTCGCGCGACGCGATGGTTGCAATGCTGGTCGACATCGCACCGAAGATCCTGCCGTTCGTGCGTCCCGTGTGGGCCGACCTCAACGACGCGAACGAGCGCGGCGAGCGCATCCTGTTCGAGGGCTCGCAGGCCGTGATGCTCGACATCGACTGGGGCACGTATCCGTTCGTGACGTCCTCGGGCACCGTTGCATCGGCAGCGGCGGCCGGCACCGGCCTCGGCGCGTCGAAACTCGGCCACGTGCTGGGCGTGACCAAGGCGTACGCGACGCGCGTCGGCGGCGGCCCTTTCCTCACTGAACTGAACGACGCCACCGGCGAAACGCTGCGCGCACGCGGACAGGAATTCGGCGTCAACACGGGCCGGCCGCGCCGCTGCGGATGGCTCGATGCCGCGCAGTTGCGGCAGGCCGTGCGGATCTCGGGTATCGATTCGCTCGCGCTCACCAAGCTCGACGTGCTCGACGGCTTTGCGTCGATCGAGCTGTGTGTCGGCTACGAACTCGACGGCGCACGCGTCGACCATCTGCCCGCGAGCCTCGATGCGCAGGCACGCGCAACGCCCGTCTATGAAACGTTCGCCGGGTGGGACGGGACCGTGAAGGGCGTGCGCGAGCGTGCGGCGCTGCCGCGTGCCGCTCAGGATTTCATCGCACGCGTCGAGGCGGTCGCGGGCGCGCCCGTATCGATGATCACGACGGGCGCCGAGCGCGACGACACGATCGTGCTGAGCAATCCTTTCGACCCGGCCTGAGCGCGACGCGGCACGCGCAATGCGTGCCCGGCAGGCCGCCGCCATGCGGCCTGCATCGCTCCGGCGCCGGTCGTCCTGGGGCATGGGTTGTCGCGTGAACGACTGCCTGCCGCCGCGGTGCACGGCAAACTGGACACGCCTGCATCGCTGCGGTACTGTTCCGCACGATTCGCGCCAGACCGGCCCGTGCCGGGGCGGGCGCCGCTGCGAAGCGATTTCAATCCCGGGGACATGTCGATGGACACGTTACAGATGATGCGCATTTTCGTCCGGGTGGCGGAGGAGGGCAGCTTCACGAGCGCGGCCCAGCGCCTGGACATCACCACCGCCTACGCATCGCGTTCGGTCGCGCAACTCGAAACGCACCTGCGCACCCGTCTGCTCAACCGGAGCACGCGCCGCATCGCGTTGACCGATGCCGGACAGCGCTATCTCGACCGATGCCAGCGCATCCTCGGCTATATCGACGAAGCGGAAGCCGAGGCGGCCGATGCGCAGGCGAAGCCGTCGGGGCGCCTGCATGTGCACGCGACGACCAGTTTCGGCCAGGCCTACCTGGTGCCCGCAGTGGTGCGATACCGGCAGCGCTATCCGTCGGTGGCCGTCGAGCTCACGCTGTCGCAGCACGTGCCCGACATCATCGACGAAGGCTACGACGTGTCGCTGCAACTGAGCGCGACGGAGTTGCCCGACTCGGGGCTGGTGTCGCAGCGGCTTGGCGATGTGCACAGCGTGCTGTGCGCGTCGCCGGCGTACCTGAAGGAACGCGGGACGCCGCGCACCGTGCGCGATCTCGAAGCGCATGCGTGCCTGCAGATCGTCACGCCGATCTTTCCGCGCGACCGCTGGCATCTCGACGGCCCCGACGGTCGCGAGACGTTCGAACTGCCGCTGGCGGATTTCCAGGTCAACATCGCCGACGCGCTCGGCGCCGCGTTGCGCGCCGGCCTCGGCATCGGTTCGTTGCCGATGTCGACCGCGGTGCCCGCACTGGCGAGCGGCGCGCTGGTTCGCGTGTTGCCCGAGTACCGACTGCAGAAACTGACGGTCTACGCGTTGTACGCGTCGCGCCAGTACCTCGACGCGAAGATCCGTACCTTCGTCGATTTCCTGCGTGAATGCGTGCCTGAAATGCTGTCCGCCGACGAGGCTGCGCTGCGCGGTTCCTGCGAGTCCTGAGCGAAGGTGGACGACGTGTGCCGGATCGCATGATGCGGCACACGCATCGTCCTTGAATCCAGGTTCGGCTGAGCAAGATACTTTGCATACCTGAATTGATGGTGAAAAGACGCGGCACGACTTCACCGGCCGGCTGCATCGCTCGATGCGCGCCGTTATGGAAAACCTGCTTTCGATATCGGAGATCGTCGGTTCGGTGTGAAGTGTCGACCGCCTGGCATCGATGCGACGCGTGCCCGCGCGTTCACGCGACCGTTTGCAAGTCGTGCACCGGCCACGCGCAACCCGCTCCTCCGTTTCCGCTCCGTCGAACACAGGCTTCCATGGCAGACCGACCATCCGGATTCCGTCGCCAGCTAATCGAGGCCGGTCTGGTGATCGCGGCAGGCGCCATCGCCGCTCGCGTAACGCAATCCTTGCCGCATACGACAACGCCACGGATGCAAGTCCGTGGCGTTTTGCTTGACGTGCCGCTGCACGGCAGTGGCGGATGCCTGCTGCGGTATTACTGCTGCTTGTCCCAGAGCGTGCGCCCGAAGAACGTGAGCGTGCGATCCCACGCGATCTGCGACCACACCGGATCGAACTGCGTGCCGCCGATGCGGCCGGGGCCGACGGCCGTTTCGTTCGCGAACGCGTGATGCGCGAGATAGCGGTGGAATTCGACGTCGACCTTTGCATCGGTCAGCTTCTTCTCCAGCGCATCGACCTGGTCGATCGCGAAGAACGCATCCTGCGTACTCCAGTGACCCATCAGCGGCACCTTGATCTTCGACGGGTCGAGGTAGTCGAGCGGAGGGAAGCCGTACCACGTGACGCCGGCGTCCGCCTCGGCGAACTGCAGCGACAGCAGCGTGAGCGCGCCACCCATGCAGAAGCCGGTGACCGCCACGCGCGACGCGTGCGTCTTCAGGTATTGCACCGCGCCGGGAATGTCCTGCGATGCGGCGTCGCCGAAATCGAGGCCCGTCATCAGGTGGTGCGCTTCTTCCTCCTCGACCGTCGACTTGCCGCGATACAGGTCGGGCACGAGCGCGAAGTAGCCGCAGCGCGCGAGGCGATCGGCGACGCCGCGGATCTGGTCATTCAGGCCCCACCACTCCTGGATGACGACGACCGCGGGTGCGCCTTCGGTCTTTTCCGGCGTGGCGAGGTAGCCCTGCAGTTCCTGGCCGTCCGGACGGCGAAACGTGATCATGGAACCGGATGTTTGAGACATGAAACCGCTCCTTTTCGAAAAATGCGATCAGTGCAGCATCGGGTCGGCCAGCGAGTGCGGTATGCCCGGTGAGTCGAGGTCTCGCTCGCGTTCGCTTCGGCCGGCGCCGACCACGCGGCCATTCTATGCGCAAACGCCGGCGGTCTGCGTGAACGGCGCGATGCGGCGGCCGATTCGCGCGCGCGCATCGATCGGGCGTCGTGCGGCGCGCATGTCGCGTGCGCCGAAAACACAGCACCCCGCCCCGATGGACGGGAGCGGGGTGTTGCGTCGGCAACGGGCGTATCGCGGAATGCGTCGCGTGCGGCAGTCTTACTGACCGAAATAGACCGAGTCGCGAGCGTTCTGCTTGACCACGATCGCGCGGCCGGCACGCACGCCGGCGGCGGCCTGTGCGCCGTAACCGGTCGTGTCGCCGTTCGTCACGCGCGCCTGCGCGGTCTGCAGCGCATTCGGGTAGTGGACATCGGAGACTTCCGGCTTGTACCCGGCCTGTTCGAGCTGGACGAGCTCTGCGCGGACCTGGGCACGCGTCAGTTGGTCCGACGGGTTCGACTGAGCGAATGCGCCAAACGATGCGGACAGGGCGCTGGCCGCGGCGACTGCGTAGATGAACGACTTCATGATGACCTCCGGTTTTCGTAGATTTCGCGCTTCGCTTGTTGCGTTGAGCGGTTGATTTGCATCGTAGCGATCGCGATACCGGTCGGAAATAGGCGTTCCAGCGAATGATTATTGCAACTGGGTAAACGATTCGCGGGAAAATCGGGTTTTGTCGGACGATTGTTGGCGTGCCTGATGGCGGTCACGGGTTGCGGTGCGGCATGATCGTCGCGGCGGCGGTGAGTCGAGCATGGCATGTCGACGCAAGAACGATGGGCCGGCGCGCTACAGGACAGGAGCGTATGGCGACCGAACGCCGACCTTGGCCCCGAGCTTGGCCGATAGAAAGCTCAATTGAATCGGATAACGAAGTATTGATGGTGGGCACGGAAAGCCGCACGCCCCATCGCGTTGAAATCGAGCCGAGCCTTTCTGCACGCATCGACGGGAATGCCCGTGCCATCTCGTCGCGCGTACCGCATCACGCGTCGACGATCGCCTGCCGTTTCCGGTATTCGGCAGGCGTGATCCCGACATGCCGCGCGAACGACCGTCTGAGCGTATCGACATTCGCGAAGCCGCATTTCGCGGCGACCTGCTTCGGCGTGTCATGTCCGTTTTCGAGCAACTGGCGAGCCGCCGCGACGCGGGTCGCTTCGACCCACGCGGCCGGCGTCATGCCGACCTCCGCGCGAAAGAGCCGTGCGAAGTGGCGCGGGCTCATGCCCGCATGCTTCGCGAGTTCCGCCACCGAGTGCTCGAGTTCCGGATGACTGGCGATCCAGCGCTGGACTTCCTGCAGCACCGAACGCCCCGCCGGGCGCGCCGCGCCGCTGCGGCTGAACTGGAGCTGCCCGCCCGGGCGCTTGAAGAACATGACGAGTTGCGCGGCGACGCGCCGCGCGATTTCCCGGCCGAGATCCTCCTCGACCAGCGCAAGCGCGAGATCGAGGCCGGCCGTGACACCGGCACCGGTGCGCAGCTTGCCGTCGCGTACGTACAGCGCGTCCGCTTCGACGGTGAGCGACGGATAGGCGGCGGCGAGCGCATCGGCCGCGGCCCAGTGCGTCGTCAGGCGTCGTCCTTTCAGCAGGCCGGTCGCCGCGAGGATGAATGCGCCGGTGCAGATCGAGCCATACCGTTTGCTTTGCACGGCGGCCGATCGAAGCCACGCGAGCACGTCGGTGCGCAGCGCGATCCGGCCGGCACCCGGTGCACCGGCAACGAGCAGCGTATCGATGCGATCGGGAATGTCGGGAGCGATCCAGTCGGCCAGCAATTGCGCGCCCGATGACGTGCGGATCGGGCCGGACTCGCTCGCGATGATCCGCAGCGTATAGAACGGTTTGCCGCTTTCGGCGTTTGCCTGTGCGAATACGTCGAGCGGCGCGGAGACGTCGAGCAGCTGTACGCCCGGTACCGCGAAAATACCCACGACCTTCGGCATGTTCGGTTGCGTGATGTGTCGAATGTGACGCGTAGCAGTATAGACGCGCGGTGCGATGCGACGGGCGGGGCATCGGCGCATTACGCGGGTGCGATTCGATGGTTCCGGCAGTGGTGGCCGTCGATCGAGCAAAATGGCAGGATTTGGCGTAATACGCCGATTGATGCCAAACGACGGTCTCCGCAGAATGAATGCTGTCTTCCAAGGAGGTCGATCATGACTGTGAACGTCGCCGGCATCACCCTTCCCGATAGCCAACTCGCGCGCGAGATCACCGAACTCGTACGGGATACCGAGTCCGAGCTGCTGTTTCATCACTCCAGCCGCGTGTACTACTTCGGTGCGCTCGCGGGCCAGCGCCGCGGGCTGAGCTACGATCCCGAACTGCTCTATTGCGGCTGCATGTTCCATGACATGGGGCTCACGCATCGACACAGCAGCGCGTGCGAGCGATTCGAAGTGGACGGCGCCAATGCCGCCCGCGATTTCCTGAAGAGCAGGGGTATTTCGCAGCAGGACATCGACGTCGTGTGGACCGCGATCGCACTGCACACCACCCCCGGCATTCCGCAGCACATGCATCCGGTCGTCGCGCTCGTCACCGCGGGTGTCGAGATGGACGTGCTGGGCCTCACGTATCCGGAGTACAGCGACGTCGAGCGAGAAGCCGTCGTCCACGCGCATCCGAGGACGCCGCGCTTCAAGGAAGACATCATCCAGGCGTTCTACGACGGTATCCGGCACAAGCCGGACACGACGTTCGGCAACGTGAAGGCCGATGTGCTGGCCGACAAGGATCCGCATTTCCATGCAGGCAATTTCTGCAGCGTGATCCGAGCGTCGGCGTGGGCCGGTTGATCGGTGTCGGTGGCAGGCGGGGCGGGGGGAAGGCAACCGGTGCGACGCATGTCGAATTCGGTGGCCGGACGTGGCGGGCTCCGTTTCGTCGATGGAATATTCATTAGAAAAGTTGTTACGTGACAACTTCATGACGTCAGTCAGCGACTTCATATACGTGAATTTCACGATCCCGCTTCAGACGCGCATCTCCGGCCGCGCGTGCCGGCGCGGCGAGCGGGAAGCCCCGTTTCGCCGACACCCGCAATTGCCCGCCGTCGACCGGTCGTCGACCGCCTGACGACCGAATCCGCCCGTCTTCGGCAAAACGCCTATAATGGTTGGGCAAATTGCCGGAGAAGAGTCATGAGTACGATCGCGTTTCACCCTTCGGGCGTCGCGCACCCGCGCCAGGCAGAGTTCACGATCCTCGAGCAACTGCTCGCGATTCGCGTGCGCTCGGGCGCCGATCTCGCGGAGTTGGCGAGCGCGCGTGTCGACGTCGCGGTGATCGACCGGCTGTCGGAGCGCGGCCTGAAGTCGGACGAACTCGCCTTCATCATCCCGCGGCGCACGCTGAGCCATCGCCGCCAGGCGCACGAACGGCTGTCGCAGGAGGAGTCCGACAAGGCGATCCGGCTGGCGCGCATCGTCGCGCAGGCGACGGCCACGTTCGGCGACCAGGACAAGGCGATGGCGTGGCTGCGCAACGGGCTCCAGCGCTTCGGCGGACGCACGTCGCTCGACATGGCGAGTACCGAGCATGGCGCGCGGCTCGTCGAGGAAGCCCTCACGCAGATCGACGAGGGGTACTTCGCTTGACGACGCTGTGGCGCATCAGCAATTACGCGGACCTGAAAGGCATCGGCGGATTGCGGGCCGGCGGGCGCTGGCATTTTGCCGGGCAGCCCGTCGTCTATCTCGCCGAGCATCCGGCGCTCGCGCTGCTCGAGACGCTCGTTCACTTCGAAATCGCCACCGTTGCGCAATTGCCGAGCGGCTACCAGCTGCTTCGGGTCGAGGTGCCTGAATCGGTGGATGTTGCCGAGATCGCGGAGGGCGATGCGCCGGCCGACTGGCGAGAAGACGTCGACTGGACCCGCAGCGCCGGCACCGAGTGGCTGCACACGCAGCCGAGCGCCTTGTTGCGCGTACCGAGCGTCGTCGTGCCGCACGCGCACAACTTCCTGTTGAATCCGCTGCACCCTGCCGCATCCGGGATCCGCATCGCCGAAGTCATGCAGTCGCCGTACGACAGCCGGATTCTGCGGCTGATCCAGTCGAACAAGAGCGAATAGGGCTGATTGCGCGCCGTCGCGCGGCACCGCGCCGATCAGCGCTCGCCTGCGGCTCCGGTCTGCCGGTCGCGGCGGGCAGGGTGCTGCACGTCACCAATGCGAAACATGAAGGCGGCACATGGCAGCAACGATCGATGAACAGAACGGCCACGCATCGTGGCAAGGGGGTGCCGTGACGAACGCGCATCTGCTCGAAATTGACGCCATCCTGTCGGGCCCGGGGTTTTTCGATTTTCTCGGCGACGTCGATTGCGATCGAGCGCTGGCCAGCCGCGAGGCGGAGCCGTTCGACGCCGGCTGGATGACGGCATTCGACGAAATCGACGGCGATCCGGGCGCCGTGCTGGACAAGCCGGCCGTGGATGCCCTGAGGGAAAAGGCGTTCAGGCTCGCGTTCCGGGCATCGGGGAATGCCGACATCGCGGCGTGCGTGTCGGACGACATCGAGCTGATCGCGCGAAGCCGGCTGTCGGGCCGCACCGACGGCTGGCCGTCACGCGTTCTTTGGGATGCCTACAGGAACGGCCGGTTTCCCTGCTAGCCGATGCGGCGTACCGGATGCGCCGATGCATGCGATCGGACGATGCCAATCACGTGCCTGCCGCGATGATTGTCAAACAGTGTGAGTCAATCGTCAGCATTTGCAACGGAAGTAACAGTCCCCGCAATTCGACGGTTTCGGGCGTGGGTGCGGCTACATTGGCTCCACCTGCCGCACGTCGCGGTGAGGCATGCGACAAGCCGCACGAAGGCGGCCCGCAGCAACAACGTCTTTGGGGAGAATGACCATGAACAAGATTCGCACGATTCTGCTTGGCGCCGCGCTGACGGCAATCGCGTCGGCCGCTTTCGCACAAACGGCCCAGACGGGCGCAGAAGGTTCCGCCGGCGTCGGCGCACAAGTCCAGACGCCGCTGCTCGGCGGCGGCGTGGGCGTGCAGGCGGGTGCAGGCGCGAATGCCGCGGGCTCGGGTTCGGGCGCAGGCAACCTGGTCGGCGGTGCGCTGAACGGCGTGGGCAAGACGGTCGGCGGCGTCGGCTCGGCAGCGG
Organism: Burkholderia sp. Bp8991; assembly: GCF_003853795.1. Lineage (NCBI taxonomy): Bacteria > Pseudomonadati > Pseudomonadota > Betaproteobacteria > Burkholderiales > Burkholderiaceae > Burkholderia > Burkholderia sp. Bp8991. The sequence continues at coordinate 8,232 of NZ_QTQJ01000034.1, read as the reverse complement.
GCAATGCGGTTGGCGGTGCGACGCAGGCGGTCGGCTCGGCTGCAGGTTCGGCGAAGGATGCCGCGACATCGGCCGTGCACACGACGAAGTCGCACGTGAAGCACGTTGCATCCTCGGCAAAGAGCCACGCGCAAGGCGCGGTGTCGACGGCGGGTGATGTCGCAGGCGGCGCGAAGGCGAAGGCCGGCGAAGCGCTTGAGGGTGCGGCGAACTCGGTGCAGGGCGGCGCATCGGTCGGCGTGAAGGGTTCGGCGTCGGCACAAGGCGGCGCGCTGTAAGCGATACGCTTTCAGCCAAGGCCCGGCCCGCTTCGATGCGGGCCGGGTCTTTTTTTGGGCGCGAGCCGCGCATCGCGGCCGCGTCAGTGTGCCGCGAACCGGAACAGGCGTGCCGCGCACCCTCTGCCCATTGCCTGCCCGCCATGCTTAAATAGCGGGGCTCCCGGTCGACGGTCGTTCTTGCGCGGCACCGGTCGATGCAGGCAAGCATGTCCGATCGGCATCATGACGACAGACGACTCCAAAGCGCTGCCGCGGCCCGCCCGGCGTGGTCCGATAACATTCCGAGGCACCACGACCATGACCATCCCGCTCCGTCTTCTCGCGCCTGCTTGCGTGCCGCGGTTCGCGGCTTGCGCGTCACCGCCTATGCCGTGCGGCGAGTGACGCGTGCGGGGTGAGCACGGTGGGCGCGAGGCCGGACGAATTCGCGGCGCCCGCTTTCAGGTACCATCCCGACCCGCTGGCGACGGGCGGCACGATCGGTGCGGACGAGCGCCGCCACCCGCGACGGCGCATCCGGCGGCGGTCCGGACTGCGACCAGCGGCCGCGCGTCGTTCGACGGCGCACAATGCCGGTCGACATCGCCCTTTCGTCATGAACCAGAGGAATCTTCGTGAAGTTCATCCACGCCGCAGACATTCACCTTGACAGCCCGCTGCACGGCCTGAGCGCGTATCCGGATGCGCCGGCCGCGCAGTTGCGCAACGCGTCGCGCGAGGCGCTGCGGCAGCTCGTGGATCGTGCGATCGAAGAGGAAGTCGCGTTCCTCGTGATCGCCGGCGACCTGTACGACGGCGACTGGAAGGACCACAACACCGGCATTTTCTTCGGCCAGCAAATGGGCCGCCTGCGCAAGGCCGGCATTCGCGCATTCGTGCTCGGCGGCAATCACGATGCCGAAAGCGAGATGACGAAGAAGCTGACCTTGCCCGACAACGTCACCGTGTTCGGCCACCGCAAGCCGGAAACCTTCAAGCTGCCGGAATTCGACGTGGCGCTGCACGGGCAGAGCTTCAAGGACAAGGCCGTCGTCGACAATCTCGCGATCGGCTATCCGGATCCCGTGCCGGGCCATTACAACATCGGCGTGCTGCACACCGCGCTCGAAGGCTATGCGGCGCATGCAAACTATGCGCCGTGCTCGCTGGCGGAATTGCATGCGAAAGGCTACGACTACTGGGCGCTCGGCCACGTGCACGAATTCCAGCATTGGTCGGGGCCGTCGACCGTCGTGTTTCCCGGCAACCTGCAGGGGCGCCATATCCGCGAGACGGGCCGCCGTGGTGCGGTACTCGTGACGGTGGAGCAGGGCCGCACGCACGTCGAGCGCCTGTACCTCGACGTGCTGCGCTGGGAAGCGTTGTCGGTCGACGCGTCCGATTGCCTGACGGTCGCCGACCTGTCGAGAAAGATCGGCCAGTCGCTGGAGACGCTGTTGAGCGTCGATGGCCACGTGCCGCGCGCGGTGCGCGTGACGGTCACGGGCCGCACGCCCGCGCACGGTCTCTTCTTCGGCCGTGCGCCGCAATTGCGTGCGGAGGTGCTGAACCAGATCGGCATCATCGGCAACGAACGGCTGTGGCTGGAGAAGGTCCGGCTCGCGACGTCCGCGCCCGTGCAGCCGCAAGGCGAGAGCGAGCAACTCGAGGCGCTGGAGGATCTGAAGCAGATCCTGGCCGATGCCGCACACGATCCGGATTTTCTCGCGCTGCTCGAACGCGACCTGAAGCCGTTCGTCGGCAAGGTGCGCAGCGACGTGAAGGAAGAGGTGCCGCTGCTGACGATGGCGCGCGCCGGCGAACTCACGGCGCTGGTCGAGCAGGTCGGTCCCGCGTTGCTCGCGCGGCTGGCGAGGGGGGAATAAGCGATGCGAATCAGCCAGCTCGACCTGATCAAGTACGGCAAGTTCACCGACGAGACGCTGCGCTTTCCGTCGGCCGGCCAGGATTTCCACGTGATCGTGGGGCCGAACGAGGCCGGCAAGTCGACGATCCGGACGGCCGTGTCGGAACTGCTGTTCGGGATGAAACTGCAGACCCCGCTCGACTTCCTGCATGCGACGCCCGAACTGCGGATCGGCGGCGTGCTGGAGGGCGGCGCCGGCGCGCTCGCCTTTCATCGCGCCCGCGGGCGCAGTCCGCTGCGCACGCCCGCCGACGACAAGCTGCCGGACGACTATCTCGACGCCATCCTCGACGGCGCGACGCGCGAGTTCTTCGAACAGATGTTCGGGCTCGACCACGGGCGGCTCGTCGACGGCGGCCGGAGCATTCTCGACGCGTCCGACAAGCTCGGCCAGGTGCTGTTCGAATCGGCGGCGGGTGTCGGCACGCTCGGCCCCGTGCGCGAGGAACTCGACGCGCGCGCGGCCGAGCTGTGGGCGCCGCGGCGCAGCGGTAGCGCATTCGCGCAGGCCGAGACTTCGTTCAACGAAGCAGTTGGCGAACTGAAGGCAGTCCAGGTGCGCACGCGCGACTGGGTCGATCGCAAGGAGGCGCGCGACGCGGTCGAGCAGGAGATCGAGCAGGCGCGCGTGGAGCAGCGTCGCCTCGAAGCGTTGCGCTCGAAGCTCGAGCGCGTGCGGCGGCTGGCGCCGTACCTGAAGGAACTGACGATCAAGGAAGCGGCGCTGGCCGAACTGGGGGCCGTCGTCGAGCTGCCGCCGACCGCGTATGCCGACTTGCTGAAAGCGCAAGGCGATCTCGCGGCCGAACAGAAGGTGCTCGAGGAACGGCGCGCGGACCTGCTCGCGAAACGGCAGGCGCGTGATGCGATCGATCCGGATGCCGACGCGCTCGCGCTCGAAGCCGATATCGAAGCGCTCGACCGGCTGCGCGGCGCATGCATGAATCATGCACAGGATCTGCTGTTGCTCGGCGCGGACGTCGAGCGGCATCTGTCCGCCGCGGGTTCGGCCGCCGCGCAGCTCGGCTGGCCGACCGACGAGACGTCGCTGCGCGCGGCCCTGCCGACCGCGCTGTCGCTGAAGACGGTCGCGAACCTGCTGCGCGACCACGGCGCGCTGCATCAGGCGCTGGCCGGCGCGCGCGAGTCGCTCGACGAGCGCACGCAGGAACTCGCGCAGGCACGGGAACAACTGGCGCGCCTGTCGACCGTCGATGTGCCTGAAGCGCTTCGTGCGGCGCTCGCCGATGCGCAGGGCTTTCGCAATAGCGGGCAGCGTGAACAGGCACTCGAACGCGACATCGCGGCCGCCGAGCAGACGCTGTCCGACGCGCTCGATGCGCTCGGCCAGTGGCGCAAGCCGGTCGACGCGCTGCGTGCGCTCGACGTGCCGTCGGCGGCTCGGCTCGGTGTGCTGCTGACCGAAGCGAGCGAACGCGCGAGCGCGGCCGCCGCCGCACGCGATGCACGGGACGGCGCGCAGGAAGAATACGAGCGGCTCGAACTGCAGGAGAAGCATTTCGCTCAGACCCACAAGGTCGTCACGACCGCCGAGGTGCTGGCGGCGCGCGCTCGCCGCGATGGCGCCTGGGGCGACGTTCGCAGCGGCGCGGTGGATCTGGCAACCGGCGCGCCGGCCGTCGACGATGCAATTCGCCTTGCCGACGAACTCGTCGATGCGCAGCTCGGCGCCACGCAAGCGGCGGCGACACTGCAATCGCTGCGTCAGCAGGTCGAATCCGCGCGCGTCGTGTTGACGCGCCGACAGGCGACCGTGGACGAGCGCGAACGCGAGCTGGCGGCACATCGCGACGCGTGGGCCGAACTGGCGACGACGGCCGGCGTGCCCGGCATGCCGCTGGCGGCGATGGGCGACTGGCTCGCCAAGCGCGACACGGTGTTTGCCGCGCAGCTCGAGCTCGACCGCCTGCGCCGCGAATTCGCGACGATCCGCGATGCGCGGGCCGGTGCGGAAGCCGCGTTGCGTTCGGCGCTGCGCATGGTATCGCGCGGCGGCGACGCCGACGGCCTGACGGCACTCATCGCGATCGCCGGGACGTTCGTGCAGTCGGCGGAAAAGACGCTCGCGCAAAAGGACAGCCTGGAGGACCGCGCGCGCGAAGCCGAACGCGGATGCGCGACGGCTCGTTCGCGCGCCGACCAGGCCCAGACCGCCTACGATGCGTGGCACGCGCAATGGCGCGACGCGCTTGCCGACGCGAAGCTGTCCGCCCATGCGGTGACGCTGGCTGCCGCGGAAGGTGCGCTCGCGCTCGCGAATACGGTGACCGCCGAACTGGCCGACGCCGATGCGCCGCGCAATCGGATGACCGCGATCCGCGCGGAGCTGGCCGCGCTCGAGGCCGGCGCACGGCGGCTGGCCGAAGCGCTCGAGCCCGCGTGGCTGGCGAGCGGCGACTGGCTGGACGTTGCGCGCCGGTTGACGATGCGCGTTGCGGCCGCACGGGAAACCGCGCGTGCGATCGGTCGTGCCGACGACGCGGTGCGGCAGGCTGACGGCAAGGTCGCCGATGCCGCCGCCGCGGTGGCAGGCGCGGATGCGCGCATTCAGCCGTTGCTGCAACTGGCCGGCGTCGCATCGATCGACGCGGCGCTGCCACTGGCCGAGCAATCGGATCGGCAGCGCCAGCTTCGACAGGCCGTCGATGCCGCGAAGGAGGCGCTGGTGCGCGACGGCGACGGCTTGTCCCAGCCGGCCGTCGAGGCCGAGGTCGCTGAACAGGACATCGCCGACGTGCCCGCGCATCTCGAAGCGGTGAAGCAGTCGCTGGGCGACGTCGGCACGCGCCTGAACGCGCTCGCGCAGCAGCAGGTGGTGGCCCGGCAGGCATTCGGCGCGATCGACGGCCAGGCGAATGCGGCCGTGGCCGAAGCAAAGCGGCAGGAAGCGCTCGCGGCGATGGGCGATGCAGCGGAACAGTATCTGGAAGCGGCGACCGCTAGTCGCTTGCTGAAGTGGGCGACCGATCGTTATCGCGACCAGAAGCAGGGGCCGATGCTGCGCCGGGCGGGCGAGATTTTCGCGGGACTCACGCTGGGCGAATTCGCGCGGCTGACCGTCGACACCGAACGGACGCCGCCCGCGCTGTATGCGCGGCGCACGAAGGGCGCGTCGGTCGAGGTCGCCGGCCTGAGCGAAGGGACGCGCGACCAGTTGTTCCTCGCGCTGCGGATCGCGGCGCTCGAACTGCAGCTCGCCAGCAGGACCGCGCTGCCGTTCGTTGCCGACGACCTGTTCATCAACTTCGACGATGCACGTGCGAAGGCGGGGCTCGAGGCGCTGCGCGATCTGTCGACGCGAACCCAGGTGCTGTTCCTGACGCACCACGATCACCTGCTGCCGCTCGTGCGGGACGTGTTCGGCGCGCAGGTCAACGTGGTCGCGCTGCAGCGCGAGGCAGCCGGCGCATGACGCCGGGCGGCCCGATGTCCCGATACGTGGGAATGGTCATCGCGTACAGGTAGTATGTGCGGTTCCGAAACGCACGCGACCGGTTCTGCCGGTCACGGGTCCAGCCACACGAGGGATCGACATGAACAAGCTGGTAGCTGCGATTGCGTTCGCGGCGGACAAGCATCGCAATCAGCGGCGCAAGGACGACGAGGCGTCGCCATACATCAATCATCCGATTGCGCTGGCCGCGGTGCTGGCCAACGAAGCCGGCATCGAGGACGAGCGCGTGATCGTCGCCGCGGTGTTGCACGACACGATCGAGGACACGGAGACCACCGAGCAGGAACTGCTGCGGCTGTTCGGCAAGGACGTCGCGGACATCGTGATGGAAGTCACCGACGACAAGTCGTTGCCGAAGGACGAGCGCAAGCGCCTGCAGGTCGAGCATGCGGCGACGATCAGCCGCCGCGCGAAGCTCGTGAAGCTCGCGGACAAGATCTGCAACCTGCGCGACATCGCCCGGCATCCGCCCGCGGACTGGCCGCTCGAGCGCAAACAGGCGTACTTCGACTGGGCGAAGTCGGTCGTCGACCGTATGCGCGGCGTACATCCGGGTCTGGAAGGGATCTTCGACGCCGCGTACGACGCGCGGCCGGCCGACTGACGCGCGGCCATGCGGGCGGCCCGATCCCGATCCGTCGCGCGGTCACTGCCTGCGGTGGCGGGCGTCGACGTGGGTGGCGACAGGAAGCAGTGCGACCTCGTGATCCTGCGCGGCTCGACGATCGTCCGGCGCGAGGCGCGGATCGCGCCCGAAGCGCTGCCTTCGCTGTGTATCGAGCATGACGTGGTGGCGGTCGGCGTCGACGCGCCGAGCCTGTGGTGGACCGGAAGCGGGCGCCGGGCGGCCGAGCAGGCGCTCGCGCGTGAACGGATCTCATGTTTCCCGACGCCGTCGCGCGAGCAGGCCGTGGCCAGCACGTCGGGCTTTTTCGACTGGATGTTCATGGGGGAGCGCGTCTACCGCGCGCTGGCCGGCGCCTATCCGCTGCTGACCGACGCACGGTATGCCGGCGGGCGCGTGAGCTTCGAGACTTATCCGTACGCGATTACCTGTGCGATGCTCGGCAAGGCGATTGCGTCGGCGAAGCAGAAACGCAACCAGCGGCGGCAATTGCTCGCGCAACTCGGAATCGATGTTTCGACGCTGCGATCGGTCGACGCGCGGGACGCCACGCTGTGCGCATTGACCGCGCAATACGTGATCGACGGCAGCGCACACGCGTATGGCGATGCGGAGGGCGGGTATATCCGTGTACCGGTCGTCGGCGAGACTATCGTTCTCGATACGCTCCAGTCACGGGCCGCGGCTCGCTGATACCGGTGAACCCGTGGCAGCGGGGTGAGCTTTTTCGGGAGGCGCATCGGACTGCCGACGTCACGGTGTCGAGCAGGGACGGCCGTTCGGCATGTGCGCAGCAGGTGGCGTGCGCATCGACATAGGCAGTCGACGCACCGTATGCCTCACGGCCGTGATGCTCAGTCTTCGAGAATGGACTTCGGTACGCTGGAGAGATCGCAGGCATCTGCCTGCTCGAAGTAGCCTTGCGCATCGTCGATCATCACGACCGCGACGTCGATCAGTTCGTCGAGCCGCTGCAGCAGCGATTCGCGCCACTCGATGTCCTCGTCGCGCTCGGGCGTCTTGTCGAGCTGCTCGATGATCGAGTCGGCGGTCTGCAGGAACGGGATCGCCTGTTGATAGTTTTCGATCGAGACCATCGCTGCGTTGCGCGCGCCGACGAGCCGTTCACGATGCTCGTCCGCTAGTTCGGAATCGCCGCTGATGCGCGGCAGTACATCCGAGATGCGTTGCAGGAGCGGCGGGACCTGTTCTTCGAGCATGACGGCGCGCTCGCGCAGCGCGGCGTATTCATCGCGGAGATCGGCGTCGCCGCATTGTGTGGTGCTGTCCATCGTCGGTGTGAGTGCGTTGTTCGATCGCGGCATGATACTCGACGGCGTGCGCCCCCTCGTTTGTTCCGCAGCAGGATGACGAGAGCGCGACGCCAATACGGAGCGCGGTGGACCAGAGGATGTCGTCGACCGTCTATATATAGGAGGAAAGAAGGCGGCGCTCCTGATCCGCCGTGGACTTCTCGCGCTGCAGTATTTTGAGCGTGACACCCCAAGCCCCGAGCGCGGCAGCGCACGGGGCTTTTTCAAAATATTTTCACAAAGGGGTTGCGGAGAGCGGGGCGGGTGCTTAGAATCACGCCTCTTTCGCGCTAACGGAAACGCAGCGCGGGGGAAGAAGGGAAGCGGTGCTGTCGGGCGGGTCGTAGCGGCCTCGGCGGTGCAGGAAGTTGAACCCCAGCCGTCGCAACGAAGCAGTTAAAAAGTTGTTGACGAACTGAAAAAAGCGGTTCATAATCTCGCTTCTCTGCTGCTGAAAACGCAGCGCTGCTGAGAAAACCTCCGGGTCCTCGCAGAAATGCTCTTTAAAAATTAACAGCCGATAAGTGTGGGCGCTTGATGGTAGCGAGCTGATCTTCGGATCAGAAAAGCGAAAGTATCAAGAGTCTCACACTAAAGTAAGTCAGGTTTATGAAGTGATTCATATTCCTGTC
>NZ_QTQJ01000033.1:0-79638 GCF_003853795.1 Burkholderia sp. Bp8991 | reverse complement strand
CGCAGAACTGCGTGCACTGCAAGACCTGCGACATCAAGGACCCGACGCAGAACATCGTGTGGGTCACGCCGGAAGGCGGCGGCGGGCCGAATTATCCGAACATGTAACTGCCGAAGAACGCCGCCTCGCGCGGCGTTTTTTTTCGTCGGTTCGACGTTCGACATTCGACGCCGCCCGGCTCTCCATCGGGCGCGCGACTCATGCACCGCGCCCGTATCGGCTGCGCTAACGCGCCGCGATCCGCCGACGGAAATGCTCGGTACCGGACACGATCTTGTCGAGCACCGCGTCGAGCGCCCAGAAGCGCTCGCGCACGTCGTAGTCGATCGCACGGCAACGAATCGATCCGAACGTGCCGATCCGTTGGTGATAGATCTTCGCAAGCGCCGGGTAGCCCAGCGCTTCCGACACCGCCGAGAGCACCAGGAACGTCGACAACTCGTCGGCCAGCGCCGGATCCGAGCCGCCCTGCGTGCGCAACCATCGGTACAGGTCGGGATGGAAGTTGGTGAACACGCCGTTGAAACCGGCCGAACCCGCCTTCATCGCATCCCATGCGATCGCGGCGTTCGCATTGAGGATCTTCAGCGGCGACCCCGCGGCGAGTGCGACGCGTCGCTTCACCGTCTCCAGATCGCAGCTCACGTCCTTCAACATCACGAAGCGGCCGGTGTCGATGCACGCACGCAGTTCGTCATCGGACAGCAGTCGCCGATAAGGCGCCGGACATTCGTACAAACCGAGCGGCAGATCCGACGGCAACCGGGCGAGCAGCTTGTGAAGATGGTCGAGAAGCGCCGCGCTGCCCTTGCGCTGCGGATCGAGGCGGTTGGTCACGAGCACGACGCCCTGCGCACCCGATTCCGCCGCGGCACGCAGCTCGGCGACCTGCGCATCCAGATCGTCGCTGATGTGCCCGGACGCGACGACGGGCACGCGCCCGGCCACCCGCTCGACCACGAAACGCGCGAGTTCCGCACGCTCGGCAAGACTCAGGAATTGCATCTCGCTCGACTGCGCGACCGCGAACAGCGCATCCGAGCCGTGCGCCAGATACCATTCGACGAGTCGCTCGAGGCCCGCGTAGTCGATCGCGCCGGCGTCGTCGAACGGCGTCAGCATCACCGGTACGATCCCCTCGATGGTTGCGCTCGATTGCCGATGTGGTTGCATCTGTTTCTCCTTCCTTCAGTGAATACGGGGGTGTAGCCGACGGACTCAGGCCGGCAGCGGTCCGGGCGCGGCGCTCGCGGACTGCTCGGGAATCGGTTTGCGCACCAGCAGCAGGTAAGCCATCGCGCCGGCGAATGCGATTGCCGCCGCCGTCAGCAGCGCGGGCACGAACGACCACCTCTGCGCGATGACCCCCGTCAGGATCGGCGCGAGCGCACCGCCGATGAAACCGCCGAAATTCTGGATCGCGCCGAGCGATGCGACACGGCTCGGCGGGGCGGCCGCCGTCGCGAGCGCCCACGAGCATGCCGACGCCGCATTGGCGAGAAAGATCACGACCGAGATGCATGCGAGCGCGACCGTGTTGCTCTGCACGAGCGCGGCCGGAATCGTGAACGCGACCATCCCGAGCATCGCGACGACCACCGCGTTGCGCCGGCTCACGACCGGCGAGCGGCTGCGGCGCGTCACCAGATCCGAGAGCCAGCCGGCAACGAGCGAACCGACGAACCCGCACAGGAACGGCACGGATGCCGCAAACCCGGTGCGCACGAGGCTCATGTGACGCTCCATCGTCAGGTACCCCGGCAGCCAGGTCAGGTAGACCCAGTTCAGATACACGGAACCGAAGAATCCGAGCAGCATGCCCCAGGTCGTGCCGTGCGAAAACAGGCTGCGCCAGTCGGCGAAGGTCAGTTTCGGCATCGCGACGGCCGTCTGCGCATCGGTATCGAGATACGCGCGTTCCGCCGCGGTCAATTGCGCGCGCGCCGGATCGCGGTACAACGCAAACCAGACGACGGCGACGACGAGGCCGAGCGCACCCGTCACGACGAATGCCCAGCGCCAGTTGAACGATGCGACGAGCACCGCGAGCAGCAATGGCGCGAGTGCGGTGCCGAGCGGCGACGCCGCGTTGAAGATCCCGGTCGGCGTACCGCGCGCGCGCAACGGAAACCAGTTGCTCACCACCCGCGCCGCCGACGGGAACTGCGGCGCCTCGCCGATGCCCAGCACGATGCGCGCGACGATGAACCAGCCGAAGGTGGACACGATGCCGCCCGATGCCTGCGCGAGCGACCAGACGATCAGCCCGATGCCGAGCAGCCGGCGCGGCCCGATGCGATCGACGAGTCCGCCGACCGGGAACTGGCACAGCGCGTAGCTCCACGAGAACGCCGACAGCAGCAAGCCCATCTGCGAGAGCGACAGCCCGAGATCGCCCCGGATTGCCGAACTCGCGACGGCCAGCGTGCCGCGGTCGAGATAGTTGACGATCCCGCTCGCCATCAGCAGCGCGAGCGCAATACGTTGTCCGCGCCGGATACGTGGCGGCGCAGTCGGAACAGCATGATTCTCGTTCATTGCGTTTGTCTCCATGTCCTGAATGGTTTCCGGGCCTCGGTCTGTTCCGTCTTCGCGGAATCTATGCGGCCCCACGCTCCACTTCCTCGCGTGTCGGAATCGACGTCTGCGCGCCGTGGCGCGTGACGCTGATCGCGGCCGCACGCTGTCCGAACGCGATCGCGTCGTCCATCGACGCGCCGCTCGCCCGGGCGGCCGCGAAGCCGCCGACGAAGGTATCGCCGGCCGCCGTCGTATCGACGGCGACCACCGCCATCGCCCGATGGCGGCCGCTCCCTGCACTTCCGCGCCAGCAGACGCCGCGCGCGCCCAGCGTGACCAGCACGTTGCCGACACCCTTCGCGCGCAGCGCGTCGGCGGCCCGCACCGCCGACGCGTCGTCGCCGACGGCAATGCCGGTCAGCGACTCCGCTTCCGTTTCGTTGACGACGAGATAGTCGATGCGGGCCAGCAATGCGTCGAACAGCGGCCGGGCCGGCGCCGGATTGAGCAGCACCGGCGTGCGATGCGCGATCGCATTGCCGATGGCGCGCGCGACGGTCTCGATCGGCACCTCGAGCTGGCACACCATCAGCGCCGCGCCGGCGATCGCGTCGCGCGCCCGGTCGATCAATTCGGCATCGAGGCGCGCGTTTGCACCGGGCACGACGACGATGCTGTTCGCGCCGTGCGCATCGACCGTGATCGTCGCGACCCCGGTTGCCTCGCCGTCGATCCGGTGCAGATGCGTCACGTCGATGCGCTCCGCCGCCAGCGCGTCGTGCAGACGTGCGCCGAACGCATCGTTGCCGACGCAGCCGATCATCGCGACCGACGCACCGAGGCGCGCGGCGGCCACCGCCTGGTTCGCCCCCTTGCCGCCGTGAACGGTCTGGAACGTGGTGCCGAGCAGCGTTTCGCCCGGCACGGGCAGCCGCGGCGCATGCGTGACGAGGTCGACGTTGACGCTGCCGACGACAGCGATCCGGGGTGGTCTGGTGTGGATCATCATCGAATGTAACCGCTTACATTTTCGACGTACAAAATGGCCTGATCGGCCTTCGTCGACGAAAACTTCACGATGCGGTTGAAATCTGTGTCTGACATAATACGGAGTAGCATCAAGATAGCGCTTACATTCTCACAGGCGAGACCGGGATTGCAAGCGGGACCACGATGAATCGAGGGTAAACGATGGCGTTTTTGACCACGCGCGGAGCCTGCAGGGCAGCCGCGCCCGGGGATAACCGATGAGTACGCCTTCATCCGGCGGTGGCGCGGCTCGCGCGCGCCGCGGCAGCGGCCGGTCGGTGCTCGGCGACGTCGCGAAACTCGCCGGCGTGTCGACCGCGACCGTTTCGCGCGTCTACAACGATCCCGGCAAGGTCTCGGCCGACGTGCAGCAGCGCGTGCGCGACGCGGCACGTGCGCTGAACTGGATTCCCAACGCAGCCGGCCGCGCACTCGCCTCCACGCGCACCCACATCACCGGGGCGATCATTCCGACGCTCGACGACCAGGTGTTCGCATCGCAGGTAGCGGGCATGCAGGCGGTCATGGCCGAGCATGGCATCACCCTGTTCCTGGGCTGCTCGAATTACGATCCGGCGCAAGCGCTCGCGCAGGTGCGCGCGATGCTGTCGCGCGGCGTCGAAGCGGTGTCGCTGGTCGGCGAAGCCTATCCGCCGGAAGTATTCGAACTGCTCGACCTGCATCGGGTGCCGTATGTCGTCACCTATGCTTACCGCGACGACAGCCCGCACTGCTGCATCGGCTTCGACAACCGCGCGGCATTCGCGCGACTGACCACGCACCTGCTCGAGCTCGGGCATCGCGATTTCGCGATCATCATGCAGCCTTCGGCCGACAACGACCGCGTGCAGGCCCGCCTGCGCGGCATTCACGAGACGCTCGCCGCGCGCGGGCTCGCGGTCAGGCCGATCCACCAGCACGAGGGCGCGGCCACGATCGCGTTCGGGCGGGCGAGCCTGCGCGCGATTGCCCACAGCGGCGCGACGCGCCCGACGGCCGTGATCTGCGGCAACGACGCACTCGCGCTCGGCGCCCTGCTCGAGGCGCAGGCACTGGGCATCGACGTGCCTTCGCAGCTGTCGATCACCGGGTTCGACGATGTCGCGCTGGCTCGCGAAATCCGGCCGGCGCTGACGACGATGTGGGTCGACACCGATGCGATCGGCCGCAAGGCCGCCCGCGCGTTGCTCGACGCACTCGAAAACGGCGCAGCCGGGCCCGGTTGCGCGGTACTGCCGGAGCTGCGGGTACGCGAATCGGCCGCGCCGCCGGATGCGGCGGCCCAATGAAAACGGGGCGCCGCAGGCGCCCCGTTTCGCATCGAATCGGCCAAATCGGTCGAACCGGCGAGTGCCGGCTCCGCTGCATCAGGTCGCGCTGCCCGCGATCTTCGGCGTCGGCGTCTCGACGTCGCCGCACTGCGCGCGATGGCGCAGCGCGTGGTCGATCAGCACCAGCGCGAGCATCGACTCGGCGATCGGCGTCGCGCGAATGCCGACGCACGGGTCGTGGCGGCCGAAGGTTTCGACGGTCGCTTCTTCACCGGACTTCGTAATCGAACGGCGCGGCGTGCGGATGCTCGAGGTCGGCTTGATCGCGATCGACACGGTGATGTCCTGCCCCGTCGAAATCCCGCCGAGCACGCCGCCCGCATGGTTGCCGATGAAACCGGCCGGCGTCAGTTCGTCGCCGTGCACCGAGCCGCGCTGCGCGACGCTGTCGAAGCCCGCGCCGATCTCGACGCCCTTCACCGCGTTGATGCTCATCATCGCCTTCGCGATGTCCGCGTCGAGCCGGTCGAATACCGGTTCACCCCAGCCGACCGGCACGCCCGACGCGACGACGTCGATGCGTGCACCGATCGAATCGCCGTCCTTGCGCAGCGCGTCCATGTAGGCTTCCAGCTCCGGAACGATCGCCGCGTTCGGCGAGAAGAACGGGTTTTCGCGGACGTGCGACCAGTCGACGAACGGCACGTCGATCTCGCCGAGACCGCTCATGTAGCCGCGCACTTCGACGCCGAAGCGCTCGCGCAGCCACTTCTTCGCGACCGCGCCCGCGCCGACGAGCGGCGCGGTCAGGCGCGCGGACGAGCGGCCACCGCCACGGTAGTCGCGGATGCCGTATTTCTGCCAGTAGGTGTAGTCGGCGTGGCCGGGGCGGAACGTCTCGACGATGTTGCCGTAATCCTTGCTGCGCTGGTCGGTGTTGCGGATCAGCAGCGCGATCGGCGTGCCGGTCGTCACGCCTTCGAACACGCCGGACAGGATCTCGACCTCGTCGGCTTCCTGGCGCTGCGTCACGTGCCGCGACGTGCCGGGCTTGCGGCGATCGAGCTCGACCTGGATGTCGGCTTCGGTCAGCCCCATTCCCGGCGGGCAGCCGTCGATCACGCAGCCGATCGCGGGACCGTGCGATTCGCCGAAGGTCGTGACAGTGAAAAGCGTGCCGAGGGTATTGCCGGACATGATGGAACCGCCCAAAGAGAAATGGACAAACCGATGCGCTGCCGGGGCCGCTGGCAGGCCGATCGTTTGCCGGTCGAGAAAAGAGGTAAACCGCTATTATGCCAGCCGTCCCGGACCCGCGGGCCGCGTGAACCGTTCAGACCATACTGGCCGGCCACGCTGACGGCCCGGCGCCAGAATCGTCGACCCGCGCCGTTCCGATCGAACCGGCCGGTTTGCAGCCGCCCGCTGCCCGATACGAAGCCGCCGGGGCCCGCCTTGCCTACTTCCGCGCGCCGCGCAGCTCGGTCACCGCCGCCTGCAGCGCCTCGGGCGTCGCAACCGAGGCCGCGATCGGCTCGCCGACCGCGAGCGTCAGCCGGCTCATCACGCCGCGCTTGATGGGCCGCGGCATGCGCGCATCGGCATGACGGGAGAAATAGCTGCCCCACAGCCCGCGCAGCGCCATCGGGATCACGGGCGCCGGCGTGCGGCCCAGGATCTCGGTGATGCCGTGGTGGAAGGTGTTGATGTCGCCCGTCTTGGTCAGCTTGCCCTCGGGGAAGATGCACACGAGTTCGCCATCCTTCAGCGCGGCCTCGCATGCGTCGTACGCGCGCGCGAGCATGTCGGGATCCTCGTGGCGCGGCGCGATCGGAATCGCCTTCGCATGCCGGAACACCCAGCTCGCGAAGCGCGCCTTGAAGATCCGGTGATCCATCACGAACCGGATCGGCCGCGGGCTCGCAGCCGCCAGCACGAGCGCATCGACGTAGCTCACGTGGTTGCATACGAGCACGGCCGCGCCCTCTTCCGGGATCCGCTCCGCATGGACGAGACGAATCCGGTAGAACGTGTGCACCAGCACCCACGCGACGAAACGCAGCAGGAACTCGGGGACGAGCAGGTAGATGTACGTCGCGACCACGACGTTCAGCAGCGCGGTGACGAGGAACAGGCCGGGGATGTCGACCCCGGCCTTGGTCAGCCCCATCGCCATCAGGGCCGACAGGATCATGAACAGCGCGTTCAGGATGTTGTTCGCGGCGATGATCCGCGCACGGTGGGTCGGCGCGCTGCGGCTCTGGATCAGCGCATACAGCGGCACGCTGTAGAAGCCGCCGAACATCGCGAGCAGGAACAGGTCGGCCAGGATGCGCCAGTGACGCGCGCCGCCCAGGAATTCCCCGACCGACAGCAGATGCCCGGGCGATGGCAGCGAGCGGCTCGCGAAATACAGCTCGATCGCGAACACGCTGATGCCGATCGAGCCGAGCGGCACGAGGCCGATCTCGACGCGCCGCTGCGACAGCCGCTCGCAGAGCAGCGAGCCGAGGCCGATCCCGACCGAGAACGTCGCAAGCAGGACCGTGACGACGTCGGGGCTCGCGGACAGCACGTCCTTCGCGAAGTTGAAGAACGACGTGAGGAACGTCGCGCCTACGAACCACAGCCACGAGATGCCGAGCAGGCTCAGGAACACGGTGCGGTTCTGCCGCGCGAGCCCGAGATTGCGCCACGTTTCGCTGAACGGATTCCAGTTGATCACGAGATCGGGCTGCGGCGCGGGCGTCGACGGCACGCGCTGCGCGACGAGCCGCCCCGCGAGCGCGATGACGACGACGCTCACCGCGAGCACGCGCTCGCCGCTGCCTTCGATGCCCGCGGCCGCGCCGCCGATGATCGTGCCGATCAGGATCGCGATGAACGTGCCCATCTCGACGAGGCCGTTGCCGCCGACCAGTTCGTGGTCGCCGAGATGCTGCGGCAGGTACGAATACTTGACGGGGCCGAACAGCGTCGAGTGCATCCCCATCATGAACGTGCACAGATACAGCAGCGTCGCGCTGTGCGTGACGAAACCGGCCGCGCCGACCAGCATCAGCACGATCTCGAAGGACTTCACGAAGCGCGTGAGCGTCGCCTTGTCGTATTTGTCGGCGATCTGGCCGGAGGTGGCCGAGAACAGCACGAACGGCAGGATGAAGATCGCGGAGATCAGGAACGCGGCCGTCTTCGCGTCGACGCCGGAGAAGCGCGCGGTGTGATAGGTGACGAGCGACGTGAAGCCGATCTTGAACACGTTGTCGTTCAGCGCGCCCAGGAACTGGGTCGTGAAGAACGGCGCGAAACGGCGCTGGCGCAACAGGTCGAACTGCGACGCGTGGGTGCGCCGTTCGCCGCGCGACGCGGAAGAGACTTGCGTGTGATCGCTCATGCGGAATACGCGCGAATCGTCTGGGCGAAGCTGCGCGGACCTTGGGTTGTTGTCGAAAAAACGGCGGCGCAGGCTGAACCTGCGCCGCCGTACGCCGAATGGCAGCGCCCGCGCGTCATGGCACCGGGCGCGACGCGATTCACGGCTTCTGCGCTTCGGCTTCCGATTCCGGCCAGTCGCGGATGTACGCCTTCAGCATCCGGTTCTCGAAGCTCTGCGCCTCGACGACCGTCTTCGCGACGTCGTAGAACGAAATGACGCCCATCAGCACCTTCTTGTCGAGCACCGGCATGTAGCGCGCGTGGCGCTCGAGCATCATCCGGCGCACTTCGTTGACGTCGGTTTCCGGCGTGCACGTGAGCGGCTCGTCCATCACCTTGCGCACCTGCACGTCGCCGATCGCGCCGCCGTTCACGTGCAGGCGCAGGATGATCTCGCGGAACGTCAGCATCCCGACGAGATCACCGTACTCCATCACGACGAGCGAACCGATATCGTGTTCGGCCATCGTATCGACCGCTTCGCGCAGCGGCTTATCGGGCGTCACCGTAAACAGCGTGTTGCCCTTCACTTTCAGAATATCGCTGACGCGCATCGTAGTCCCCTCATGCTTGAATGCAAAACCTTTTTCGATCCTATCGGAAAGCCTGTCAAAAGGAAAGCTCAGCCCCACGCGGCGCGGCCGTCGCCGCTTGCGGACACCGGCCGGCCGCCGCACAATGAGTCCATGGACGGCGGCCCGAGGAGACGGCCATGGCACATACGCATACGGAGCAATTCGCCAGCTTCGCCGATTTCTACCCGTACTACCTGAACGAACACCAGAACCTGACGTCGCGCCGGCTGCACTTCATCGGCTCGCTCGGCGTGATCGGCTGCGTCGCGATGGCGATCGCGACGGGCCACTGGCCGTGGCTGCCGGCGGCGGTCGTGTGCGGCTACGGACTCGCGTGGGTCGGACACTTCTTCTTCGAGAAGAACCGCCCCGCCACGTTCCGGCACCCGATCTACAGCCTGATGGGCGATTGGGTGATGTTCAAGGACATCTGCACCGGCAAGATTCCGCTGTAAGGCCCGCCCGGCACCGCGTCACGCCGTTTTCGGCGGCCGCGCGTGCGGGTCGTGCGCCCCGCCGGGCACGGGCCCGGGCACGGTCGCGGCCGGCGCACCCGCAAGCCGGTGCGCGGCGATCAGCGACGCAAGCGATACGTCGAACCGGTCGTTCGACAGCACCTCGAGCAATGCCGCGCCTTCGACGTGGCTGCTGCGTCGCTGCAGCTGATACGTCAGTTCGGTGCGGTCGATCACCAGGACGTCGAACAGCTGCGCCAGCGTCAGCTGCTCCGGATTCGCCAGCAGGATGTAGCACGGCGCGCGATCGCCGCTGTCCAGCCGCGCGATCCACTCCCGCTCCTCCATCGTCGACAGCAGCCGCTGCGCGGTTTCCATGTCGCAGCGCAACATGGCCGCAAGCCGCATCGCCGTATAGCCCGCCTTGCCGACCGCGCGCGCCTCGGCCAGCCGCGCGAGCAATTCGAGCGCGTCGAGCAGGTCGCTGCCCGCATAGTGGATGCGATGGAACTGGCCGACGCGGATCGCCGGCAGCGCGGACGCCACCATCGCGCCGAGCAGCGCGATGAACCAGCTCAGGTACACCCACAACAGGAACACCGGCAGCGCCGCGAACGCGCCGTAGACGGCCGTATAGGTCGGAATGCGCCGCACGTAATAGCCGAAGCCGCGCTTCGCGAGCTCGAACGCGATGGCCGCGAACAGCCCGCCGATCACCGCGTCGCGCCATGCGACCGTGCAGTTCGGCAGATACACGTACAGCAGCGTGAACGCGAGCACGGTCAGCGGCAGCGACACGAACGCGAGCAGCCATTCGACGATCGACGTCGACGGCGCGGCGCCGGTGAACGCCAGCGATTGCGTAAACAGGTACGACGAGATCGACAGGCTCACGCCGAACAGCAAGGGCCCGAGCGTGATCAGCGCCCAGTACGCGAGCACGCGCTGCGCGAACGGCCGCGGCTTGCGCACCCGCCAGATCAGGTTGAACGCGGACTCGATCGTCATCATCGTCATCACGGACGTGACGACGAGCACGATCAGGCCGGCCGTCGTCAGCCCCTTGGCCTTCGACGCGAACTGGTTCAGGTACTTGAAGATCTGGACGTTGAACTGCGCGGGCATCAGGTGATCCGCGAGGAACCCCTGCAGCGAGATCTGGAACGACGCGAACATCGGGAACGCGGTAAACAGCGCAAACGCGACCGTCACGAGCGGCACGAGTGCCAGCATCGTCGTGAACGTGAGGCTGCCCGCCACTTGCGGGATGCGATCCTCGGCGCTGCGCCGGGCCGCGAACTGCGCGAGGCGCTTGAGGGTGTCGAGATCGACGCTCAACTTCGGCAAACGGCTTCTCCTTCTCTGCTGACGCCGCGCGCCCGACGGCGCGCCGCCGCCGCGCTGCGCGACGACTTCAGCCCCTATAATAGCCGCTCGATCCAGCAGGGGCCGACTGCACCGGGCATCCGCGCGGCCGCATGCGGCCCCGTCGCCCATGAAAGACATCCTCGTCCTCTATTACAGCCGCCACGGCGCCACGCGTGATCTAGCACTCGCAATCGCGAACGGCATCGACAGCGTGCCCGGCATGCAGGCCCGCATCCGTACCGTGCCGCCCGTCTCGACGGTCTGCGAAGCCACCGCCTCCGATATCCCCGACGACGGCCCGCCGTATGCGGAGTTGCGCGATCTCGAGGAGTGCGCGGGCCTCGCGCTCGGCTCGCCGACCCGCTTCGGCAACATGGCCGCCTCGCTCAAGTATTTCCTCGACGGCACGACGCCGCAATGGCTGTCGGGCGCGCTGACCGGCAAGCCGGCCTGCGTGTTCACGTCCACCGGCAGCCTGCACGGCGGCCAGGAGTCGACGCTGCTGTCGATGATGCTGCCGCTGCTGCATCACGGGATGATGATCGTCGGCATCCCGTACACGGAATCCGCGCTCAGCACGACGCGCACCGGCGGCACGCCGTACGGCGCGTCGCACGTGTCGCAGCACGATCGCAGCGGGCCCGCGGGGCTGTCGGCGGACGAAAAGGCGCTCGCGGCCGCGCTTGGCGTGCGGCTCGCGCGTGCGGCAGCGGCCCTCGCCGACGCCCGGGCCGCCGCGGCCGCATGAACGCGCCTGCCCGCCCCGCCCGTCCCCCCGTCGCCGCCCGGCCGCGCTACGCGCTGGCCGCGGCCGCGTGCCTCGTCGCGCTGATCGCGCTGTCGCTCGCGTGGGAACTGTGGCTCGCGCCGCTGCGCCCGGGCGGCTCGGCGCTGATGCTCAAGGCCGTGCCGCTCGCGCTCGCGCTGCCCGGCGTCTGGCGGCGTAACATCTATACGATGCAGTGGGCGAGCATGCTCATCCTCGTCTATTTCGCCGAAGGCATCGTGCGCGGCATGTCCGACCGCGGATTGTCCGCGACGCTCGGCTGGTGCGAGACCGCGCTCGCCGTCGGCTTCTTCGTGGCCGCGCTGGCCTACGTCGCGCCGTTCAAGCGCGCGGCGAAGCAGCAGCGCGCCGCGTCCTGACCCTTACGCGACCGAACGTATGAATTCTTCCGAAGCCTTCGTATCCGCCTGCCGAGACGCGATCGGCGCCACCTACGTGCTGACCGAGCCGCACGACACCGAACCGTTCCTGACCGACTGGCGCCGCCGCTACAAGGGCAGCGCGTGCGCGGTGCTGAAACCGGCCGATACGGCGGAAGTCGCGGCGCTCGTCCGGCTCGCCAACGCGCACGGCGTCGCGCTCGTGCCGCAGGGCGGCAACACGGGGCTCGCCGGCGGCGCGACGCCCGACGCGAGCGGCAGCCAGGCCGTGCTGAGCCTCGCGCGCCTGAACCGCGTGCGGGCCCTCGATCCGCACAACAACACGATCACGGTCGACGCCGGCGTGATCCTCGCCGACGTGCAGGCGCGCGCCCGCGAAGGCGGCCGGCTGTTCGCGCTGAGCCTCGCCGCCGAAGGCAGCTGCACGATCGGCGGCAACCTGTCGACCAACGCGGGCGGCACCGCGGTGCTGCGCTACGGCAACGCACGCGAGCTGTGCCTCGGGCTCGAGGTCGTGACGCCGCAGGGCGAGATCTGGGACGGCCTGCGCGGGCTGCGCAAGGACAACACCGGCTACGACTTGCGCGACCTGTTCATCGGCGCCGAAGGCACGCTCGGGATCATCACGGCCGCCGTGCTGAAGCTGCATCCGCTGCCGGCCGCGCAGGTCACGGCGCTGGCCGCGCTCGAGTCGCCGCACGCGGCGCTCGACTTCCTCGCGCTCGCGCAACGCGCGGCCGGCCCGCTGCTGACCGGCTTCGAGCTGATGTCCGACTTCTGCATGCAGCTGGTCGGCAAGCACTATCCGCAACTGCGCTATCCGTTCGACCGCACGCATGCGCAGACGGTGCTGCTCGAACTGTCGGACAACGAAAGCGAAACGCATGCGCGCACGCTGTTCGAAAAACTGATGGAAGAGGCGTTCGAGGCCGGGCTCGTGGTCGACGCCGTCGTCGCGGAAAATCTCGCGCAATCGCGCGCGTTCTGGGACCTGCGCGAACACATCCCGCTCGCGCAGGCCGACGAGGGTCTCAACATCAAGCACGACATCGCGGTGCCGATCTCGTCGATCGCGCGCTTCATCGACGAAACCGACGCAGCGATCCAGCAGGCCGCGCCGGGCGCGCGGATGGTCACGTTCGGCCATCTCGGCGACGGCAACCTGCACTACAACGTGCAGACGCCCGAAGGCGGCGACCCGAAGGCGTTCCTCGCGGCATTCCAGAAGCCGATCAACCGCATCGTCTACGACAACGTGCACCGTCACCACGGCACGATCAGCGCGGAGCACGGGATCGGCCAGCTGAAGATCGACGACGCGCAGCGCTACAAGTCGCCGGTCGAAACGGCGCTCATGCGCACGCTGAAGACCGCGCTCGACCCCCGCGGGCTGATGAATCCCGGCAAGGTCCTGCACTGAAGCCCCCGTCCCGGAACGATGCCCATGAGAGTCCGCGTCCTGTCCGACCTGCATCTCGAATGCAACCAGCCCGACACGATCGCGCATGCCGACGCGGATCTCGTCGTGCTGGCCGGCGATATCCACAATCACGCGGAAGGCCTGCGCTGGGCCGCGGAGACGTTCGATCCCGACGTGCCGGTGATCTACGTGCCGGGTAATCACGAGTACTACGACGGGGAATTCGGCGCGCTCGAAACCGCGATGCGCGACGCCGCGCACACGATCGACCACGTGCATTACCTGAACAACGGCGTGTACGTCGATCCGGCGCAGCGCTTTCGCGTGCTCGGCACGACGCTGTGGGCCGATTTCTCGCTGTTCGGCGCCGACCAGGCGAGCGTCGCGCGCGCGATCGACGCGGCCATGCGCGTGATGCTCGATTTCAAGGGATTGATCCAGGTGACGTGGCCGCACGATGCGTCCGTGCATGCGGCGGCAGCCCCGGAGCGGGATTTCACGCCGGCCGATGCGATCGCGCTGCACCGGCAAGGCCGCGCGTGGCTCGAAGCACGGCTCGCGACACCGTTCGCGGGGCGCACGATCGTCGTCACGCATCATGCGCCGCACCTGCGCTCGCTGGCGGAGCGTTATGCGGAAGACCTGGCGTCGGCGGGATTCGTCACGGACATGGCGGAACTCGTGCGGCCGCCCGTGGACCTGTGGATCCACGGCCACACGCATACTTCATTCGATTACGTGACCGACAGCGGCACGCGCGTGGTGTGCAACCCGCGCGGCTATATTCGCCGGCGCACCGGCGAACTGGAGAATCCCGCGTTTGCGTGGGACAAGGTGGTCGAGCTCGGCTGAGCGCCAAGCCATCGGGCCGCGCGATGAGGCCCTACCCGAGCTGAAAGGCCGCCCGATCAGCGATCGGCGCGGCGCGAGCCGTTCGACGACGGGCGCACCCGCACCGGCACCGGCTTCATCCGCGCCTTCATCGCGCGCAGCAGATCGCGCGTCGCCGCGGCGGCAGCAGCCGCACCAAGCAAAACTCCAAGGCCGATCATCAGTTGCGTATCCATTGCGACTCCGGGTGTGGGCAGTTCCAAATCTCGATGATTGAAACAGTATCAAACTGTCCGCGGTCCGTTGGTAAAAAAATGTTGCGTGAAGGACAAATCTGGTCAGATTGCGCTCGACCGCGCGCTCATGTCGCAGCCGTGAACTGCGCGAGCGCGGCCTCGTCGGCTTCCAGCGTGGCCGGCAGCTCGTCGCGCAGGAAATCGACCCAGGTGCGGATTTTCGCGTCGAGGTACTGGCGCGACGGATACAACGCGTAGATGTTCATCACGTGCGACCGGTATTCGGGCATCACGCGCACGATGTGTCCGCTGCGCAGCCCGCCGATCGCCGAATAGAGCGGCAACCCGCCGATTCCCATCCCTTCCCGCACGGCCACCGCGAGCGCCTCGGCGACGTTCACGCGGAACGGCGGCGCCGTGACCGGAACCACCTCGTCGCCGCGCGGCCCCGACAGCGACCATTCGTCGAAGTGAAAGCCCGGCGCGACCATCCCGAGACAGACGTGCTGCTCGAGATCGGCCGGGGTCTGCGGCACGCCGTGCGCGTCGATATAGCCCGGCGACGCGCACACGACGCTGTAGCTCTCGCCGAGCCGCTGCGACACGAGCCCCGAATCCGGCAGGTCGCGGCCGACCACGATCGCGACGTCGTACCCCTCGTCGAGCAGGTCGGGCATCCGCTGCGCGAGCGTCAGCTCGACGTGCACGTCCGGATAGCGCTGCCGATAGCGCGCGATGGCCGGCACGAGGTAGTGCTGCCCGAGGCTCGTGAAGCAATGCACCTTCAGCTTGCCCGACGGCCGCGCGTGCGCGTCGCCCGCTTCGGCTTCGGCCTGGTCGACGTACGCGAGGATCTGCTCGCAGCGCTGCAGGTAGCGCTCGCCCGCTTCGGTCAGCGCGATCCGGCGTGTCGTCCGGTTCAGGAGGCGCGTGCGCAGGTGCGCCTCGAGATCCGACACGGCGCGCGACGCATAGGCGGTGGTCGAATTCATCTGCTGGGCGGCCGCGGTAAAGCTGCCCGCGTCGACCACGCGGACGAAGACCCGCATGTTTTGTAACGTATCCATCCCATTACCCGTATGAATCCGGAGGGATTGTTGCACAGGGGCCAACAAATATTATCTCAGGATTCGTAAAAATGACTTGCACCGTTGTCCATTTATTCAGGAATCACTGAAAAATATAATCGCATCCGACTCATCTATATCCGAAAGGGAGAAAATCGTGCGGTCTCCGGCAACAAAAGGGACGCTGGCACTGGCGGTTCTTGCAGTCTCATTAATAATGGCCGGATGCGCGAGCATGGGCGACAACAAGCCGCAGTCCGCCCGCATCGAAGCGAACACGCTCGACGCCGGCGCCGCGATCCGCGCGGCGGACCACGATGCAGGCTGGCCCGCGTCCGACTGGTGGCGCGCGTACCGCGATCCGCAGCTCGATGCGTGGATTGCCGCCGCGCAGGCCGGCAACCCGAGCCTGGCGGCCGCGGAGGCGCGCGTGCGCGAAGCGCAGGCGATGGCGCGCGTGGCGCGCTCGGCGGAACTGCCGCAGATCAACGGCAATCTGTCGCTGATGCGCCAGCACTGGCCGGACAACGTCTACTACGGCCCGGGGCCGCTCGCCGATACCGACACCTGGAACAACACCGGCACGCTCGGCCTGTCGTACCACCTCGACCTGTGGGGCAAGGACAAGAACGCGACCGAGCGCGCGCTCGACACCGCGCATGCGACCGCGGCCGACGCACGGGCGGCGAAGCTCGAGCTCGAGGTCAACGTCGTGCGCGCGTATGTCGGCATGTCGATGAACTACGCGCTGCTCGACCTTGCGCACGAAACGTTCGAACGCCAGCGCTCGCTGGCCGATCTCGCGCGCAAGCGCCTGCAGGCCGGCCTCGGCACGCAGCTCGAAGTCAGCCAGGCCGAATCGACGCTGCCCGACTACGAGCGCCAGATCGACAGCTACGAAGAAGCGATCCAGCTCGCGCGCCACCAGCTCGCCGCGCTCGCGGGCAAGGGCCCGGGCGCCGGCGACGCGATCAAGCGGCCGAGCCTGTCGCTCGATGCGCCGGCCGGCCTGCCGTCCGCGCTGCCGGCCGACCTGCTCGGGCGCCGCCCGGACGTCGTCGCGGCCCGCTGGACGGTCGACGCGCAGGCTCGCGGCATCGATGTCGCGAAAGCCGCGTTCTACCCGAATATCGATCTGCTCGCGACGGTCGGCGGCTTCGGCGTGACCGCGCCGTTCACCGACTTCCTGCGCGCGATGAATGGCGGCTGGACGGCCGGCCCAGCGCTGTCGCTGCCGATCTTCGAAGGCGGCCGGCTGCGCGCGCAACTCGGCGCGGCCGACGCCGGCTACGACCAGGCGGTCGAACGCTACAACCAGACGGTCGTCGGCGCGCTCAAGGACATCGCCGACCAGGTCGTGCGGATCCGCTCGCTCGACACGCAGAAGAAGGACGCCGCGCGCTCGGTGGCCGCCAACGACCGCAGTTACCAGCTGTCGCGCGAAGGCTTCCGCCGCGGGCTGACCGATTACGTGAACGTGCTGGTCGCGCAACAGCAGCTGCTGCGCGCACAGGAAACGGCGGCCCGCATCGACGCGGAACGCCTCGCCGCACACGCGCAGTTGATGGCCGCGCTCGGCGGCGGCGTCGAGACGGAGACGCAGACGGATGCGGACGTGCGGGGCGGCCATCCGCCGCGCGACGCGTCCGCCGCGGGTGCCGCCGCGCCGGCAGCCGCATCGGGCGCGAAGCCCGCCGCGGCCGTCGCCCGCCCCGCGCAGGTCGCGACGGCCGGTTCGGCGGGTGCAGCCGCCACGCCGGCCGCACGGTAACGCGGAGCGACCGTCATGTCAGCCTCCTCCCCCGCTTCCACGCACGCCGGCGGCGCGCTCGCGGCCTGGTACGCCGCCTTCGGCGACTGGGCCCGCAGCGACGGCGCCGCGTGGCTCTACCTGTTCAAGGCGCTGCTCGCCGCGTTCATCGCGACCGGCGTGTCGATGCGGCTCGACCTGCCGGCCCCGAAGACGGCGATGACCACGGTGTTCATCGTGATGCAGCCGCAAAGCGGCGCGGTGCTCGCGAAGAGCTTCTACCGGGTCGCCGGCACGATCTTCGGGCTGATCGCGACGCTCACGTTCGTCGGGCTGTTCCCGCAGCAGCCGCAGCTGTTCCTCTTGGCCGTCGCGCTGTGGGTCGCGCTGTGCACGGCCGGCGCCGCGCGCAACCGCAATTTCCGCAGCTACGGCTTCCTGCTCGCCGGTTACACGACCGCGCTGATCGGGCTGCCGGCATCGCAACACCCCGACGGCGCGTTCATGAGCGCGATGACGCGGGTCGCCGAGATCATGGTCGGGATCGTGTCGGCAGGCGTCGTCAGCGCGCTGGTGTTTCCGCAGTACACCGGCGAGCAGATGCGCACGACGGTGCGCAAGCGCTTCAGCAGCTTCGTCGACTACGTCGCGGCGGCACTGTCGGGCCAGCTCGACCGCGCGCACATCGAAACCATCCATACGCGCTTCGTCGCGGACGTGGTCGGCTTCGAAGCGGCGCGCAGCATGGCCGTGTTCGAGGATCCGGACACGCGGATGCGCAGCGGCCGTCTCGCGCGCCTGAACAGCGAGTTCATGAGCGTATCGAGCCGCTTCCACGCGCTGCACCAGTTGATGAACCGACTGCGCGCGGCCGGCGCGCAGGCCGCGATCGATGCGATCGAGCCGTACTTCCGCGAAATCGCGCCGCTTCTGACGCGCAACGGCGAGCCGGTGCGCTCGTCGGCCGACGCCGCGCTCGCCGCCGAACAGTTGCTCACGTGGCGCGACGCGCTGCCGCGCCGCATCCGCGCGACGCGCGCCGCGCTCGAGACGCAGCCGGATTTCCCGCTGCTCGACTTCGACACGGCCACCGAGCTGCTGTACCGCTTCATCACGGACCTGCACGAATACGCGGCGACCTACGCGTCGCTGTCGACCGCGACGCACGAGCGCGAGCGCTGGATCGAGCGCTACGAGCCGCGCACCAACCTGACGGCGATGGTGATCGCTGCGATTCGCACCGCGACCGTGATCCTCGTGCTCGGCGCGTTCTGGATCGCGACCGCGTGGCCGAGCGGCGTGACGCTGACGCTGACGGCGGCGGCCACCTGCGCGCTCGCGTCGTCGACGCCGCGCCCGACTGCGATGTCCGCACAGATGGGCATGGGCACCGCGCTGGCCGTCTGCACGGGCTTCCTGCTGACGTTCGGCATCTACCCGCACATCGACGGCTTCCCGCTGCTGTGCGTGGCCCTCGCGCCGCTGCTCGCGATCGGCATCTTCATGACGCTGAAGCCGAAGCTCGCCGGCTACGGGATGGGCTACCTGATCTTCTTCAGCTTCCTCGCCGGCCCCGACAACATCACGCACTACGACCCGACGAGCTTCATGAACGACGCGCTCGCGCTGGTGCTGTCGATGCTCGTCTCGGCGATCGCGTTCGCGGTGCTGTTCCCGCCGACCGCGCCGTGGCACAAGAAGCGGCTGTTCGCCGACCTGCGCCACCAGGTGGTCGCGGCGTGCCACGCACGGCTCGCCGGCTTGCGCACGCGCTTCGAGAGCGGCGCGCGCGACCTGATGTACCAGGCGCACACGCTGTCGGCCGACCAGCCCGACGTGCAGCGCGACGCGCTGCGCTGGATGTTCGCGGTGCTGGAAACGGGCAATGCCGCGCTCGACCTGCGCGCGGAGCTGGCGACGCTGCCGTCCGACCCGCGCTATGCGCCGACGACACCGTGGCGCCGCGCGATCGAGACGCTGCGCGCCGCGCTGTCCGCGCTGTTCCGCAAGCCGGACGCGGCGCGCTTCGACGCGGCGCTCGCCGCGGTCAACGCCGCGATCGACGCGACCCGGCAAACGCTCGATGCGTTCACGCCGTCGCGCGAGGAGCGCCACCGGCTGCAGCGCATCCTGAGCCATCTGCATTTCGTACGCACGGCGCTGCTCGATCCGGAATCGCCGCTCGAGCCGCTCAACCGCAACCGCCCCGTGCGTCCCCAACAAGGAGCCTCGTCATGATGCCGCGTGAAATCGCCATTCTCGATGCCTACATGCCCACGGTGGTCCTGATGTTCGTCCTGGGCGCGCTCGCGACCTGGGCCGTCGACCGCCTGCTCGCCTACACGGGCCTCTACCGTCTCGTCTGGCACCCGTCGCTGTTTCGCGCGTGCCTTCTCGTCTGCATTTGCGGCGGACTGAGTCTTGCCGTTTACCGTTGATTCCGAACCATCATGATTCTCAGAAAACTCTTCGGCTTCGTCGCGACCGCCATCATCCTTCTCGTCGCGATCCTGATCGGGCGCTCGCTGTGGGTGCACTACATGGACGATCCCTGGACGCGCGACGGGCGCGTCCGTGCCGAAATCGTCAACGTCGCACCGGACGTGTCGGGCGCGATCGTCGAGCTGCCCGTGCATGACAACCAGCTCGTGAAAAAGGGTGACCTGATCATGCAGATCGACCCGTCGCACTACCAGATCGCGGTCGAGCAGGCGCAGGCGGCCGTCGCCGCCCGCCGCGCGGAACTGCAGATGCGCCGCGACGACGCGGCCCGTCGTGCCGACCTCGACGCGCTCGTCGTGTCGAAGGAAAACCGCGAGAACGCGGCGCACAGCGCGTCGAGCGCCGATGCGCAGTACCAGCAGGCGATCGCCGCGCTCGACGCCGCGAAGCTCAACCTCGAACGCACGCGCGTGGTCGCACCGGTCGACGGCTACATCACGAACCTGCAGACGTTCAAGGGCAACTACGCGGTGGCCGGCCAGGCGAAGCTCGCGATCGTCGACAGCCATTCGTTCTGGGTCTACGGCTACTTCGAGGAAACCAAGCTGCCGCGCGTGAAGGTCGGCGCGCCGGCCGAGATGCGGCTGATGAGCGGCGGCGTGATGAAGGGCCACGTCGAGAGCATTTCGCGCGGCATCTACGATCGCGACAACCCGCAAAGCCGCGACCTCGTCGCGGACGTGAACCCGACCTTCAACTGGGTGCGCCTCGCGCAGCGCGTGCCGGTGCGCATCCGCATCGACGAGGTGCCGGCCGACGTGGTGCTGTCGGCGGGCACGACCTGCACGGTCATCATCGATCCGGACCAGCGGAAGAAGTCGTAAGCGCCGACCTGCCGGCCGGACGCCTACGCCGCGATGCGAAAGCGTCCGACCAGCGACTTGAGCGCCTGCGCCTGTTCGTCGAGCGCATTCGCCGCAGCGGCGGCCTGCTCGACGAGCGCGGCGTTCTGCTGCGTGCCGGCATCCATCTGCGTGACCGCGCGGCCGATCTCGTCGATCCCGGCGCTCTGCTCGTCCGACGCCGCCGAGATCTCGCCGATGATGTCGGTCACGCGCTTGACCGCCCGCACCACGTCGTCCATCGTGCGGCCCGCATCGTGCGCGAGCGCCGCGCCGTTCGCGACGCGCTCGACCGACGCGCCGATCAGCGTACGGATCTCCTTCGCCGCGGTCGCCGCGCGCTGCGCGAGCAGCCGCACCTCGCCCGCGACCACCGAAAAACCGCGCCCCTGCTCACCCGCGCGCGCCGCCTCGACCGCCGCGTTCAACGCGAGAATGTTGGTCTGGAACGCGATCCCCTCGATCGTGCCGATGATGTCGCGAATGTTCTTCGCGCTGTCGTCGATCTCGCTCATCGTCGCGACCACGCGACCGACGACTTCGCCGCCCGCCTCCGCGACGGCCGACGCATTGGCCGCGAGCGCGCTCGCCTGACGCGCGTTCTCGGCGTTCTGCCGCACGGTCGACGTGAGCTCTTCCATGCTGGCCGCGGTGCGCTCGAGCGCGACGGCCTGCTGCTCGGTGCGCCGCGACAGGTCGAGGTTGCCGGTCGAGATCTCGCCGGACGCGGCCGCGATCGCCTCGGCGCTGACGGCGATCTCGCCGACGGTCGCCGCAAGCCCGGACTGCATGTCGGACAGCGCGCGCACCATGCTGTCGCGGTCGTGCCGGCCGAGCGGAATCGGCCGCGTCAGGTCGCCGCGCGCGATGTCGGCGGCGATCGCCTTCGCCTCCGCGGGCTCGCCGCCGAGCTGCGACGCGAGGCGGCGCACGACCCGCTCGGCGATCGCGATCGCCAGCACGATCAGCGCGGCCGTCATCGCCGCGATCATCGCGAACGACGACGAGAAGATCGTTGCGGATGCATCGAGCGTCGCCTTCGACTTCGCGCCGCGCGTCTTCACGAGCATCGCGACGAGCTTCTCGAGCTTGCCGGTCTCGACCAGCAGCGACACGTCCTGCGTGCCGACCTGCCAGTTCATCTGCGACAGGTCGAGCGGCTGCGCCTGCACGAGCGCGACGAAATCGCGCAGATGGCCGCTCCACGTGCCGACCGCCAGCGAGAATGCGCGCAGTCGCGCGGAATCGTCCGCATCGGCCGGATCCGCGTAATGCTGCAGCGTCGCGAGCGCCTGGCCGATCGACGCGAGCCCCGCGCCGACTTCGGCGCCCAGGTCGTCGCGTTCCTTCGCGGTGGTGGCGGTCAGCAGCATCTTCTGCGCGCGGCTCGCGCGCAGCACCTCGGCGCGCACTTCCTCCGCCGCCCGGCTCGCGACGTGCCCCTGCTCGTAGACCGACGCAATCGACGCGTTCAGCCGGCTGATCTGCCACAGCGAGAACACGCCAATCGCGAGCGTGCCGGCCAGCAGGATCGCGAACGCGGCGCGCAACGTCGCCTTGACGGTCCACGTCCGGCGTTCGCGCCGGGCTGCGCGCGCGTGCCGCGAGGCGGGCCTGGCGGCTGCGTCGGCCGCGGCTGTGGCCGCAACCGGCCGCGGATGCAATGAAGCTGCTTTCATCGATATTTCCCCGTATTGATCGTGCCGCCGAAAAGGTCGGTTCCGGCGGCCGGCATTCCCGCAATGGCCCGTCATGCCGCGCGTCCTGCACCCGTCCGGCTCGTGGCCGGTGCCGGGCGCGGCGCGCCTGTGTTGTCGTTGCGTCTTCTACGGCCTCGATCGGCACGCCTTGAGTCCGGACAAACACCGATCCGGTCCCGCGGCGCGACGAAAGGCGGACACGCCGCAGCGTTATACCCGGCCAAAAAAGGGGGCAATGGGTCGAATCGTCGTAGCAATGTCCGAATCGCGACAAAACTTGGCCGGACATTCTCGATACGCCACATTAGACTTCTTTGACGCAACAACGATTCGAACGCGCCGATCCCCATCAGAGCGCGTCCCGTCACCTCAACTCGCTCAGCTCACATGGAAACCAGCCTCGATACGGGCGCCGGCACCGCCGCCGCCCAGCCGTCTGCTCCACGCGCCCCGCGTACCGTCTATCCGGTGCTCGGCGCGATCAGCTTCTCGCACATGCTCAACGACATGATCCAGTCGTTGATCCTCGCGATCTATCCGATGCTCAAGAGCCAGTTCGCGCTGTCGTTCGCGCAGATCGGCCTGATCACGCTGACCTACCAGATCACAGCGTCGCTGCTGCAGCCGCTCGTCGGCCTGTATACGGACAAGCGGCCGAAGCCGTATTCGCTGCCGGTCGGGATGGGTTTCACGCTCGCGGGGCTGCTGCTGATGTCGGCCGCGCCGAACTTCGCGACGCTGCTGGCGGCTGCGGCGCTGGTCGGCTGCGGCTCGTCGGTGTTCCATCCGGAATCGTCGCGCGTCGCGCGGATGGCGTCGGGCGGCCAGCACGGGCTCGCGCAGTCGCTGTTCCAGGTCGGCGGCAACGCCGGTTCGGCACTCGGGCCGCTGCTCGCCGCGCTGGTGATCATCCCGCACGGCCAGCACAGCATCGCGTGGTTCTCGGCGGCCGCGCTCGTCGCGATGGTCGTGCTCACGCAGATCGGCCACTGGTACAAGAAGCATCCGTCGATGAAGAAGAAGGCGGCGCCGGCCGGCCATCCGACGCTGTCGCCGGGCCGCGTGCTCGCCGCGATCGGCGTGCTGGTGCTGCTGGTGTTCTCGAAGTACTTCTATCTCGCGAGCATCAACAGCTATTTCACGTTCTACCTGATCGACAAGTTCCACCTGTCGGTGCAGGCCGCGCAGATCCACCTGTTCGTGTTCCTCGCGGCGGTCGCGGCCGGCACGCTGATCGGCGGGCCGGTCGGCGACCGGATCGGCCGCAAGTACGTGATCTGGGTGTCGATCCTCGGCGTCGCGCCGTTCACGCTGCTGCTGCCGTACGCGAACCTGTTCTGGACGAGCGTGCTGAGCGTGATCATCGGCGTCGTGCTGGCGTCGGCGTTCGCCGCGATCCTCGTCTATGCGACGGAGCTGATGCCCGGCAAGGTCGGGATGGTCGCGGGCCTGTTCTTCGGCTTCGCGTTCGGCCTGGGCGGCGTGGGCGCCGCCGTGCTCGGCCAGCTCGCCGACGCGACGAGCATCACGTTCGTCTACAAGGTGTGCTCGTTCCTGCCGCTGATCGGCGTGCTGACGGTGTTCCTGCCGAACCTCGAAAGCAGCCGGCGCAAGAAGGCGTGACGAAACGGCCGCGGCTTGGGTGCCGCGGCCGGTCGATCAGCTTGAAGCGAAAATATGACGGCGGCTCAGGCCGCCGTCGTCGCATGCAACGTCAGGAACCGCTTCAGGATGCCGGACGAATAGCTGCTCGCGATCGCCGACAGGAAGTGCGAGAACGACTGCGTCGCGTGATCGTCGGCCGTATCGGAGATCGTGCGCACGATGGCGAACGGCACGTCGTGTTCGGCGCATACCTGCGCGATCGCCGCGCCTTCCATCTCGACCGCGAGCGCGTCCGGCAGCGCGTCGCGCAGCGCGACGACTTCCCGCTCGCTCGACACGAAGCGGTCGCCGCTGATGATCAGCCCGCCATGCAGCGTCCCGCCGGCGAGCCCGAAACGCGCGGCGAACTGCGCGCCCTCCTCGGCGACAAACAGCGTGCACGCGGCCTTCAGGCGGGCCGTCAGCGCCGCGTCGGTCGTGAACCGCGTGATGCCGAGCAGCGGCACCTCGTAGCGCGGAAACAGCGGCGACGCATCGAGATCGTGCTGCAGCAGCGTATCGGCGACGACGACGTCGCCGATACGCACCGTGCGCGACACGCCACCGGCGACACCGGTGAACACGACGCCGGACACGCCGAACACATGGATCAGCGCACTGACGGTGGCGGAGGCCGCGACCTTGCCGACCCGCGCGAGCGTGACGACGCAGGCCGCGCCGTGCACGGTGCCGACGTGGTAATCGCGGCGGCCGAGCGTGATCGTCTTCATCACGCCGTCGGCGCGCATCGCG
The DNA here is from genome assembly GCF_003853795.1 of Burkholderia sp. Bp8991. NCBI lineage: Bacteria > Pseudomonadati > Pseudomonadota > Betaproteobacteria > Burkholderiales > Burkholderiaceae > Burkholderia > Burkholderia sp. Bp8991. Next base: position 55,073 of record NZ_QTQJ01000033.1, on the reverse strand, counting down.
GCGATCAGGTCGCCGAGCTCCTCGGGCAGCGCGGCCAGAATGCCGAGCGGACGCGTCGATACCGTTTCAACCATGTCGATGCTCATCATTCCACCGCCTGCAGTTTCGCGACCGCCAGCGCGAGCCACTTCTCGCCGTGCCGCTTGAACTTCACCTGCGCCTTCGCATCGGCGCCGTTGCCTTCGAGCGCGGTGACCGTGCCCTCGCCGAACTTGGTATGGAAGACCTGCTGGCCGACGCGGAACCCGGTGTCGGCCGCGCGCTGCTTGTTCGCGAAGGCCGGCAGCGGCGCGGTGACCGCCGCGTCGACCACCTGCTCGCGGCTGCCGCCGCCCGGCCGCGCGAACCAGTCGCGCCCCCAGCCGGCGTTGTCCGAGCGGCCGCCCCAGCGCGAGCCGGCCTCGACCTTCGGCGTGAGCCACTTCAGCACGTGCTCCGGCAGTTCGTCGAAGAAGCGCGAGCGCACGTTGTAGCGCGTCTGGCCGTGCAGCATCCGGCTCTGCGCGAACGACAGGTAGAGCCGCTCCTTCGCGCGCGTGATCGCGACGTACATCAGCCGGCGCTCTTCCTCGAGGCCGTCCGATTCGAGCACGCTGTTCTCGTGCGGGAACAGCCCTTCCTCGAGGCCGGTGATGAACACGGCCGAGAATTCGAGGCCCTTCGCCGCGTGCACCGTCATCAGTTGCACCGCGTCCTGGCCGGCCTGCGCCTGGTTGTCGCCGGCTTCGAGCGATGCGTGCGACAGGAAACCCGCGAGCGGCGTCATCGTGTCGGGATTCTGCGCGGGGTCGCCGAGCGGCGCCGGGTCGAGCACGTCGACCGACGGATCGCCTGCGTCCACGCCGAGCTCCGGCGCCGCGATCGCACCCGCGCGCAGCGGAATCGAGCGGGCCGGTGCGTCGAGCCCGTAGCCTTCCTCGCTGACGAACGCGGTGGCCGCGTTCACGAGTTCCTGCAGGTTCTCGAGGCGGTCCTGGCCTTCGCGCTCGCCCTGGTAGAAATCGGCGAGGCCGCTCGCGCGCACGACGTATTCGACCGTCTCAGGCAGGCTCATCTGCTGCGTCTCGGCGCGCATCTTCGCGATCAGCGTTGCGAACGCGCCGAGGCTCGTGCCGGCCTTGCCGGTCACGTACGGAATCGCGGCGGCCATCGAGCAGTCGTACAGGCGCGCGGCGTCCGCGAGCTGCTCGATCGAGCGCGCGCCGATCCCGCGCGTCGGGAAATTCACGACGCGCACGAACGCGGTGTCGTCGTTCGGATTGTCGATCAGCCGCAGGTACGCGAGCGCGTGCTTCACTTCCTGGCGCTCGAAGAAGCGCAGGCCGCCGTACACGCGATACGGAATGCCCGACGTCATCAGCGTGTGCTCGATCGCGCGCGACTGCGCGTTGCTGCGATACAGGACGGCCACCTCGCTGCGCGACATCCCGGTGTTGATCAGCGAGCGGATCTCCTCGACGATCCAGCCGGCTTCCTGCGCATCGGTGCTCGCCTCGTACACGCGCACGGGCTCGCCATGGCCGGCGTCGGTGCGCAGGTTCTTGCCGAGGCGATGCGCGTTGTTCGAGATCAGCTGGTTCGCCGCATCGAGGATGTTGCCGTGCGACCGGTAGTTCTGCTCGAGCTTGATCAGGTTGCGCACGCGGAATTCGTCTTCGAAGTCGCGCATGTTGCCGACGTTCGCGCCGCGGAACGCGTAGATCGACTGGTCGTCGTCGCCGACCGCGAAGATCGCGTTCTCGCCGCCCGCGAGCATCTTGAGCCACGCGTACTGCAGCTTGTTGGTGTCCTGGAACTCGTCGACGAGGATGTGCCTGAAACGCGCCTGGTAGTGCGCGCGCAGCGGCGCGTTGTACGCGAGCAGCTCGTAGCAGCGCAGCAGCAGCTCGGGGAAATCGACGACGCCCTCGCGCTGGCACTGCTGGTCGTACGCCTGGTACAGCTCGACGAACTTGCGGTTGAAGTTGTCGGACGCGTCGACCTTGTCGGGCCGCAGCCCCTGCTCCTTCGCGTTGTTGATGAAGTACTGGACGTTCTTCGGCGGGTATTTCTCGTCGTCGACGTTCGCCGCCTTCATCAGCCGCTTGATCGCCGACAGCTGGTCGGCCGTGTCGAGGATCTGGAAGGTCTGCGGCAGGCCGGCGTCGCGCCAGTGCGTGCGCAGCATCCGGTTGCACAGCCCGTGGAACGTGCCGATCCACATCCCGCGCGTGTCGATCGGCATCATCGCCGACAGCCGCGCCATCATCTCGCGCGCGGCCTTGTTCGTGAAGGTGACGGCGAGCACGGTGGCCGGCGATGCGTAGCCCTGCTGGATCAGCCACGCGATACGCGTGATCAGCACGCGGGTCTTGCCGCTGCCCGCCCCCGCGAGGATCAGCGCCGGTTCGTTCGGCAGCGTGACGGCGGCGTATTGTTCAGGGTTCAGATTGGCGAGCAGATCGGGCATGGAGCGGCAGCGGACGTGCGAGAAAAATGCGGACCCGCCATTATAAGTCGGCCGCGCGATGCCGTTTCCGATCCGTTGTGCCGCGGGCCGTCGCCCGTGCTGCACGCCCCTTGCGACCCGCCCGCGCGGGCAAGCGATGGCTGGCCGATGTGCATCCATTTATAATTGTCAGATTCGGCATCCAATTCACGCATTTTTCGGCAGATTTCCAACCATGAGCGACAGCACGCTTGCGAAGAGTTTCGAGCCCCACACCATCGAGTCCCAATGGGGGCCGGAGTGGGAAAAACGCGGCTATGCCGCCCCGGCATTCGACCCGGCGCGTCCCGATTTCGCGATCCAGCTGCCGCCGCCGAACGTCACCGGCACGCTGCACATGGGCCACGCGTTCAACCAGACGATCATGGACGGCCTCGCCCGCTACCACCGGATGCTCGGCGAGAACACGCTGTGGGTGCCCGGCACCGACCACGCGGGGATCGCGACCCAGATCGTCGTCGAGCGCCAGCTCGACGCGCAGGGCGTATCGCGCCATGACCTCGGCCGCGAGAAGTTCGTCGAGCGCGTGTGGGAGTGGAAGCAGCAGTCCGGCTCGACGATCACGGGCCAGGTGCGCCGCCTCGGCGCGTCGACCGACTGGTCGCGCGAATATTTCACGATGGACGACAAGATGTCGGCCGCCGTGCGCGACGTGTTCGTCACGCTCTACGAACAGGGCCTGATCTACCGCGGCAAGCGCCTCGTGAACTGGGATCCGGTGCTGCTCACCGCGGTGTCGGATCTCGAAGTCGCGAGCGAGGAGGAAAACGGCCACCTGTGGCACATCCGCTACCCGCTCGTCGACGGTTCGGGCTCGCTGACCGTCGCGACCACGCGTCCGGAAACGATGCTCGGCGACGTCGCGCTGATGGTCCACCCGGAAGACGAGCGCTACGCGCACCTGATCGGCAAGCTCGTCACGCTGCCGCTGACGGGCCGCGAGATCCCGGTGATCGCCGACGACTACGTCGACCGCGAGTTCGGCACGGGCGTCGTGAAGGTCACGCCCGCGCACGACTTCAACGACTACCAGGTCGGCCTGCGCCACAACCTCGCGCCGATCGAGATCCTGACGCTCGACGCGAAGATCAACGACAACGGCCCCGCGCAGTATCGCGGCCTCGACCGCTTCGACGCGCGCCGTGCGATCGTCGCCGACCTCGATGCGGAGGGCTTCCTCGACTCCGTGAAGCCGCACAAGCTGATGGTGCCGCGCGGCGACCGCACGGGCGTCGTGATCGAGCCGATGCTGACCGACCAGTGGTTCGTCGCGATGACGAAGCCGGCGCCGGAAGGCACGTTCAACCCGGGCAAGTCGATCACCGAAACGTCGCTCGACGTCGTGCGCAGCGGCCAGATCAAGTTCGTGCCGGAAAATTGGACGACCACCTACTACCAGTGGCTCGAGAACATCCAGGACTGGTGCATCTCGCGCCAGCTGTGGTGGGGCCACCAGATTCCCGCGTGGTACGGCGAGAACGGCGAGGTGTTCGTCGCGCGCGACGAGGAAGAGGCGCGCGCGCAGGCCGCCGCGAAGGGCTACACCGGTGCGCTGAAGCGCGACGAGGACGTGCTCGACACGTGGTTCTCGTCGGCGCTCGTGCCGTTCTCGTCGCTCGGCTGGCCGAACGAAACGCCTGAACTACAGCACTTCCTGCCGTCGTCGGTGCTCGTCACCGGCTTCGACATCATCTTCTTCTGGGTCGCCCGGATGGTGATGATGACGACGCACTTCACCGGCAAGGTACCGTTCCACACCGTCTACGTGCACGGTCTCGTGCGCGACGCGGAAGGCCAGAAGATGTCGAAGAGCAAGGGCAACACGCTCGACCCGATCGACATCGTCGACGGCATCGACCTCGAAACGCTGGTCGCGAAGCGCACGACCGGCCTGATGAACCCGAAGCAGGCCGCGACCATCGAGAAGAAGACGCGCAAGGAATTCCCGGACGGCATCGCCGCGTTCGGCACCGACGCGCTGCGCTTCACGATGGCGTCGATGGCGACGCTCGGCCGCAACGTGAACTTCGACCTCGCGCGCTGCGAAGGCTATCGCAACTTCTGCAACAAGCTGTGGAACGCGACGCGCTTCGTGCTGATGAACTGCGAAGGCCACGACTGCGGCACCGACAAGCCGGAAGTGTGCGGCGCGGGCGACTGCGGCCCCGGCGGCTACCTCGACTTCTCGGCGGCCGACCGCTGGATCGTGTCGCTCCTGCAGCGCACCGAGGCCGACATCGCGAAGGGCTTCGCCGATTACCGCTTCGACAACATCGCGACCAGCATCTACAAGTTCGTGTGGGACGAGTACTGCGACTGGTACCTCGAACTCGCGAAGGTGCAGATCCAGAACGGCACGCCGGAACAGCAGCGCGCGACGCGCCGCACGCTGCTGCGCGTGCTGGAAACGGTGCTGCGCCTCGCGCACCCGATCATCCCGTTCATCACCGAAGCGCTCTGGCAGAAGGTCGCGCCGCTCGCCGGCCGTTATCCGCAAGGCCAGGCCGAGGGCGAAGCGTCGCTGATGACGCAGGCGTATCCGGTCGCGAACCTGCAGAAGATCGACGAGGCGTCCGAACAATGGGCGGCCGACCTGAAGGCGATCGTCGACGCGTGCCGCAACCTGCGCGGCGAGATGAACCTGTCGCCGGCGACCAAGGTGCCGCTGCTCGCGGCCGGCGATGCCGAGCGCCTGCGCTCGTTCGCGCCGTACGTGCAAGCCCTCGCGCGCCTGTCGGAAGTGCAGATCCTGGCCGACGAAGCGACCCTCGACAAGGAAGCGCACGGCGCGCCGATCGCGATCGTGGGCCCGAACAAGCTGGTGCTGAAGGTGGAAATCGACGTCGCGGCCGAACGCGAGCGCCTGTCGAAGGAAATCGCGCGCCTGACGGGCGAGATCACGAAGTGCAATGCGAAGCTCGGCAACGAGGCGTTCGTCGCGAAAGCCCCGCCGGCCGTGGTCGAGCAGGAGCAGAAGCGCGTCGCCGAATTCCAGAGCACGCTCGAAAAACTGCGCGCTCAGCTCGATCGGTTGCCTGCGTAACAAACGGTAAGGTCGTTTGCGTTCACTATAATCGGAACGTGAACATAGGCTGTCTGACAAGTCGATTACAGGAATAAAGGTTCGATCATGTTGAAAGTCACCAAGGCGGTATTCCCCGTTGCCGGTCTCGGCACGCGGTTCCTCCCGGCAACGAAGGCGAGCCCGAAGGAAATGCTGCCCGTCGTCGACAAGCCGCTGATCCAGTACGCAGTCGAGGAAGCGATCGCCGCGGGCATCACCGAGATGATCTTCGTGACCGGGCGCAGCAAGCGCGCGATCGAGGATCACTTCGACAAGTCGTACGAAGTCGAGGCCGAACTCGAGGCGCGCGGCAAGGAGAAGCTGCTCGAGCTCGTGCGCAGCATCAAGCCGAGCCATGTCGACTGCTTCTACGTGCGCCAGCCGGAAGCGCTCGGCCTCGGCCATGCGGTGCTGTGCGCGGAGAAGCTCGTCGCCGACAATCCGTTCGCCGTGATCCTCGCCGACGACCTGCTCGACGGCAACCCGCCCGTGATGAAGCAGATGGTCGACGTGTTCGACCACTATCACAGCTCGGTGATCGGCGTGGAAGAGATCCCGCCGTCGGAGACGAAGTCGTACGGCATCGTCGACGGCAAGGAGTGGGAAGAGTCGATCGTCAAGATGTCGGCGATCGTCGAGAAACCGGAGCCGGAAGTCGCGCCGTCGAACCTCGGCGTGGTCGGCCGCTACATCCTGAAGCCGCGGATCTTCGAACACCTGCGTGCGCTGAAGCCGGGCGCGGGCGGCGAGCTGCAGCTCACCGACGCGATCCAGGCGCTGCTCGCCGACGAACAGGTGCTGGCCTACAAGTACCAGGGCACGCGCTATGACTGCGGCAGCAAGCTCGGCTACCTGAAGGCGACGGTCGAGTTCGCGCTGCGCCACCCGGAAGTCGGCACCGACTTCGACGCGTACCTGCGCGCGCGCGGCAACGGGCAACCGGCTGCCTGAACGCGGCACGGGCCGGCCTCGCGTCCCCGGCGGGCCGCCCTCGCCTCACGGCCGGCGCGTCAGCGCGTGACGGCCGGCTTCACCGAGACGACGCCCGGCATTGCGCCCGCGTCGTCTTTTTTCGTCTTCACGAGCCAGCCGTCACCCTGCTCGAACGGCAGCTTCGCGAGCGCGCTCTTCACGAGCGTCGGCGCGGCCTGCTGCGTGAGCGCATCGCGATCGCGCAGCGACGCCGACACGCGATAGACGTCGACGCCCGTCTTCGCATCGACGAAACGCAGCGTCAGCACGTGGCGGTACACCTTGCCCGCGAACGGCAGCGCGAACGGCGCCGGTCCGTCGACGGTCACGCACGCGCTGCTTGCCGCGCCGCACTGGTCGGCCGTCGCCGCGACCGACGCCGGCTGCGTCGCATACGCGATCGACAGCCGGTAGCGCGCGGCCTGGCCAGGCTGCGCGTCGAAGCCGCGCTGCGCGAGCTCGTCGTGCACGAGCGTCTCGATCTGCCGGTATTCGGCATCGTCGGCCTGAGCGGCCGTGCGAACGAAATCGTAGCCGTGCGCACCGGATGCGAACGCATTCGGCTGCCCGAGCGCGCTCACGCCGGTCGTGACGCCGGCGCAACCCGTCAACAGCGACGCCGCCAGCGCGGCCGCTGCCCATTCCTTTCTCATGACTTCCCCCAAATGCCTGCCGTCGTGCCCGGCCCTGTCAGGCGGACGGCTCGTCGATCGCGGGCAGCGACACCGTCACCGCGGTGCCGACACCCACTTCGCTGTCGACCGTCACGCTGCCGCCGTGGCGCGTGACGACCGTCTTCACGAATGCCATGCCGAGCCCGGAGCCCGAGATTTCGGGCCGCTCGCCGGCATGGAACCGCTTGAAACGCTCGAACAGATGCTGCAGATCTTCCGGCGCGATGCCGTACCCCTGATCGCGAATCGTACAGAAGATCCGCTTCGATTCATGCTCGACCGACAGCGTACACGCGATCACCGTGTCGGACGGACTGTATTTGACTGCGTTGTTCAGCAGGTTGACGAACGCGCGCGTGATCAGCGAGCGGTCGGCGCGCGTCCAGCACATGTCGGCCCCGACGTCGGTCTCGATGCGGATGCGCTTTGCCTGCGCCTGCGGCCAGACTTCGTCGCTCGCGTCGATCAGCACGTCGACCAGGCTCGTCGGTTCGAGCTGGTACGCCTGCGACTCCGCGCGCGCCAGCTGCACGAACTCGTCGGCGAGCGACAGCGCACGGTGCGCATAGCGCTCGATCCGCGCGAGCAGCCCGCGCATCGCGTCGGTTTCGACGCGATCGCGCTCGATCTCGACGAGCGCGAGGATCGACGACTGCGGCGAGCGCATGTCGTGCGACAGCAGGTGCAGCGCCTCCTCGCGCTGCCGCTCGGCCGCGTGCAGCTCGGTCACGTCGACCAGACCGGCGATCCAGCCCGTCACGCGGCCCTGCGCGTTCGTACACGGGGCGTAGCGTAACAGATGGTCGAGCCCGTCGCGATCGCGCACCTCGATGCCGCGCGCCATCGCTTCGTCTTCGGCCCCGAGCGTCGGGTCGAGCGCGTCCGGCCAGTGTGCGCGGATCGTGACGTCGTGTTCGGCGTTGCCGTCGACGGTCTTCATGAAGGTCAGCTCGCCGAGCGCGGCGCGCAGCGGCCGCCCTTCCGGCACCGGCAGCGCGAGCCGCGAACCGTAGCGCTTCGCCGCATGGTTCGCGATCAGCACGGTGCCGGCCAGGTCGGTGACGAAGATCGGCTCCGGCATGCTGTCGAGGCTGTCCCACACGAAGCGCTTCATGTCCTGCACGCGCTGCGCGGCCTGCGCCATCAGCGCCATCTGCCGTTCGAGCACGTCGCCGCCGACGCTGCGCGTGCGCGGCGCCTCGGGCAGCAGGTGCGGCTCGTCGGCGAGCCGCTGCAGCTCGCGGCGCAGGTACGACATCGTCATTTCCAGGCGCCGCCAGTTCCAGATCGGGTAGACGGCGACCAGCCCGAAGATGGCCGGCGCGGGCGACAGCCACACGCGCGCCTCGAACAGCAGGACCAGGCTCGCGACGACGGCCAGCGCGGCCAGGCTCAGCGTCAGCAGCAGCGCGCGCCACGGCGACAGCATCAGGAAGCCGCCCAACAGCACGGCGAGCGGCAGCACCGAGGCGGCGAAGAGTCCGGCACGCGATGCAGGCAGGATCGCGCTGCCGGTCGTCAGCATGTCGAGCACGTTCGCGTGGATGTACACGCCGGCGAGCGGACCGAAGTCGCCCGACACCGGCGTCGCGAAGCGGTCGTAGAGGCCCGACGCCGTCACGCCGACGACGACGATCTTGCCGCGCAGTGCGTCGGGTTTCACGCGCCCTTCGAGCACGTCGTCGAACGACAGCGTCGGATACGCGGGCGTGTTGCGGCTGAACGGGATCAGGTAACGGCCGTCGCCGGTCGCGTCGCGCGACAGGTCGTGCGCTTGCGCGCCGGGCGTGCCGCCGACCGGATGCAGCCGGCCGGCCTGGATCGCACGATAGACGGGCACCATCAGCTGCGGCCAGCGCACGCGGCCGTCGCTTTCGAACAGCGCGACGCTACGCACGATGCCGTCGGGATCGACTTCGAGATTGATGTGGCCAAGTCCCATCGTGCGTGCCGACAGCTCCGCCACCGGCGGATCGACGGTGCGCGTGCCGTCCGCCTGTTCGGGGCTCAGCAAGACGGGCAGGAAAGTCGGCACACGGGCCATGGCGTCGGCGAACGCGCGATCCTCCGGCGACTGCTCGGTAAACAGCACGTCGTAGACGACCGCGGCCGGCTGCGCGCGCGCCAGCGTGTCGAGCAGCCGCGCATGCACGCTGCGCGGCCACGGCCACCGGCCGAGTGCGGACACGCTCTGGTTGTCGATGTCGACGACGACGACGTCGGGCGACAGCGGCAGGCTGCGCAGCATCAGCAGCCGGTCGTAGATCAGCCCGTCGACGCTCGACGACAGCCGGCCGAGCGCGCACGCGAGAATCACCGCGATCCCGAGGCAGCCGATCGCGATCCACTCGATCAGGAAGCGGCGGCCGAGGCGCCGCCGCGGGGAAACGGAGTCGGTTTTCATGCGCCGCGGGTCAGCGCGACAACGTGAACGCGCTGACCGGACTCGTCTTCTGATAGAACTTGCCGCCCTCGAACTCCTCGACCGTCACCGCCCAGTAGTAGTCGCCGGGCGGCAGGTGGGCGACCGTGATCCGGCGCGCCTTCAGGCCCATCTGGTCGACGACCGGCGCGCTCAGGTCCTTCGAGTGCGACAGCACGAACCGATAACGCGCGTCCTTGGCCGCGTCGTTCGGCGCCCAGCGGAACTCGTAGCCGTCCGGGCCGGGCGACGCGCTCGCATCGAGCCCCATCAGGCGCCGCTCGAACGCGTAAATGTGCGGCATGCCTTCGAGGCCGTTGTCGTCGATCGCGGAAATCCGGACGAAGTACGTGCCGTTCGGCACCTCGCGGAACACCGCACGCGACGAGACCGTGCGCGTTTCGCTGAACAGTTCGAGCATGCCCGCGTCGCGCGCGAGTTGCAGGTGATAGGCATGCGCATGCTCGAGCGGCGCGACGTCGAACGTGAGGTCGGGCTCGTCCTGCACCTTGTCCGGATGCGTGAGCGCGGGCGCCGGCAGCAGCTGCACGGGTGCGCCGACCGCGCCGGACGACGTCGTGACGCTGCCGAAGTTCGCATGCACGAGCGTCGGGTCGGCCGGCTGCTGCTTGCCCGCGACGCCGACGGTGCCGTCGAGCACCTCGACACGCGTCGCCGCGTTGCCGGCGGCGTCGTAGTTCACGCGGAACCGCGTGCCGCGCACGCCGGCCACGACCGACGGCGAGCGGATCTGGAAGCGGTCGTCGCGCTTCTTCAGATGCGTGACCTCGCTATCGACCGAGCCGCGCGTGAGCTCGAACTCGCGATCGAGCGTGCCGGTCAGCACGGTGCGGCGCAAGGTCTTCAGGTCGAGCTGGCTGTCGGGCGGCAGGCTCATGTGCGTGCCGTCGGCCAGTTCGAGCGTCAGGAAGCCGTTCGCGCCCGTGCGCACGCGGTCGCCCTCGGTCAGCGTCGCATCGTTCACGAGCGGCGCGTACGCGCCGCCGGACGCGCGCTCGGCCGTGCCCTGCACCGCGACGACGCGCGCGGTCAGCTTTTCCTTGCGCAGCCGCGCGGCCGGCAGCTTCAGCGCGATGTCGGGCTGGAGGTGTTTCGGCGCGGGCACGCCGTTGATCCGTTGCAGCAGCTGCCAGTCGTCCGGGCCCTGCAGGTAGCGCGCGGCGACGTCGTACAGCGTGTCGCCGGCATGCGTGCGGTAGACGACCATCTTGCCCGCGGCAGCGCTCGGCTGCGCGACGGCCTGCTGCGCCGCGAACGCAAACGCGACCGCGCACGCCGCATGCAGTGCCGCCGTGCGCAGGCTCGCCGTGCGCTGCGTGATGCGCCGGGTCACTCCGGCTCTCCCTGACCGACCCGCTCGAGCCGGTAGCCGTAGCCGTAGATCGGCGCGAGGCGATAGCCGTTTTCCGGCCGCAGGCCGAGCTTCGTGCGCAGCATCGAGATGTGCGTGTCCATCGTGCGCGACGGGATGTCGGTCGCCTGCTTCCACACGAGATCGAGAATGTGCGCGCGCGACAGCGGCCGGTCGAGGTGCTGGAACAGCAGCAGCGCGAGCTCGAATTCCTTCTGCGTGAGGCTCACGGCCTTGTCGCCGACATACGCCTGCTTCAGGTTCACGTCGAAGCGGAACTGGTCGAACTCGCGAACGGTCGCCTCCGCGTTGACCGGATACGCGCGGCGCAGCAGCGAGCCGATGCGTGCGCGCAGGATCGGGCCCGACACGGGCTTGACCACGTAATCGTCCGCGCCGGCGTTGAGGATCTGCGTGATCCCCGCCTCGTCGTCGCGGCTCGTCATGAAGATGATCGGCAGGCTGTGCTCGGTCTGGTTCGCACGCACCCACTTGAGCACTTCCTCGCCGGACATGTCGGGCACGTTCCAGTCGAGCACGAGCAGATCGAACGTCTCGCGCTGCAGACGCTTCTTCAGGGCCTTGCCTTCCTTGAACGCATAGCACGTGTGGCCGACGGCCGTCAGCGTTTGACTGACGAAATCCGTCTGGGCCGGATCATCATCCAGTACAGCAATTCTCATAGCACCCCGCAAATCGAAATCGATTCGTCCAGTTCAGCTCCCCGCACTCATCCCGCCGCGCAGCATGCGCGCGGCGCCCGACACCGGCCGGCGAGCCGTCGTTTGCCGAGCGCGCAACCTGCGCGACACGGCGCCCCGGCCACCCATCTCAAAAACGGGGCACGGACGAACCGGCGATTTCATCATAGTAGTATGAAATTCGCCAAGAAATTGCGCGGACTACGGTCCTTTATTCGAATAATCCTTCCCGTCGCGCAACTGGCGGCGCTTCCGGTTGCCCCGGCATGGGCTGGCCCAGCATGGGCTGCCCCAGCATCCGCTCCAGCTGGCTGCGCACGCGCTCCCACGCCGGCGCCGCATAGTCGGGCTGGCTCGCCGCCCACGCCTGCGCGAGATCGAACACGCGCCCGATCGTCGCGCCGCAATACGTGAAGCCCGTGCCGTCGTCCCGCGCGGCGCCGCGCAGCCGTTCGTCGAGCGATTCGGCCAGCCACGGCATCTCGGCCGCCGCCGAATCGGCATACGCCTCGAGCGCGGCACGCGCGTGGCGATCCCGTTGCGGGTCGAGCTCGATCCGGCTCAACCCCGCCGCACGTGCGGGCGCGATGCATTCCGCTGCGGACGGACTTCGAATGGTCCCTGGTCTGAAGGACATGTCCTCTCCCCGTTTGTACGACGGCAGCGTCAGGCATGGCCCCCGTGCCCGCCTCGTATGACGTACCGTGGCCGGTGCATCCATCCGAGACGGACGACCAGCCGGGTCAGTATACGCAGCCGGTCGTGCGGCGAGGTTTAAGAATTGTCAGAGGCGTCAGACGAGCGCTTTCCCATGGAACAGGCGCCTGGGCGAGGGTCTGTGCTGGCGCTCGTGTCGCGCCGTTGGCGCGGCAGACCGCAGCGGGCGGTGCGCGAGCGGGCGCCGCAAGGGGCGCGTGATGCGGGCCGTCAGCGGCGGCGCATCAGGAACACGAAGGTCTTGTCCTGGGTCGTCACTTCGACGATCTCGTTGCCCGTCTGCTTCGCGAACGCGGCGAAATCGCGCTGCGAACCCGGATCGGTCGCGAGCACCTTGAGGATCTGCCCGCTCTCCATATCGGCGAGCGCTTTCTTGGCGCGCAGGATCGGCAACGGGCAATTGAGCCCGCGCGCGTCCACTTCCTTGTGAATCTGCATCGGCTGTCGACCTTCGAATGACGCGCCACACGGGCGCGGGAGGAAGCGGCGATTTTACCGCAGCGCGGCCGCCCCTGCCCGCGCGGCCCGGGCCCGGCCGCGCAACGCGGCGCGCCCGCGCTCGGCACGCGCTCGTCATGCCAAGCGCCCGCCGAGCGCCCGCCGAGCGCCCGTCAGGCGCCCGCGAACCCGCCCGCGAGCCGCTCGCGCAGGTGCCGCACGAGCGCGCGCACCGCGCTCGGCACGACCGGGCTGTACGGCCGCAGCGCGAAGATGTGGTCGCCGAACGCGCCCGACGGCCGCCAGCCGTCCAGCAGCGCGACGAGCCGGCCGGCGTCGAGATCGCGCTGCGCGCTGAAATCCGGCAGCAGCGCGATGCCGAGCCCGCCGAGCGCGGCCTCGCGCATCGCCTCGCTGTTGTTGGCCGCGAAGCTGCCGCGCACCGGCACGCTCACGCGCTGGCGCCGCCGGCCGTCCGGCTCGAAGCTCCAGGCGGCCGGTTCGTTGTCGCGCAGGTAGCACAGGCAGCTGTGGTCGACGAGTTCGCTCGGGTGGCGCGGCGCACCGCGCGCGTCGAGGTAGTCGCGGCTCGCGACCAGCAGCGAACGCGTGTCGCACAGCTTCCACGCGACGTGGGTTTGCGGCGCGGTCGTCGTATGGCGGATCGCGAGGTCGAAGCCCTCCTGCGTCAGCGAATGCAGCCGGTCGGACAGGTCGAGTTCGATGTGCACGCCCGGGTGCTGCCGCAGGAAATCGGGCAGGTGCGGCACGACCTGCTGGCGCCCGAGCGCGACCGGCGCCGTCACCCGCAGCAGCCCGCGCGGCTCGCCGGCGAGGTCCTTCACGCGCGCGAAGTGCTGGCCGATCGATTCGAACGCGTCGCGCGTGCTGTCGACCAGCGTCTGCCCGGCGTCGGTGAGCCGCACGCTGCGCGTCGTGCGCCGCACGAGCGGCACGCCGGCCGCCTTCTCGAGATCGGCGATGCGCTGGCTCATCGCGGCCTTGCTGATGCCGAGCCGCTGCGCGGCGGCCGTGAAACTGCCGGCCGCGGCGAGGACCGTCAGCGAGTGGATATGCGGCCAGAGCGCCTGGACATTTTGCTGATTCATCCGCCGATTATTCAGAATTCTGAACAGTGAATCAAGCTGCGCGGCCTTCTCCCGCCCCGCCGCTTTGCCTAGACTAGGTTCCGTCCACTCCCCATTCCCATGCCCAGGAGACACGCATGACCACGGTTCCCGCCTATACGTCCGACGCCGACGTCGGCCACTACATCGACGGCGCGCCCGTCGCCGGCCGCAGCGGCCGCTTCCAGGACGTCTTCAATCCGGCGCTCGGCCGCGCGGTGCGCCGCGTCGCGCTCGCCGGCGACGACGAAGTGCAGCGCGCCGTCGCGTCCGCCCGTGCGGCGTTCCCGGCCTGGGCCGACACGCCGCCGATCCGCCGCGCCCGCGTGCTGCACCGCTTCCTGCAGTTGATGAACGAACACCGCGACACGCTGGCCGCCATCATCACGGCCGAGCACGGCAAGGTGTTCTCGGATGCGCAGGGCGAAGTCGCGCGCGGCATCGACATCATCGAATTCGCATGCGGCGTGCCGCAACTGCTGAAGGGCGACTTCACCGACCAGGTCAGCACCGGCATCGACAACTGGACGATGCGCCAGCCGCTCGGCGTCGTCGCGGGTATCACGCCGTTCAACTTCCCGTGCATGGTGCCGTGCTGGATGTTCCCGGTCGCGCTCGCGACGGGCAACACGTTCGTGCTGAAGCCGAGCGAACGCGACCCGTCGGCGGCGCTGTTCATCGCCGACCTGCTCACGCAGGCGGGCCTGCCCGCCGGTGTGTTCAACGTCGTGCAAGGCGACAAGGGCGCGGTCGACGCGCTCCTCGACCACCCGGACGTGCAGGCCGTCAGCTTCGTCGGCTCGACGCCGATCGCGGCCTACGTGCAGCAGCGCGCGGTGCAGTCGGGCAAGCGCGTGCAGGCGCTCGGCGGCGCGAAGAACCATCTCGTCGTGATGCCGGACGCGAACATCGAGCAGGCGGTCGACGCGCTGATCGGCGCCGCGTACGGCTCGGCCGGCGAGCGCTGCATGGCGATCAGCATCGCGGTGCTGGTCGGCGACGTGGCCGACAAGATCGTGCCGTTGGTGGCCGAGCGCGCGCGCAAGCTGGTGATCGGCGACGGGATGTCGCCGGAAGTCGAGATGGGACCGATCGTCACCGGCGACGCGCTCAAGCGCATCGAAGGCTATATCGAGCAAGGCGTCAGCGAAGGCGCGCAACTGGTGGTCGACGGCCGCGGGCTGCGCGTGCCGGGCCGCGAGGAAGGCTTCTTCACCGGCGGCACGCTGTTCGATCACGTGAGCCCCGACATGCGCATCTACAAGGAAGAGATCTTCGGGCCGGTGCTCGGCTGCGTGCGCGTGAAGGACTTCGGCGCAGCGGTCGACCTGATCAACGCACACGAATTCGGCAACGGCGTCGCATGCTTCACGAGCGACGGCGGCATCGCGCGCGAATTCGCGCGGCGCATCCAGGTCGGCATGGTCGGCATCAACGTGCCGATCCCGGTGCCGATGGCCTGGCACGGCTTCGGCGGCTGGAAGAAGAGCCTGTTCGGCGACATGCACGCGTACGGCGAGGAAGGCGTGCGCTTCTACACGCGCCAGAAGTCGGTGATGCAGCGCTGGGCGTCGAGCATCGGCAAGGGCGCCGAATTCGCGATGCCGACCGCGAAGTAAGCGGGGTCGACGTGCCGCCCGGCGATGGAATGCGCGGGCGGCCGGCGAATCGAAGGCCGGCGTCAGCCGGCCTGCGTACCGTGTACGCCGTCGGCGGTCGGCAGGTACGACAGCTCGAGCCGGTACGCGAGCGCGACGAACAGGCTCTGCGCGAGGCCCATCGTCGCGGTCAGCGCACGGAACCCGAACGTCTCGCTGTCCTGCACCATCAGCGTCACCTCGGCCTCGCGCGCGAGCGGGCTCATCCGGCTGTCGGTGATCGCGATCAGGCGCGCGCCGCGCTGCACGGCCTGCTGCGCGACCTGCACCGTCTCTTCCGCGTACGGCATGAACGAGATCACGATCATCACGTCGCCTTCGCGCACCGAGCGGATCTGGCCGAGATGCATGCTGCCGAGCGCGCTGAACAGGCCGATGCGCTTGTCGGTGTGCTGCAGCGCATAGTCGAGATACACGGCGATCGGAAACGCGCGGCGCGAGCCGGCGATCCAGATCGCCTGCGTGTCGGCGAGCAGGTCGACGGCCCGTGCGAGCGCGTGCGGGTCGAGCGTCTGCCGCAGCTGCTGCATGCCGGCAATGCTGCCCTTGATGAATTCGTCGGCGATCTGCTCGGGCTGCAGGCTCGACTCGCCCGATTCGATCACGTCGCGCAGCCGCAGGTTGTACGCGCGGCCCGGCGCGATCTGCTGGGCCAGCCCCTCGCGGAACAGCCGCTGCATCTCGGAGAAGCCCGAAAAGCCGAAATGCTTCGCGAACCGGACGACGGCCGACGGCTGCACGCCGCACGCCTCCGCGAGCGACTGGATGCCTTCCAGGCCCAGCTGGTCCCGATGCGTTTCCACGTGACGCGCAATCACCTTCAGGCGATTGCTGAGGCCGTCGTACTCCTGCGTCAGATGCTGCAGGAACGCCTCGACGGTGGCGGGTGGTTTCTCGGATGAACTCATCGGATAGCGCGAAGTTGACGGCCCCGATCCGCGCGCCGCCTGCGCGTGCGCCCGGGACTCACCTATGGACATGCATGAAGGGCGAATTTAATCACGTTTGCGGCACGGCCCGCGCCGCACGCTCGCTCCCACGCGCTCGATCATCACCTGCACACGCTCCACGGCCGGAATGGAAACGATTTTCCAACGCCGTCGCCGAGCCGTAAAGATTAGGGCGTCTACCGACGCCGATGCGAACGGTGACGCCGAGGGTCGCCGGCAGCCGCCCTGGGCCGCCGGCCGACGCCGCGCATCGGCCGCCGCTGGCTCACCGCCTGCTCACCGATAGTCGACCCATACGCCGCCCGCATCGGCGGACCGCACGCAGTTCTCGACCCACCGCACGCCTTCGACGCCCGCATGGACATCCGGAAAGCGGATGCTCTTCAACGCCTGCGCGTCGCCGCGATCGGCCGCGTCCATCGCGAGCGCGAAGCGCGCGTACAGATTCGACCACGCTTCGAACAGCCCTTCCGGATGCCCGGCGCCGATGCGGTCCTCGCGCAATGCGTGCGGATGCAGATAGCCCATTCCGCGATCGAGCACCTGCGCGGGCTGCCCCTGTATCTCGTAGCGCAACTGGTTCGGATGTTCGTCCCACCATTCGACGCTCGCCTTCGAGCCGATCACGCGCACCTTCTGCCCGTGCATCGAGCCCGCGTTCACCGCGCTCGACCACACGTAGCCGATCGCGCCCGTGTCGTATTCCATGATCGTAAACGCGTTGTCCTCGAGCGGCGCGCGACTCTTCACGAAGCTCTGCCGCGAGCACATCAGCCGTTTGATCCGCAGTTCCGGCGCCATCACTTCGGAGATGTACAGCGGATGCGTGCCGATGTCGCCGAGCACGTAGCTCGGCCCCGCGAACTTCGGGTCGACGCGCCAGCGCGCGGCGGCGCTCGCGGCTTCGACGCCCTCGCTGTGAAAGCCGTGCGCGAACTGCATCTGCACGATGCGGATCTCGCCGAGATCGCCGCGCGCAATCATTTCGCGCGCCTGCTCGATCATCTGGTGTCCGGAATAGCCGTACGCGACGCCGACGATGCGGTTCTTCTCGACCGACAGCCGCTGCAGCGCCTCGGCCTCCTCGGTCGTGAAGCACAGCGGCTTTTCGCAGACGACGTGCAGCCCCGCGTTCAGCGCCGCGCGGCAAATTTCGAAGTGCGTGTTGTTCGGCGTCGCGATCGACACCGCGCGGATGCCGTCGGCACGCTTCGCCTCGGCGTCGAACATCGTCCGGTAGTCGGGATAGCAGCGCCCGGCGTCGACACCGAGCTTCACGCCGAATTGCCGCCCGCGTTCGGCATCGATGTCGAATGCGCCGGCAACGAGCTGGAAGCTGCCGTCTCGCAATGCGGCCGACCGGTGGCTGTAGCCGATCTGGCTGCCGAGCCCGCCGCCGACCATGCCCCAGGGAATCGAATGTCCGAGCAGAATCTGTCCGTCGATCATGATTGTCGTGTTCCTGTCCGTGTTCAGGTGTTCAAAGTGTGTGCAGAGGGTCGGGCCGACGACCGATTACGCGAACCCGGCCGATGCGAGAAACTCGCGGCTCGCCGCGACGTCGCGCAGGCTCGTGCCGGCATTGCGCGGATCGCGCTCCTGTTCGATCGTGATGTATCCCGCATAGCCGATGTCGTCGAGCGCGCGACGGATCGCGCGGTAGTCGAGCACGCCGGTGCCGATCGGGCACATCACGCCACGCGCGCACGCCGCGAAGAAGGCGATGTGTTCGCCCATCACCGCGTCGTACACGGCCGCGTCGATATCCTTGAAATGCACGTAGTCGAGCCGCGCCGCGTGACGGCGCAGCCACGTCTCGGGATCCATCCCCGAGTAGTAAAGGTGGCCGGTGTCGAGACAGAGGCCCGCCGTATCGGCCGCGACGTCGGCGACGATCCGGTCGATCTCGTCCGCGAACTCGATGTAGCCGCCCGCATGCGGATGGATCACCGCGCGCACGCCGAATTCGTCGCGCGCGATCGTCGCGATTTCGCGAATGTGGTCGACCATGCGCGCCCAGCGTTCGGCGGACAGGCGCGGCGCGCGATCGGCGTGGCCGGCCGCGTAGTCGCGTTCGTCGTGCCCCCAGTCCATCACGACCAGATACGGCGCCGCATGGCGCTGGCCCGGCTGCGTCGGCAGCTTCGGCAAGCGCGTGATCAGCGCGCAGATCTCGCGCGTCTGGCGCAGCAGGTTCGGGAGATTCTCCGGCGACACCAGGTCGTCGAAGATCGTGCCGGCGGTGATGCTCAACCGCTGCCGCTCGAGCTCGGCACTCACCACGTCGAGCTCGAGCGGGATGTAGCCGTACGGGCCGAGTTCGATGCCCGAATAGCCGGCCTGTGCGGCCTCGGCGAGCACCTGCCGCCACGGCGGCAGGTGCGGGTTCTTCACGTCGTCGACGCCCCAGCAGCAGGGCGCGCAGCCAATCTTCATCGTCATGTCGGTCAGTCCAGCAGGAAAGCGGCGCGCGGCCGCGAGCATGGCCGCGTGGACACGCGGCCCGGTGTCGGCGTGTTCAGCCGGTTCAGCCGCGATAGAACGCCGGGCGTTCGGCCATCGCGATCGGCTCGACCGCCCCGCTCTGCTGCGCGCGCACGCACGCATCGGCCGCGACCGCCGCCGCATAGCCGTCCCACGCGGACGGCCCGGTCAGCGCACCCTGCCGCACGCCGTCGATGAACGCCTGCAGCTCGACGTCGTACGACGCGATGAAGCGCTCCTTCCAGTCGGTCATGATCTCGACCGACTGCCGCGCCGCGTGCTTGAGCCCGACCGCGGGCGGATCGGGCAGCTTCGCGATGCCGTTCTCGCCGACCACCTCGCACTGGATGTCGTAGCCGTATTGGCAGTTCACGAAGATCTCGACGTCGATGCGCACGCCGCTCGCGGTTTCGAGCAGCACGATCTGCGGATCGGCGAGATGCGCGGACGCATGGCGCGTCTTCTTCGGATAGACGACCTGCGCGCTCGCATAGTCCTCGCCGAGCAGCCAGCGCAGCACGTCGAGCTCGTGGATCAGCGTGTCGGTGATCGCCATGTCGGTCGTATAGCGCTCGCCGACCGACTGGTTGCGGTGCGCGCAATGCAGCATCAGCGGCGCGCCGATCTCGCCGCCGTCGATCACGCGCTTGAGCGCGCGATAGCCTTCGTCGTACGGACGCATGAAGCCGACCTGCACGAGCCGGCGGCCGTGCGCGACCTCGGCTTCGACGATCCGCATGCAGCCGTCGGCCGTTACGGCCAAAGGCTTCTCGCAGAACACCGGCTTGCCGTGCGCGATCGCGTCGAGCACGAACGCTTCGTGCGTCGGCCCCCACGACGTGACGAGCACGGCCTGTACGTCGGCTGCCGCGACCACTTCGTGGCCGTCGCCGTAGATTTCCGCGTCGAGCCCGTACTTCGTCACCGCGTCGCGCGCCTGCTGCGGATCGATGTCGTTGACGGCCACCACGCGCGCGCCGGACAGCGTGCGCGTGAGCCTGCGGATATGGTCCTGGCCGATCGCGCCGCAGCCGATCACGCCGATTTGCAAGGTCATCCGGATATCTCCAGTCTCTGGTTCAACGACGGCGCGGCCCGTGCCGCGCCGGTCGGCAATGGTTCCAAAACGGGTCAGCGCGCGGCCGCCCGTTCGAAATGGCGTTCGACGTAGCGCTGGATCGTGTCGCGCATATAGCGCGACGACGCTTCCGCGCGGTCCTCCCACGCGAACACGCACGACGACATCACGCCGTCGAAGCCGGCGCTGCCGAGTGCGCGGAAAAACACGTCCCAGTCGATCTCGCCCTGCCCGATGTCGAGATGCTGGTGCACGCGGATCTGGTTCGAGCCCGGCGGGTTCACGATGTAGCGCAGCTGGCTGCTCTTGCGGTGGTCGAACGTGTCGGCCACGCGCACGTGCGCGAGGATCGGCGCGGCGGTCGCGATCATCGCGGCCATGTCGTCGCCGTAATAGAACGTGTGCGGCGCGATGTACGACAGCTTCAGCGACGGCGAGCCGATGTTCGTGACGATGTCGATCGCCGGCTGCAGCTGCTCGATCCAGTCTTCCGGATGCGGCTCGACCGACAGCACGATGCGTTCGCGCTCGAGGATCGGCAGCAGCTCGTCCATCGAACGGAACCACGCGGCCTCGCACAGCTCCTTCGGGTTCGCACCCGGCCGTTCGCCGACAGAGCGCTCCGGCGACGCGCCGCGCCCGAATTCGGACACCATCAGCGGACATTCCATCTCGAGCGCGACCTCGATCGCCTTCTTCCAGCAGCGCACCGCCCACTGCCGCTCATCATCGAACGGGCTGGCCCAGCGGTACATCGGCTGCAGCGACGCAAGGCCCACGCCGCTTGCGCGCAATGCGTGCCGGAACGCGGCCATGCGCTCGCGCGTCGCGCGCGGCATCACCCACCAGTCGAGAAAGTCGCTGCGCGGCGACAGCTCGATCTGGTCGTAGCCGAGCTCGGCCACCGCGTGCGGCAGCCGGTCGAGCGGAAGGTGGCGAATCATGTAGGGATCCAAAGCGATCTTCATTTTCTTCCCGATCGGTTGTGTGTTCGATCTCGGCCGGTCAGCGGCGCGACTTCTTGTTGCGATACTGGTCGGCGATCACGGCCGCGACGATGATCGCGCCCTTGACCATCTCCTGGTAGTACGCGTCGATCCGGATGAACGTGAAGCCCGACGTCATCACGCCGAGGATCAGCACGCCGATCACGGTGCCCGTCACGCGCCCGAGGCCGCCCGACAGCGACGTGCCGCCGATCACGACGGCCGCGATCGCGTCGAGCTCGTACATCACGCCCATGCCCGACTGGCCGGAGATCGCGCGCGCGGCCGTCACGGTGCCGGCGATCCCGCTCAGCAGGCCCGCGATCGCGTAGACGAACACCAGATGGCGCGTCACGTTGATGCCCGACACGACGGCCGCGTGGCGATTCGCGCCGATCGCATACGTGTACTTGCCGAAGCGCGTGTAGCGCAGCACGACGTGGAAGATCGCGGCCACCACGACGAAGATGATCACCGGATTCGCGCCCGCGCCGATCGCCGCGAACTGGTCGGTCAGCATCGATACCGGCATCCCGTTGGTGAACCACTTCGCGAAGCCGCGCGCGGCCACCATCGTGCCGAGCGTCGCGATGAACGGCGGGATGCCCGTCAGCGCGATCAGCGAGCCGTTCAGCAGGCCGACCAGCAGCCCGACGCACACGCCGGCCAGCACCGGCCAGATGATCGGCAGGTCGGTCAGGTGCGGGAACACCGCGCGCGGAAAATCGGACACCTGCGCGAGGCTGGCCGACACGACCGCCGCCGCCGCGACGACGGACCCCGACGACAGGTCGATCCCGCTCGTGATGATCACGAGGTTCACGCCGACCGCGATGATGCCGATCACGGCCATCTGCAGCACGATGATCTCGAGCCGCTCCGCGTTGAACAGGAAGCTCTGCCCGACGACGAGCCAGCCGATCACCTCGAAGAACAGGCTGATGCCCACCAGCACCAGGAAGATGCTCAGTTCGGGCGGCCACTTCGCGTGCCGCGTCTTGATCGTCATGGACTGCGCGTCCGCGACCGGATTCAGGTTGCCCATTTCAGTTGTCTCCATGCTTGTTGCGGCTCAGCGCGAGGCCAGGTCCATGATGCGGACCTGGTCGGCGTCCTTGCGTTCGACGATGCCGGTCATCCGGCCTTCGTGCATCACCATCACGCGATCGCTCATGCCGAGCACCTCCGGCATCTCCGACGAGATCATCAGCACCGCGACGCCCTTGCCGGCGAGCGCGCTGACGAGCCGGTGGATCTCGGCCTTCGCGCCGACGTCGATCCCGCGGGTCGGCTCGTCGAGGATCAGGATGCGCGGTTGCGTGAGCAACCATCTGCCGATCAGCACCTTCTGCTGGTTGCCGCCCGACAGGTTCTGGATTTCCTCGTGCAGCCCGGGCGTCTTCACGCGCAGCATCCGGCTCATTTCCTCGCAGTCGCGTTTCAACTGCGCCTGCCGCACGAAATTGAACTTCACGTAGCGGTTGCTGAGCACCGCCGCTTCCATGTTCGCGAGCAGGTCGAGATTCAGGAAGCAGCCGGTGTCCTTGCGGTCCTCGGTGAGGAACGCCATCCCGTGCTTCATCGCCTGCGCGGGCGTGGCGATGCGCACCGGCTTGCCGTCGATCAGGATCTCGCCAGAGGTGGCCGGCACGACGCCGAACAGCGCCTCCGCGACATTCGAGCGCCCCGAGCCGACGAGGCCCGCGACGCCGAGGATCTCGCCCGCGCGCAGCTCGAAGCTGACGTCGCGGAACACCCCGTCGACGCCGAGGTTCTTCACGGCCAGCACGACGTCGCCGATCGGCACCTCCTCCTTCGGGAACATCTGCGTGATCTCGCGGCCGACCATCATCCGGATGATGTCGTCGCGCGTGACATCGCTCGACGCGTGCGTGCCGATGTACTTGCCGTCGCGGAACACCGAGAACTCGTCGGCGATCTCGAACAGCTCGTTCATCTTGTGCGTGATGTAGACGATGCCCTTGCCCTGCTCGCGCAGCTGGCGAATGATGCGGAACAGGTGCGTGACCTCCTTGTCGGTCAGCGCGGAAGTCGGCTCGTCCATGATCAGCACGTCGGAGTCGAACGACACGGCCTTCGCGATCTCGACCATCTGGCGGCTCGCGACCGTCAGCGTGCGCACGTCGGCTTCTGGGTCGATGTCGATCGACAGCCGCTCGAACAGCGCGGCGGTGCGGCGGCGCAGCTCGGCGTGATCGATCAGGCCGAAGCGGTTCTTCGGTTCGCGGCGGATCCAGATGTTCTCCGCGACCGTCATGTACGGCATCAGGTTGAGTTCCTGGTGGATCATCGCGATCCCGCGATCGAGCGCGTCGAGCGGGCCGTTCAGCACGACGGGCTCGCCGTTGATCAGGATCTCGCCCTGGTCGGGCGTGTAGACGCCGGCGATGATCTTCATCAGCGTCGACTTGCCGGCGCCGTTCTCGCCCATCAGCGCATGCACGGTGCCGCGCCGCACGCGGAACTGCACGCCGTCGAGCGCGACGACGCCGGGAAACGACTTGCCGACGCCGCGCACCTCGAGCACGCAGTCGGCGGCGGGCACACCGGACGAACCCGGTGCGGCGGACGAGGCGGCCGGCGCGCTTTCGCTCGCCATCGAGCGCGCCATCCTGGCTGTAAACATGGACGTTCCTCGAAAGTCACACGCGAACCCGGACGCGCCGGGCCCGCGCAGTTCAGCGGAAAAACCGGTCAGTGCTTCGCGTACTGGTTCATGTTCTCCGGCGTGACGAGTTCGAACGGCACGTTCACGAAGCGCTCGACGGGCTGCTTCTTCGCCAGCTTGAGCGCGGCCGCGACGGCCTGCGCGCCCTGCCCGGCCGCGTTCTGGTACACCGACACCTTCAGCTCGCCGCTCTTCATCGCCGCGAGCCCGTCCGGCGTCGCGTCGATGCCCGCGACGACCGTCTTCGGCGTCAGCTTGCGCGCGGCCTTCAGCGCGTTGATCGCGCCGATCGCCATTTCGTCGTTGTTCGACACGATCGCGTCGAACTTCGTCCCGGAGCTCAGCCAGTTCATCGTGATGTCCTGGCCCTGCGTGCGGCTCCACTTGCCTTCGCGCTTGTCGACGATCTTCATGCCGGCACAGTCCTTGGTCGCGATCACGTCCTCGATGTCCTTGGTGCGCGCGCGCGCCGACTCGTTGGACAGCTCGCCCATCAGCACCAGGATGTCGCCCTTGCCGCCGAGCAGCTTGCACACCTGGCGCGCCTGCAGCGTGCCCGACTGTTTCTCGTCGGAGGCGACCACGGCGACGCCGGCCGGCAGCTTGTCGAAATCGACCGGCTTGCGGTTCACGTAGACGAGCGGGATCTTCGCGGCGGTCACCATCTTGGTGATCTTCGGCGTCGCGTCGGTGTCGACCGCATTCACGATGATCGCGTCGACCTTCTGCGCGATCATGTTCTGGACCTGGCTCAACTGCTTGCCGACGTCGTTGCCGCCGTCCTCGATCTGCACGGTCGCGCCGTCCTTCTTCGCCGCATCGCCGATGCTGTTGCGCAGGATCGTCAGGAACGTGTCGTCGAACGATGCCATCGTCACGCCGATCTTCTCGGCATGCGCGAGCGGCATGGCCAGGATTGCGGCGGCCGCGGCGGCCATCAGCTTGGTCTTCATGATCACTCTGTCTCCTCATCTCCGGGGGGCGGAAAAACGGCGCGTTGCGCGCCGCCGGGCCGAGTCCGATCGGATCCGATTCGGACTGAAGCATCCGGATGAAACTGTAGATCACTTCTTCGAAAATTTGGAAATTTATTTCTACGTGATTTCACCTAGGGAACTGGATTTCCAAAAAGTCTAGACTCCGTTCCGTAGCCCGATTCCTCGCGGCAGGCGTTCCCGTGTCGTGCCTCGCACGTGACGGACCACCGTCGCAGGATCGGTCCCTCAATCCGCCGGCAGGGTCGAACGCCGGCCGCGAGCGTGATACGTGATATGAGCCCGTTGAACTTTCCGACTGACCGCCCCATCGATCTCGCCTGCCTCGGCCGCGTCGCCGTGGACCTTTACGCGCAACAGTACGGCAGCCGCCTGGAGGATGCGCGCAGCTTCCAGATGTATCTCGGCGGCTCGTCGGGCAACGTCGCGTTCGGCGTCGCCCGGCTCGGGCTGAAGACCGCGATGATCTCGCGCGTCGGCGACGAGCAGATGGGCCGCTTCGTGCGCGAGACGCTCGAGCGCGAAGGCTGCGACACGAGCCAGCTGCAGACCGATCCGGAACGCCTGACCGCGCTCGTGCTGCTCGGGCTGAAGGATCGCGACACGTTCCCGCTGCTGTTCGTGCGCGAGAACTGCGCGGACATGGCCGTGCGCGCCGACGAGATCCGCGAGGACTTCATCGCCGGCTGCCGCGCGCTCGCGATCACCGGCACCCATCTTTCGACGCCGGGCACCCGCGAGGCGTCGCTGACCGCGCTCGGCTACGCGCGCCGCCACGGCGTCGTGCGGATCCTCGACATCGACTACCGGCCGGTGCTGTGGGGGCTGACCGCGCGCGGCGCGGGCGAGAACCGCTACGTGCCCGACGCGCAGGTCACGCGGCAACTGCAGCAGGTGCTCGGCGAGTTCGACCTGCTGGTCGGCACCGAGGAGGAATTCCTGATCGCGGGCGGCGTGCCGCACGACCTGATCGCGTCGCTTCAGGCCGTGCGCCGCGCGAGCGGCGCGGTGCTGGTGGTCAAGCGCGGCGCGCTCGGCTGCTGCGTGATCGAGGGCGACATCCCCGCGCACATCGACGATGCGCCGACCTTCCACGGCGAACGCGTCGAAGTCCTGAACGTGCTGGGCGCGGGCGACGCGTTCCTGTCGGGCCTGCTGTCCGGGCTGCTGCGCGGGCACGGCTGGGCGCAAGCGACGCGCATCGCGAACGCGTGCGGCGCGATCGTCGTGTCGCGCCACGCGTGCTCGGCCGCGATGCCGACGCCGGCCGAGCTCGCGCACTGGTTCGGCGGCAGCCGCAATCCGCAGGTGGACGCCGATCGCGCGCTCGCGCACCTGCATCGCGTGACGGTGCCGCGCCGCGCATGGGACGACCTGTGCGTGATGGCGTTCGACCATCGCAGCCAGTTCTACGAGCTCGCGGTGCAGGCCGGCGCGGACGAAGCACGGATCAAGACGCTCAAGCGCCTGCTCGTGCGCGCGGCCGAACAGGTCGAGCGCGATCGCCGGATCGAAGGCCACGTCGGCGTGCTGATCGACGGCGGCGCATATGGCCGCGACGCGCTCGCGTCGGCCACCGGCCGCGGCTGGTGGGTCGGCCGCCCGGTCGAGCTGCCCGGCTCGCGGCCGCTGTGCTTCGACGACACGCGCTCGGTCGGCTCGTCGCTCACGCACTGGCCGACCGAACAGGTCGTGAAGTGCCTCGTCCACTACCACCCCGACGACGACGTCGACCTGCGCGTCGCGCAGGAGCAGCGCGTGCTGGAGCTGTGGGAAGCCACGCGCGCGAGCGGCAACGAGCTGCTGCTGGAAATCATTCCGCCGCGCGCGGTCACGCCGCCCGGCACCGAGGACGACGCGGTGCTGCGCACGGTCGCGCGCTTCTACAACCTCGGCGTGATGCCGGAGTGGTGGAAGCTCGCGCCGATGAGCGCCGACGGCTGGGCGCGGCTCGAGACGCTGGTGGCCGAGCGCGACCCGCACTGCCGCGGCGCGGTGATCCTCGGGCTGAACCAGCCGTTGCAATATCTGGTCGACAGCTTCCGCTCGGCGACCAACCCGATCGTCAAGGGCTTCATGGTCGGCCGCACGCTGTGGGCCGACGCGTCGCTGCACTGGCTCGCCGGCCGGATCGACGACCAGGCGCTGATCGACGAAGTGGCCGGCAATTTCGCGCAGCTGGTCGACGCGTGGCTCGGCCGCCGTGCCGCCGCGCGCGCCGCCGCAGCCGCCTGATGCAGATATCCGTGATGACCACCCGATTCCTCCTGATCGACAGACGATGACCACCACCGTGAGACTGACCGTCAGCCAGGCGCTCGTGCGCTACCTGGCCGCCCTGCGCGCCGAAGTCGTCCAGCCGGACGGCCGCACCGAGATCCTGCCGTATTGCGGCGGCGTGTTCGCGATCTTCGGCCACGGCAACGTGGCCGGGCTCGGCGAAGCGCTGCATGCCGAAAAAGAACGGCTGCCGACGTTCCGCGCGCACAACGAGCAAGGAATGGCGAATGCGGCCGTCGCGTTCGCGAAAGCGAACTTCCGCCAGCGAATGATGGCCGCGACGTCGAGCATCGGCCCCGGCGCGACCAACATGCTGACCTCCGCGGCGCTCGCGCACGTCGGCCGGCTGCCGCTGTTGCTGCTGCCCGGCGACGTGTTCGTGTCGCGGCTGCCCGACCCGGTGCTGCAGCAGGTCGAGGACTTCGAACAGGGCGACGTCAGCGCGAACGACTGCTTCCGGCCGGTGACGCGCTACTTCGACCGGATCACGTCGCCCGAGCAGCTGCTGGTCGCACTGCCGCGCGCGATCCAGGTGATGACCGACCCCGCGCAATGCGGCCCCGTATGCCTCGCGCTGCCGCAGGACGTGCAGACCTTCGCTTACGACTGGCCGGAGGATTTCTTCGCGCCGCCGGTGATCCGGATGCGCCGCCCGCCTGCCGACACGCTCGAACTCGCGGATGCGCTCGACGTGTTGAAAGCGGCGAAGAAACCGCTGATCGTCGCCGGCGGCGGGGTGCTGTACAGCCAGGCGTGGGACGCGCTGCGCACGTTCGCCGACACGCACGGCGTGCCGGTCGCCGAATCGCAGGCCGGCAAGGGCAGCCTCGCGTGGGACCACCCGCTGAACCTCGGCTCGATCGGCGTGACGGGCTCGCCCGCCGCGAACCGCGCGGCCGCGCAGGCCGACGTGGTGTTCGCGGTCGGCACGCGCCTGCAGGATTTCACGACCGGCTCGCACGCGCTGTTCGGCAATGCGACGCTGCTGAGCCTGAACGTGCAGCCGTTCGACGCGGGCAAGAAGCGCGGCCGGCAATTGATCGCCGATGCGCGCACGGGCCTCGGCCAGCTGTCGGCCGCGCTCGCGGGCTGGCGCGCGGATGCGGCCTGGACGGCCGCGAACCAGGATCAGGCCGCCGCGTGGAACGCGCGCGTGACCGAGCTGACCACGCGCGTGCCGAAGGACACGCTGCCGTACGACGCGGAAGTGATCGGCGCGGTGCGCGACTCGGCGGCCGACGCGGGACGCGACAGCGCGCGCGACGATCTCGTCGTGTGCGCGGCCGGCACGCTGCCGGCCGAACTGCACAAGCTGTGGCGCAGCGGCGTGCCGGGCAACTACCACATGGACTACGCGTACTCGTGCATGGGCTACGAGGTCGCGGGCGGCCTCGGCGCGAAGCTCGCGCGGCCCGAGCGCGAAGTGATCGTGATCGTCGGCGACGGCTCGTACATGATGCTCAACGCCGAACTCGCGACGTCCGTGATGCTCGGCCGCAAGCTCATCGTCGTGATCCTCGACAACCGCGGCTACGGCTGCATCGAGCGGCTGCAGATCAATTGCGGCGGCGCGAGCTTCAACAACATGCTCGACGACTGCGTGCCGGAAGGCGGCGAACGCTCGACGATCGACTTCGCGATGCATGCGCGCTCGATGGGCGCCGAAGCCGTGCACGTGCGCGACGTCGGCGAGCTGCGCAGCGAAATGAAGCGTGCGCGCGCGGCGAAGACGAGCCAGGTCATCGTGATCGACACGACGCACGAGCGCACGACCGCGGACGGCGGCGCGTGGTGGGAAGTCGCGGTGCCGCAGGTATCCGCGCGCGCCGGTGTCGAACGCGCGCACCGGACGTATCTCGACGAGAAAACCCGGCAGCGGCGTTGATCCGTTTCCCCATTCAATCCGCCGCTCCGCGAAAACAACATTCGAACCAAGGAAGCACGTCATGAGCTGGAACGTTCGCATCGGTATCAATCCCCTGTCGTGGATGAACGACGACCTGCCGTCGCTCGGCGGCGAGACGCCGCTCGAGACGGCACTGAAGGAAGGCGCCGAAATCGGCTACGCGGGCTTCGAGCTCGGCAACAAGTTTCCGAAGACGGGCCCCGAACTGAAGGCGAAGCTCGCCGAGTTCGGGCTCGTGTGCGTGTCGGGCTGGTATTCGGGCTTTCTGGCGGAAGTCGCGCCGGGCATGAGCGACGCCGATGCGCTCGAGGCCGAAATCGAGCGCTGCCGCGCGCACATGACGAAGCTGCAGTTCAACGACGTGAAGGTCGTGGTGTACGGCGAATGCGCGGGCACGATCCAGGGCAGCATCGACACGCCGGTCGCCAAGCGCCCGCGTTTCGTCGACGATGAAACCTGGCGGCGCTATGCGGCGCGCCTCGACGCATTCGGCGCGCACCTGCTCGAGACCTACGGGATCAAGCTCGCCTACCATCACCACATGGGCGCGTACGTCGAATCGCCGGACGACGTCGACCGGCTGATGGCGCTGACCGATCCCGCGAAGGTGTTCCTGCTGTTCGACACGGGCCACGCGTATTTCGGCGGCGCGGCCGATCCGGTCGCGCTGCTGAGGAAGCACGTGGCGCGCGTCGTGCACGTGCACTGCAAGGACGTGCGGCCGCAGGTCGTCACGCAGGCGCGCAACGGCGGCTGGAGCTTCCTGAACGGCGTGATCAACGGCACCTTCACGGTGCCGGGCGACGGCGCGCTCGATTACGAAGCGACGCTGCGCACGCTGAAGGACGCCGGCTACGAAGGCTGGCTCGTGGTCGAGGCCGAGCAGGACCCGGCCGTCGCGCCGAGCTATCAGTATGCGAAGAAGGGCTACGAATCGCTGCGCGCGATCGTCGACCGGTTGAGTGCGTAAGCCCCGTCATCTCATCGAGGAACCTCACGCCATGACGATTTCTCCCCTGCTGGTCAAGGCATCCGCCGACCGCGAAATCTGCAACGTGACGCCGGAGTCGGCCGGCTGGAAACACGTCGGCTTTCGGGCGCTGCGCCTGAAGGCCGGCGACACCGAAACGCTCGACACGGGCACGCGCGAACTGTGCGTCGTCGTGCTCACGGGCACGCTGCGCGCGCAAGTCGACGGCGAGACCTACGACGCACTCGGCAAGCGCGACAGCGTGTTCGAGGAAGTGTCGCCGGACGCGCTGTACGTGCCGGGCGGCAAGACCGTCACGCTGGTGGCGACGCGCGACGCGGAAGTCGCGCTGTGCACCGCGCCTTACGCGAGCGGCGACAAGCGCGTGCAGCGCCTCGACGGCGAACGGATGCGGCGTGCGGTGCGCGGGCAAGGCACCAACACGCGCTACGTATGCGACATCCTGATGGGCGACAACCCGGCCGCGGACCGGCTGCTGGTCGTCGAAGTGATCACGCCCGCGAGCCACTCGAGCAGCTATCCGCCGCACAAGCACGATCGCGACGCGGCGCCCGACGAAACGTCGCTCGAGGAAACCTATTACCACCGGATCGATCCGCCGCAGGGTTTCGCGTTCCAGCGCGTGTACACGGACGACCGCAGCCTCGACGAGGCATGCGCGGTCGAGAACCACGACGTCGTGATGGTGCCGCGCGGCTATCACCCGGTGGTCGCGCCGCACGGCTACAACCTGTACTACCTGAACGTGATGGCCGGGCCGAGCCGCGCGTGGGCGTTCAGGAACGACCCCGCGCACGAATGGATGCTCGACGCGGCGCCCGGGCGCTGATGCATTGACGCGCTGAACGATCGACGGCCGGCGCGCGACGCAGGACGCGCGCACGGGCCGAACTTGCGACGACACGGAGCTGCCATGCCGATCCCCTTCCCGCGCTGCGCGCCCATGCCCTTCGGCGACACGGCCTCAACGCCGATGCTGGCGCACTTCGATGCCGACGTCGCGCGCCGGCTCGGCGACATCGCGGTCAATCTCGCGTCGCGCCGCGGGCTGCCGATCGCGGTCGGCATCGTCGGCGAAGCCGCACCGCTGTTCTATTGCGCGCTCGACGGCAGCCGCGCCCGCGACAGCGACGCGATCCGCCGCCGGCAGAACACGGTGTTGCGCTTCGGCGTCAGTTCGCTCGAGGTCGGCGCGCGCTTTCGCCGCGCCGGCTGGTCGTTGCAGTCGCAGGGATTGTCGGATGCCGACTATGCGCTCGACGGCGGCGGCGTGCCGCTGCGGCTGGCCGACGGCGGCATCGTCGGCGCGATGGCGATCGCCGGGCTCGACGACGAACGCGATCATGCGCTCGTCGTCGAGAGCCTGCGCTGGCATGTCGGCGCGAACGCGCTCGCGATGATCGCGTAGCGGCGCGCGCCGGCTCGCGCGATCAGTGCAGCCCGCCGCTCGCGACGAGGCGCTCGCCGGTCAGCCAGCGCGCATCGTCCGATGCGAGGAACACCGCGACCGACGCGATGTCGTCCGGCTCGCCGAGGCGGCCGAGCGGCGTCTGGCTTTGCACCTGCCGGTCGAGGTCCGAACCGATGATGCCCGCGCTGTGCGTGCCTTCGGTCACGATCATGCCCGGGTTGATCGCGTTCACGCGAATCTTGCGCGGGCCGAGTTCGAGCGCGAGCACGCCGGTGATCGCGTCGACGGCGCCCTTGGTGCCGCTGTACACGGCGCTCGCGGGCGGCGTGATGCTCGTCACCACCGAGCTGATGTTGATGATGCTCGCGCCTTCGCCCAGATGCTTGACGGCGGCCTGCGTCGTCAGCAGCACGCCGAACACGTTCGTGTCGAACTGCCGGCGGTAGTGCTCTTCGGTGATCGCCTCGATCGGCGCGAACTCGTACACGCCGGAATTGTTGACCAGCACGTCGAGACGGCCGTACGTCTCGATCGCCGTATCGACGATGCGCTGCGCGTCCGCTGCCTTCGACACGTCACCGCCGACCGCGACCGCGCGGCCGCCCGCTTCGACGATCGCGCTCACGACCGCGTCGGCGCCGGCCTTGCTGCTCGCGTAGTTGACGACGACCGACGCGCCTTCGGCGCCCAGCGCCTTCGCGATTGCGGCGCCGATCCCCTTGGAAGCGCCCGTGACGATCGCGACCTTGCCTGCCAGCTTGCTCATGATTTCATTCCTCAGTCGGAAGACTTCGATGGATGGGTACCGGTCGCGCCTGTCGCGGCGCACCGGCCTTGCTGGCAATCTTCGCGGTTCCGGCGGCCGCGATAAAGCGGCTCGACACGAATTGACTGGCGAGGTTTGCCGAACAATCGGCGGACGGACGGTCGACGGACGGTCAGCCGGCGCTCAGCCACGCGCTGACGACGTCGCCGCCGAGCCCGTCGAGTGCGCCGTCGTAGACGATCTGCCCGCGCCCCATTACCGCGACGCGCTGCGCGAGCCGCGGCGCGAGCTGCAGCCGCTGCTCGATCAGCAGGATCGCGACGCCATCGTCCTGCAGCGCGGCAAGGCAGGCGCCGACTGCGTCGACCGCGAGCGGCGCGAGCCCTTCGGCCGGTTCGTCGACGATCAGCACGCGCGGGCGGCCGGCGAGCGCGCGCACCAGCGCGAGCACCTGCTGCTCGCCGCCCGAGAGCCGCCCGGCCTTCACGTCGGCCCGCGCGGCCAGCAGCGCAAAGCGCGCGAGCAGCCGGTCGAGCGCGGCACGTTCGGCCGCGCCGCTCAGGCCGCGCAGCCCGAGCCGCAAGTTGTCGCGCACGCTCAGCAGCGGAAACACGTCGCGGCTTTCGGCGACGTAAGCGACGCCGCGCCGCGCGATCTCGAACGTGCGTGCGCCCGCGCATTCGGCGCCGGCGATTCGCACCGAGCCCGCGGTGCGCACGAGCCCCATCACGGCCTTCGCGAGCGTCGAGCGGCCCGCGCCGTTGCGACCGAGCAGCGCGAGCGTCTCGCCCGGCGCGAGCGCGAGATCGACGCCGTCGAGCACGGGCTGGCTTCCGTACCATGCACGCAGGCCGCGGATGTCGAGCAGCGCGCTCATGCACCCTCGCCGAGATAGGCGGCGCGCACGGCCGGGTCCGCGCGGATCGCGTCGGGCGCACCGGTCGCGACCACCGTGCCGCGCACGAGCACCGTGATGCGCTCGGCGAAGCCGAACACCGCATCCATGTCGTGCTCAATCATCAGCACCGTGCGGCCCTGCGTCGTCGCGCGGATCAGCGCGATCATCCGCGCCGCCTGGTCGCGGTTCATGCCGGCGGTCGGCTCGTCGAGCAGCAGCGTGCGCGCGCCGCTCGCGAGCGCGATGCCCAGATCGAGCGCGCGCTGTTCCGCATAGCCGAGTGCGCCGGCCGGCGCGTCGCGCCGCGCATCGAGGCCGATGTCGTGCAGCACGCGCGCGGCCGCGCGATCGACCGATGCCGATTCGCGCAGCCGGTTCCACCAGCGCCGCCGCTCGGCCGGCGCATGCAGCGCCGCGCAGCGCAGGTTGTCGAACACGCTCAGCCGCGCGAACGCGCTCGTCTGCTGGAAACTGCGGCCGATGCCGAGCCGGCTCGCGACGACCGGCCCGCGCCCGCGCAACTCGACACCGTGCAGCACGACGCGTCCGCGCGTCGGCCGCGTCGCGCCGGCGATCACGCCGAACAGCGTCGACTTGCCCGCGCCGTTCGGCCCGATCAGCGCATGACGCTCGCCGGCCGCGATGCTCAATTCGATGCCGTCGAGCACGGTCTGCGCGCCGAAACGCTGCACGATCCCGTGGAGCGCGATCGCGTTGCCGTTCATAGCCCGTCCTCCCACGTGCCGTGCCGGTGGTTCAGCAACCGCGCGCGCCAGCCCCACAGCAGCGTGCCGATGCCGGCCGCCGAGGCCGCGACGGCCCAGCCCGCCGGCGAATCGGCGTCGATGCCCCACGCGCCGAACGCGATGCCGGTGCCGTCGTCCTGCGCGAAACGCCACGCATAGCCGAGCTCGGCCGCGCAGACGATCGCGACGCCCCAGAACACGCACGCGCCGATGCCGCACAACAGGCGCCACCGCTCGGCCGCCGGCGCGCCGCGCCGCAACGCATGCGCGAACGCTTGCGCGATGCCCGCGATCCCGCGCGGCGCGGCGATGACGACCGCGACGAACAGCACGCCGAGATACAGCGCCCATGCGCGCGACACGCCCGCGACGACGACGCTCAGCGCGGTCAGCACCACCGCGCCGGCCGCCGGCCCGAAGAACGTGCCGGTGCCGCCGATCACCGCGGCGATCAGCACGGTCGCCGAACGGGCCATCGACACGCTGTCGGGCGTCGCGATCTCGACGTCGATCAGCGTCAGCGTGCCGGCGATGCCCGCGAAGAACGACGCGCAGGTGACCATCGCGAGCCGAACGCGGCGCGGCTCGGTGCCGAGCGCGGCGACGCGCGCGGGGTTGTCGCGCACCGCGTTCGCGAGCCGGGCGAGCGGCGTGCGCGTCAGCGCGTGCATCGCCAGCGCCGACACGATGCACCATGCGGCGATCACCGCGTAGGCCTGCGTTTGCGCACCGAAATGCCAGCCGCCCCAGGGCGCGCCGCTCGCGCGGTCGATCGGCACGCCGCCGACGCCGCCGAACCACGCAGGCACGCTCCACGCGGCCGCCGCGACGCATTCGCCGAGGCCGAGCGTGATCATCGCGGACACGGTGCCCGCGCGGCGTGTCGCGAGCAGGCCGGCGAGGAACCCGAAGCCCGCGCCGGCCGCGCCGCCGACGAGCGGCAACAGCGGCAGCGGCGCGCCGACATGATTGAACCAGTGCGCGGCGGCGAACGCGCCGAGCCCCGCGACGGCGGCATGGCCGAACGACAGCAGCCCGGTCGTGCCGAGCTGCAGGTTGTACGACAGCGCGAGCACGACGAGCGCGGCCGTCTGCGCGAGATAGCCGAGCACCGCGCCATGCGGCCACAGCCACGCGGGCACGGCCACGCACGCGGCGAACAGCACCCAGCGCAGCGCGCCGGCCCGCGCGCGGCTAGCCATCGACACGCTCGCCGAACAGCCCGCGCGGCCGGGCGACCAGCACCGCGACGAGCAGCAGGTACGGGACCAGCGGAGCGAGCTGCGCGATCGACACGGCCGCGACGCCGTCGGGCAGCGCGAGGCCCGCCCATTGCGCGAGGTCGCGCAGGGACGTGTCGCTGGACGCCGCGAAGGTCTGCGCGAAGCCGACCGCGAGCGACGCGGCGAACGCGCCGCCGAGCGAGCCGAGCCCGCCGATCACGACGATCGCGAACACCACCGACCCGACGGTCTCGGCCAGCGCCGGCTCGATCACCGCGAGCGGCGCGCCGATCACGCCGGCCAGCGCCGCGAGCGCGGTGCCCGCGCCGAACAGCCCCGTCATCACGCGCGGCACGTCGTAGCCGAGCGCCTCGACGGCCGCGCGGTGCGTGAGCGCGGCGCGCACGACGAGGCCGAGGCGCGACGCGCGCAGCAGCGCGCCGAGCGCGGCCAGCATCGCCGCGGACATCGCCATCATGAAGAGCCGGTAGCGCGGCAGCGCGAGGCCGAACACGGTCACGGGCGCGCCGTCGAACAGCGGCGGCACCGGGGCCGGCAGC
Source organism: Burkholderia sp. Bp8991 (assembly GCF_003853795.1). NCBI lineage: Bacteria > Pseudomonadati > Pseudomonadota > Betaproteobacteria > Burkholderiales > Burkholderiaceae > Burkholderia > Burkholderia sp. Bp8991. The sequence continues at coordinate 19,477 of NZ_QTQJ01000033.1, read as the reverse complement.
GGTGCGAGGCCCCACAGCAGTTTCGCGCCCTCGCCGATCAGGTACGCGAGCCCGAAGGTCAGCAGCAGTTCGCTCGTGTGCCCGTGCGCCTGCACGCGGCGCAGCAGGGCGCGCTCGCAGCCGGCGCCGAGCAGCCCGACCGCGAGCGGCGCGAGCCCGAGCGCGGGCCAGAACCCCGCGCGGGCTGCGATGCTGTAGCCGACATACGCGCCGAGCATGTAGAAGCTCGCATGCGCGAAGTTGAGCACGCCCTGCACGCTGAAGATCAGCGTGAGGCCGGCCGACAGCATGAACAGCAGCAACCCGTAGCTGAGGCCGTTGAATGCCTGGAGCGCGAACGCGTGCACCGCCGCGCGCCCGTCAGCCGGCGAGCGGTTCGAGCGCCGCGCGCAGCGTGTCCGGCAGCGGCACCGGGCGGCGCGTGCCGCGATCGACGTACACGTGCACGAAATGCCCCTGCGCGGCCGGCGCGGCTTCGCCCGCCGCGAACAGCCCGATCTCGTAACGCACGCTCGACGTGCCGAGCTTCGCGACGCGCAGCCCCGCGTCGACGGACTGCGGAAAGACGAGCGGCGCGAAGTAGTTGCACTGCGTCTCGACCACGAGCCCGATCGTCTGCCCGTGCTCGACGTCGAGCACGCCCGCGCGGATCAGGTATTCGTTCACGACGGTGTCGAAGTAGCTGTAGTAGACGACGTTGTTCACGTGCCCGTAGACGTCGTTGTCCATCCAGCGGGTCGTGATCGGCAGGAAGTGGCGGTAGGCGTCGCGCGGACGCGGCTGCGGCTTGTCGGACATGGCGATGGCGATGGCGGTGGGCGGTCAGGACGAGGAAGATGAAGCGCACGTCGCGCGGCGGCCGTGCGGAACGGCCCGCCGGCGAATGGCGAGGTGCCGCGCAGCGATCGTGCCCGGCGCGACGGACGACATGGCGGCGGCGCGGCCCGTCACTGCCCCGCTCGGTCGACGAATTCGAAATCGAGGCCGCGCGCGCGCATCCAGTCGGCGAGCGCGTAGCCGGTGCCGGCGCGCCACGGGCGCAGCAGCGGCGGATCGACGAGCCGGTATTCGAGCAGTTCCGGCGACAGCGCGACGGTGCCCGACGCGCGCACGTGGTACGCGATGATCAGTTCGTTCTTGCGGATGAATTCATAGACGCCGACCAGCGAGACCTGCTCGGCCTTCAGCGCGGTTTCCTCGAACACCTCGCGCGCGATGCCGTCCTCGGGCGTCTCGCCGTTCTCGAGGAAGCCGGTGATCAGCGCGAACATCCCTTCCGGCCAGGCCGCGTTGCGCGCGAGCAGGATCTTGCCGTCGAGTTCGACGATCGCCGCCACCACCGGCAGCGGGTTGTTCCAGTGCACGTAGCCGCACGTGTCGTCCGGGCAAGCCTGGCGGACGCGGCCGCCTTCGTGGTCGGGATCGGCGCGCTCGGTCAGCGGACGCGCGCAGCGCGGGCAAAAACGGTAGTCGGCGGTGGTCATCGATGGGGATCTGGCGAGCGCCCGGCGGCGGCCTGCCGGCCGCGTCGCGCGCCCGCTCGGCGCGGGAAAGGCCTCATTCTAGCGAGTTTGCCCGCGCCGCAGACGATCCGGCCCCGATGATGTCAGGGTTGCATGCGGGGTTGCGCGCGCCCGCGTGCGGCCGTCGCCGCGAAGCCGGCGGCACCGGCGAGCAACGCGCCTGCCGCGACCCACAGCGCCGGCGAGAACGACCCGAAGCGCGCGGTCAGCGGCGCGGCGACGAGCGGACCGAGAATCTGCCCGACCCCGTACGATGCGGTCGCATAGCCCATCAGCCCGGCCGCTCGCTCGCCATGCAGCCGCCGCGCCTCGCGCATCGCGAACAGCGTGATCGCGGTGAACGGCAGGCCGAGCAGCGCGCTGCCGGCCGAGAAGCCGGCCGCGTTCGGCCAGACGATCCCCGCCGCGATCCCGAGCGCCTGCGTCGCGCAGCCGGCGGCGAGCAACGGCCGGTTGTCCCAGTGGCCGGGCAATCGCGACGCGGCGATCGCGCCGACGATCAGCGCCGCGCCGAACATCGGCCAGAACAGGTCGGGCCACGGCGAGCCTGCCGGCAGCGCGGCACGCGCGATCACCGGCAGGAACGTCGCGGTGATGATGTAGCCGAAGCCCGGCATCCCGTACAGCACGACGAGCCACGCGGCGTCGGCGCGATGGCGCCGTGCGTCGTGCGGTGCCGCGGCCGGTCGCTCGCGCACGGCCGGCGCCGCGGCGCCCCGCGCGGCGGTTGTCGAGGCGGCCGGCCCCGGCGCGCTGCCGAACGTGCGCCAGATCGCGACCGACAGCAGCGCCGACAACACTGCGAAGCCGAGCCAGCCGGGCGCCGCGCGATGGCCGGCGAGCGCGCTGCCGATCAGCCCGGTCAGCACGATCCCGACGCCCGGCCCCGCGTAGATCACCCCGCTCCACTCGGGCGCATGCAGTTCGGTGAGCCGCCGCAGCCCCCATTGCGACACGAACACGAACGTCCATGCGCTGACGACGCCCGCGACGAAGCGCACCACGAGCCACACGGAGAGCAGATGGCCGACGCCCATCGCGGCAGTCAACAGCACGGTGGCGGCCAGCCCGAAGCGCACCATCCGCGCGGGCGCGACCCGCACGGCCGCGCAACTGACCGCGCCGACGAAATAACCCGCGTAGTTCGCCGACGCGAGCCAGCTGCCGGCCTTCAGGCCGATCGAGCCGTCGGCGAGCATCAGCGGCAGCAGCGGCGTGAACGCGAAGCGGCCGACGCCGAGCGCGACCGCCAGCCCGATCATGCAGGCGAGCGCGGCCGCGCGGGCGCGGCGGTCGGCGTCATCGGGCAGGTGTACGCCGGCGACGGCGCTCGGGGCATCGGAACGGGACATGGCGGCATAGGCCGCGCGCGGCGCGCGGGCCGGAACGGAAATCGGAACGCTTGTATCGTAGCTTGACCGAACGTTCTCGATAAATGAATAATCAAGAATCCACATATCTCCAGGAGAGAATCATGGACCTGGCGGCGCTGGCGATTTTCCGGGCTGTCGTGCGCGAGAACGGTGTGACGCGCGCGGCGGCGAAGCTCAATCGCGTGCAATCGAACGTGACGACGCGCATCAAGCAGCTCGAGGAGGAACTCGGCGCGGCGCTGTTCGTGCGCGACGGCCGCCGGCTCGTGCTGACGCCGGCCGGGCACACGCTGCTGCCGTACGCGGAGCGGCTGCTCGCGCTTGCCGACGAGGCGCGCGATGCGGTGCGCGAGGACACGCCGCGCGGGCGGCTGCGGCTCGGCACGATGGAAAGCACGGCCGCGAGCAGGCTGCCGACCGTGCTCGCGCGTTATCACCATGCGTGGCCCGACGTGTCGCTGGAGCTCGTGACCGGCACGACCGGCTGGCTGATCGACAAGGTGCGCGACTTCGAGATCGACGCGGCGTTGTTTGCGCGGCCGCCCGAGCCGGACACGCTGCCCGACACATTCGAGACGGTGCCGATCTTCCGCGAGGATCTCGTGCTGCTGACGCCGCGCGGCCATCCGCCCGTGCGCACGCCGCGCGACGTGATCCTGCCGACGCTGGTCGCGTTCGAGCGCGGCTGCACGTACCGGAAATATGTCGAGCAATGGTATGCGGCGCACGGGATGAAGCCCTCGCGTGTGCTCGAACTCGGTTCGTATCATGCGATCGTCGCGTGCGTCGCGGCCGGCGCCGGCATCGCGGTCGCGCCGCGCTCGGTGCTCGAGCTGCAGCCCGAGACCGGCAACGTCGCCGCCCACACGATCCCCGAACTCGAAGGGATCGACACGCTGCTCGCGTGGCGGCATGGTTACGCATCGGCGGCGCTCGCCGCGTTGCGCGATGCGCTGGGCGAGGCTGCGCGGGAGCCGGGTGATGCGACCAAGGCGGCGGTGGCCGCATCGGTGTCGGCCTGAGTCGGGATCGCCGGCGGCCGCTGGTGCGCGCGCTCGATCTTCATTCCGACACGGGCGATGCGGCCAGGGCGGTGGTGGCCGCGTCGGCGTCTGCCCGAGCCGGGAACGCAGGCGAGCGCCAGCGAGCGCGCTAATTCTTCATACCGACAAAAACAAAACGACCCGACCGGCACACGTGCCGATCGGGTCGTTTTTTTGATGCGAAGCGATGTGACGCGACGCGGTCAGCCCGACCACACCGCATCACCAACCATGCCGATCAAAGACGCTCTTCGACCCAGCCCTTGACGCCTGCCAGCGCGCCGGGCAGGTTCGCCGGTTCCGTGCCGCCTGCCTGCGCCATGTCCGGACGGCCGCCGCCCTTGCCGCCGACCTGCTGCGCGACGAAGTTCACGAGCTCGCCGGCCTTGACCTTCTTGCTCGCGTCCGGCGTGACGCCCGCGATCAGGCTGACCTTGCCGCCTTCGACGGCCGCCAGCACGATCGCCGCGCTCTTCAGCTTGTCCTTCAGCTTGTCGACCGTCTCGCGCAGCGTCTTCGCGTCCGCGCCGTCGAGCGTCGCGGCCAGCACGAACACGCCGCCGACTTCGATCGCCTGCTGCGCGAGCTCGTCGCCCTGGCTCGACGCGAGCTTCGACTTCAGCGCGCCCAGTTCCTTCTCGAGCGACTTCACCTGGTCCTGCACCTGCGCGATGCGTTGCGTGAGTTCCGACGGCTGCGCCTTCAGCGCGGCGGCCGCTTCGTTCACGCGCGCATCGAGCTCCTGCACGTAGCGCACCGCGTTGTCGCCGGTGATCGCCTCGACCCGGCGGATGCCGGCCGCGACGCCGCCTTCGACGACGATCTTGAAGAAGCCGATGTCGCCGGTGCGGTGCACGTGCGTGCCGCCGCACAGTTCGCGCGAGAAGCCGAGGTCGAGCACGCGCACTTCGTCGCCGTACTTCTCGCCGAACAGCGCCATCGCGCCGCCCTTCACCGCTTCGTCGTACGGCATCACGCGCACGATGCCCGGCGCGTTCGCGAGGATTTCATTGTTGACGATCTGCTCGACGCGACGGATTTCGTCGTCGGTCAGCGGCGCGTTGTGCGCGAAGTCGAAGCGGGTTTTCTCCGCGTCGACGAGCGAGCCCTTCTGCTGCACGTGTGCGCCGAGCACTTCACGCAGCGCCTTGTGCATCAGGTGGGTCGCCGAGTGGTTGCGCTGCGTGCGTGCGCGACGATGCGCGTCGATTTCCGCGCGCAGCACGTCGCCGACCTTCAGCGTGCCCTGTTCGAGCGTGCCGTGGTGGCCGATCACGTCGGCCTGCACCTTCAGCGTGTCGGCCACGGCGAAGCGCGTCGCTGCATTCGCGAGCACGCCCTGGTCGCCGACCTGGCCGCCCGACTCCGCGTAGAACGGCGTGTGGTCGAGCACGACGACCGCATCCTGGCCGTGCTTCACTTCGTTGACGGCCGAACCGTCGACGTACAGCGCGACGACCTTCGCGTCGTCGAACGCGATCTCTTCATAACCGTGGAACGTGGTCTTCGCGCCCGAGTATTCGAGGCCCTGCGTGGCCTTGAACTTGCCGGCCGCGCGCGCCTGCTCGCGCTGACGCGCCATCGCGTCGTCGAACGCCGGCTCGTCGACCGTCATCCCGCGCTCGCGGCACACGTCGGCCGTGAGGTCGAGCGGGAAGCCGTACGTGTCGTGCAGCTTGAACGCGAGTTCGCCGTCGAGCACCTTGCCGCCCTTCGCGTCGACATCCGCCAGCGCCGCTTCGAGGATCGACATCCCGTGCTCGATCGTCTCGAAGAAACGCTCTTCTTCCTGGCGCAGCACGTCGGTCACGCGCTGCTCGGCTTCCTTCAGTTCCGGATAGGCTGCGCCCATCTCGGCGACGAGGTCGGCCACCAGCTTGTGGAAGAACGAGCCCTTGCGGCCGAGCTTGTAGCCGTGGCGGATCGCGCGGCGCACGATGCGGCGCAGCACGTAGCCGCGGCCTTCGTTGCCGGGGATCACGCCGTCGACGATCAGGAACGAGCACGCGCGGATGTGATCGGCGATCACCTTCAGCGAGTTGTTCGTGAGGTCGCTGATCTCGGTCACGCGCGCGGCGGCCTTGATCAGGTTCTGGAACAGGTCGATCTCGTAGTTGCTGTGCACGTGCTGCAGCACCGCGGCGAGACGCTCGAGGCCCATGCCGGTGTCGACCGACTGCTTCGGCAGGCGCGTCATGTTGCCCTGCGCGTCGCGGTTGAACTGCATGAACACGAGGTTCCAGATCTCGATGTAGCGGTCGCCGTCTTCTTCAGGCGATCCCGGCGGGCCGCCCCACACGTCCGGGCCGTGGTCGTAGAAGATTTCGGTACACGGGCCGCACGGGCCGGTGTCGCCCATCGTCCAGAAGTTGTCCGACGCGTAGCGCGCGCCCTTGTTGTCGCCGATGCGGATGATCCGCTCGGTCGGCACGCCGACTTCCTTCGCCCAGATGTCGTACGCTTCGTCGTCTTCCCGGTAGACGGTGACCCACAGCTTTTCCTTCGGCAGCTGGTAGACCGTGGTCAGCAGTTCCCACGCGAAGCGGATCGCGTCGTGCTTGAAGTAGTCGCCGAACGAGAAGTTGCCGAGCATCTCGAAGAACGTGTGGTGGCGCGCCGTGTAGCCGACGTTCTCGAGGTCGTTGTGCTTGCCGCCCGCGCGCACGCTGCGCTGCGCGGTCGTGGCGCGCGTGTACGGACGCGGATCCGTGCCGAGGAACACGTCCTTGAACTGGACCATGCCCGAGTTCGTGAACATCAGCGTGGGGTCGTTACCGGGCACGAGGCTCGACGAGCGGACGATCGTGTGGCCCTTCGATTCGAAGAATTTGAGGAATTTCTCGCGGATTTCGGCAGCTTTCATGGCGTGCGGGGAATGTCTGGCTGAGACGGCTTCAAACGCCGGCCGTCCTCGCGGACGCACGGCGGGCAGATATCGTAAACGAGCGATTATACGATACAGATCGGCGGCTCCCACGCCAGCGGCCCGCCGCGCCGGACGAGCGGCCTGGGCCACCGGCGCGGCCGATTCGCCTTAAGATGCTCGGCATGCCAATCCGCCTTGCCTCGGGCCGGGCGAGCCATGAAAGGAGACGATTCGACGATGGGTGCCCTGAGCCATATCCGCGTGCTGGACCTCACCCGCGTGCTCGCGGGCCCGTGGTGCGCGCAGACGCTTGCCGATTTCGGCGCGGACGTGATCAAGGTCGAGCGCCCCGGCGCCGGCGACGACACGCGCCACTGGGGGCCGCCGTACCTGAAGGACGCGACCGGCGCCGATACGGCCGAGGCCGCGTACTACCTCGCGGCGAACCGCAACAAGCGCTCGGTGACGGTCGACATCGCGACGCCGGAAGGCCAGCAGATCGTGCGCGAGCTCGCCGCGCAGAGCGACGTCGTGCTCGAGAACTACAAGGTCGGCCAGCTGAAGAAATACGGGCTCGATTACGAATCGCTGCGCGCGGTGAAGCCCGATCTCGTCTACTGCTCGGTCACCGGGTTCGGCCAGACGGGCCCGTACGCGCACCGCGCGGGCTACGACTTCATCGTCCAGGGGATCGGCGGCTTCATGAGCATCACCGGCGAGCGCGACAGCGAGCCGGGCGGCGGGCCGCAAAAAGCCGGCGTGGCGATCGCCGATCTCGCGACGGGCCTCTATTCGACGATCGCGGTGCTCGCCGCGCTCGCGCACCGCGATCGCACGGGCGAAGGCCAGTACATCGACATGGCGCTGCTCGACGTGCAGGTCGCGCTGCTCGCGAACATGAACACCAACTTCCTCGCGAGCGGCAAGCCGCCGGTGCGCTGGGGCAACGCGCACCCGAACATCGTGCCTTACCAGACGTTCCAGACGAGCGACGGCTGGATCATCGTCGCGGTCGGCAACGACGGGCAGTTCCGCAAGTTCGTCGAGGCCGGCGGGCGGCCCGAGCTGGCCGACGACGAACGGTTCGCGACGAATCCGTCGCGCGTGCGCCACCGCGACACGCTGGTGCCGATCCTCGCGGAGATGGTGAAGGCGCGCGGCAAGGCCGACTGGATCGCCGTGCTCGAAGCGGCCGGCGTGCCGTGCGGGCCGATCAACGAACTCGACGAGGTGTTCGACAACGAACAGGTGGTCGCGCGCGGAATGCAGGTGTCGCTGCCGCACCCGTGCGGCGCGGACGTGAAGCTCGTGCGCAATCCGATCCGGATGAGCGCGACGCCGCCCGATGCGCGCACCGCCCCGCCGCTGCTGGGCGCGCAGACGGAAGACGTGCTGCGCGACATGCTCGGCTACGACGATGTGCGGATCGCCGCGTTGAAGGCGAAGCAGGCGATTTGAGCGGGCGGGCGCGCGCAGGCGTGCCGTTGCGCGCTCGCGCACCTGCTGCCAGCGCGGGGCGACCGCAGGCGCGGCCCGGGCGCCAGCCGGACGGCCGGCGTCGAATCGATCGACCCGACGCTAGCGCGCCAGCGCGTCGAGCCAGCCGCGCCCCTGCGGCCAGTCGCCGAGCCCGCTGTCCGCGTTGATGTGGCCGCGCGGGCCGAGGTCATGAAACGCGCTGCCCCACGCGTGCGCGCAGCCGCGCGCGAACGCGAGCGAGCCGTACGGATCGTCGCTGCTCGCAACCACGCAGGTCGGAAACGGCAGCCGCTCGTGCGGCACCGGCCCGAAACCGTGCGCATCGGCCGGAAACGCCGGCCCGGCCGGATCGGGCAAAGCGACGAGCAGCGCGCCGCGCACTTTCTCGAGCGCGGCCGGCCGCGCGTAACGGGTCGCCCACCACGCGGTGGTCAGCGTGCCGAGGCTGTGCGCGGCGATCGTCACGGGGCCCGGCGCGGCTTCGACCGCACGATCGAGCGCGAGACACCAGCCGTTGCGGAACGCACGGTCCCAGTCGGGCATCGCGATGCGTACGAAACGCGCGTCGGCGCGCTCCCAGCGGCTTTGCCAGTGGAACGGGCCGGAGTTGCCGTAGCCCGGCAGCACGAAAACGAGAGAATCGCTCATGGAAGGTTCGTCGACGCATGAAGTCGTTTTATGTAACGTCGACGAAGTGTCGCACACCCGCTCCTCCCTGATGCTGCCTGTCGAATCGCGGAATGGATGTGCGGTGTATGAATCGGTCGCGCTGCGCACGCGACCGGCCGGCGCTCACGCGCGCCGGCTTCGGTCAGCGCACGCCGGCGCCGACGAGGCCGCCTGCCGCGGCGCCGGCGACCGTGCCGACCGGGCCGCCCGTGATCAGGTAGCCGAGCGCGCCGCCCGCTGCCGCGCCGATCCCGGCGTTACGCTGCGTGTGCGTCATCGCGCATGCGCCGAGCTGCGACAGGGCCGCGACGATTACCGCGGTACGAACGAGAAAAGTGGTCTTCTTCATCATGATTGTTGGCTTCCTCCCGCCCCGCAAAAACTGCGAATGGCGGCATTGATTCGGTGAAGCCATCATAGGAAAAGCCGAATGCGGGGGGCAATCCGATTTACGTCGTGTTACAGCCGACACACTATCGAGATATTGCGATCGGCAGCGCGAACCGCCCTGCCGACGCCGCAACCCGCGCGGGACGGACCCCGGTCAGGTAGAATTACGGGATTAAACCGGCGCGACGCGCCGACACAACCTGACGCCAACCGCATGAGCACCGAACGCAACGACGCCCCCGCGGCTTCCAATTTCATCCGCAACATCATCGACGACGACAACCGCACCGGCAAATGGAGCGGCCGCGTCGAGACGCGCTTTCCGCCCGAGCCGAACGGCTATCTGCACATCGGCCATGCCAAGAGCATCTGCCTGAACTTCAGCGTCGCGCGCGACTACGGCGGCGTGTGCCACCTGCGCTTCGACGACACGAACCCGGAAAAGGAAAGCGTCGAATACGTCGACTCGATCGTCGACGCCGTGCGCTGGCTCGGCTTCGACTGGCGCAAGGACGCGGTCGATCACCAGTATTTCGCGAGCGACTACTACGACAAGCTGTACGAATTCGCCGAGCTGCTGATCCAGCGCGGCAAGGCGTACGTCGACAGCCAGAGCGCCGAGGAAATGCGCGCGAACCGCGGCTCGCTGACCGAAGGCGGCAAGCCGTCGCCGTTCCGCGACCGCTCGCCCGAGGAAAACCTCGACCTGTTCCGCCGGATGAAGGCCGGCGAGTTCAAGGAAGGCGAGCACGTGCTGCGCGCGAAGATCGACATGGCGTCGCCGAACATGAACATGCGCGACCCGGTGATCTACCGGATCCGCTACGCGCATCACTACCGTACCGGCGACGCATGGTGCGTGTATCCGATGTACGACTACACGCACTGCATCTCGGATGCGCTCGAAGGCATCACGCATTCGCTGTGCACGCTCGAATTCGAGGATCACCGCCCGCTGTACGACTGGGTGCTGAACGAACTCGCGGAAGCCGGCGTGTTCACGCGCCCGCTGCCGCAACAGATCGAATTCTCGCGCCTGAACCTCACGTACGCGATCACCAGCAAGCGCAAGCTGCTGCAGCTCGTCACCGAAGGTCACGTCGAAGGCTGGGACGACCCGCGCATGCCGACGATCGTCGGCATCCGCCGCCGCGGCTTCACGCCGGAGAGCATCCACCTGTTCTGCGAGCGGATCGGCGTGACGAAGGTCGATTCGTGGATCGACATGAGCGTGTTCGAAGGCGCGCTGCGCGACGACCTCGACGACAAGGCACCGCGCTCGGTCGCCGTGCTCGATCCGCTGAAGCTCGTGATCGACAACTATCCGGAAGGCCAGGAAGAAGCGTGCACGGCGCCCGTGCACCCGCACCACCCCGACCGCGGCGTGCGCACCTTCCCGATCTCGCGCGAGCTGTGGATCGAGCGCGAGGACTTCGTCGAGAACCCGCCGAAGGGCTATTTCCGCCTGTTCCCGGGCAACAAGGTGCGCCTGCGCTACGGCTACGTGATCGAATGCACGGGCTTCGACAAGGACGCCGACGGCAACGTGACGGCCGTGCACTGCAACTACTTCCCGGACAGCAAGTCGGGCACCGAAGGCGCGAACAACTACAAGGTCAAGGGCAACATCCACTGGGTCAGCGCGAAGCACGCGCAGGCGGCCGAAGTGCGGATCTACGACCGGCTGTTCAAGGCGCCGCACCCGGACGCGGGCGGCGCGAACTTCCTCGAGGCGCTGAACCCGGACTCGAAGAAGGTCACGCAGGCCTACGTCGAGCCGGGCGCCGGCGACGTCGCGCCGGAAACGCGCCTGCAGTTCGAGCGTCACGGCTATTTCGTCGCCGACCGCGTCGATTCGAAGCCAGGCAAGCCCGTGTTCAACCGGATCGTCGGGCTGCGCGACAGCTGGGGCAAGCCGGCCTGACGGCCTGCGCCGCGCGCGGCGCGGCGGCCTCGCACCGCCCGCCGCAGGATGAAAAAAAACGGCCTTCGGGCCGTTTTTTATTGCGTGCGCGCAAGCGCGGCTGCGCCGGCCGCCGCGCTCACGCGCTCGCCAACCGCCGATGCAGATCCGCGAGCGACAGCGTCGTGCGAAACAGCCGCGCGAGGCTGCGGCTTGCATACGCGTCGACGTCGCCGGGCGCGGTCCAGCGATACGCGTCCATCTCGGGAATCAGCGAGCCGTCGCGACGGCTCGGGAACAGCGACGTGCACGTGCAGCGCGCGGGATCGATCTCGTCGTTCGTGACCTGCACCGCGAACAGGTGCAAGTCCTTGTCGTGACGGTAGGCGAAGCGGCCGAGATCGAGCAGCCGCGCCGGCGCGAACTCGATGCCGGTTTCCTCGCGCAGCTCCCGCAGCGCCGCGTCGACCGGCGATTCGCCGGGCTCGCCCTGCCCCTTCGGGATGTCCCAGTGCGTGGTGTCCGTCGCGTGCGCGAGGAATACGCGGCCGGCCCCGTCGAGAATCACGACGCCGCACGACACCGTGCGCGACGCACCGCTGCGCTTCATTGCACGCGCGCTCAGCGCTTCTGCAGCTGCCACTTGCCCGTGGCGGTCTTGCAATAGACGGGCTTGAGCGTCAGCGTCTGGCCCTTCGCGGAAATGTCGGTGGCGATCTCGCGGCAGGTCTTGCCGTCGTTCTCGGACGTCGACGGCGTGAGCTTCGCATCGATCTGCGTGCCGCGGCCGCTGCTCTGCCAGGTCGTGGTCTCGCCGTCCTTGCCTTCGTCGCGCACCTGCGCCACGGCCTTGGCCAGCGACGCACGGTCGGTCTTGCTGAAGTAGGCGAGCGGCGTGTCGTTCAGGAAGCCCAGGTTGCTCTGTGCGTAGGCAGGCAGCATCGCGGCTGCGCACGCGGCGCCGGCCAGCACGCGCGTGACGACGGAAAGGGATGCACGCATCGACATGTGTTGTTCTCCTTGGATGTTCGATCGAACGGCATGGCGCGCGGCCGGCACTCCGGCGGCCGGCGAACCGGCACGCGCCACGCCCGTCAGCCAGCGAGCATAGCATGCGTGCCGCCAGGAACGTCGTCTAGCGGGCCGCCGACGCGGCTGCCGGTTGATATCCGTCGGTCAGCGTGTTCAGGAACGCGATCACGTCCTTGATCTCGGCCGCGTTCAGCGCGGGCGCGTCGCCGCGCTTGCGGTCGAACGGCGGCTCGCGGTTGATGTTCGGCCAGTAGCGCTTCGGCAGGTCGTCGTAGACCTGCACCTTGCCGTGCACGACCGGATAGAACTTCTCCGGATGGATGTCACGCTCGGCGTAGAAGCGCATCACGTCCTCGAGCGAGTGGTACACGCCGTTGTGGAAGAACGTCTTGCGCAGCGCGACGTTGCGCAGCGACGGCGTGCGGAACAGCCCGCAGAATTCGTCGCGGCCCTTCAGGTCGGTGCGCTCGGGGCCGCACGCGCCGAGGTCGTAAAAGCGCGGATCGCGATTGACCGGCAGCGTGCGGTTGCGCGGCACCGCGATCGCGATCAGGCCGAAATCGCTGAACTGCGGCGGGCCGCCTTCGAGCGTGCGCTGGCTCACGTGGCAGCTCGCGCAGTTGCCCTTCTTCTCGTCGTTGAACAGCTGCAGCCCGCGCAGCTCCGCGGGCGTGAGCTGCGCGTGTCCGGCCAGATAGGCGTCGTACTTGCTCGTGTACGGATCGAACAGCGCCGGCTGCTGCTGGAATGCGTCGAGCGCGCGCAGCACCGCGCCGAACGTCGCCTGGTCGTTGCCGAGAACCTGATCGCCGAACGCCTTGCGGAACGCGTCGGCATACGGCGCGGCGCGAACCGCCTTCGCAACCCGCGCCGGCGAACTGCTCATTTCGAAGGGCGACGTGAGCGGAATGCGCGCCTGCGCATCGCGCGTATCGACCCGGCCATCCCAGGTCAGCCCGCCGGTCGGGCCCGCATCGATGCTTTCGTCACCTTCGTCCGGCGAATCGTGGAAGTGCTCGCTGAACGGCGGAATGCCGCGCAGGTACTTCAGCGACGGCACCGCACGAAAGCCCGTGCTGTGCATGTCGTCGCCGCCGAGTTGTGCCGACAGCGCGTTCGGCGGCCCGAACGCATGCTCGGCGCTATGGCACGACGCGCACGCGAGCTTGCCGGACCCCGACAGCGACGGATCGAAGAACAACTGCTTGCCGAGCGCCGTCATCTGCTTCACGCCCTCGAATACCTGTGCGCGCGTCTGCGGCTGGCTGGCCGGCGCGACCGCCGGAGCGGCCGGTGCGGCCTGTGCCGCCGGCACGATGGCGGCGGCCGATGCATCGGCACCGGGGCGCGCATCGCAACCGGCGAGCGCCGCGAGCCCGCCGACCAGCGCCAGCGCCGCCGCGGCAGGGATCAGCGATCGCGCGGACGCGAAGGATTTCAGAAGGCTGTGCATCGTCGTTCTTCTTGTAGCGGTGGGCAATCGGCCGGAGCTTATGTCAGTTCCGTGACCGCCGCATGACGTTCGACCGACAGTCATTTGAAAGCGCCCCTACACCCGGCTGTCAAATCGGTTCCAGATAATGCGCGCAGCCGGCAGCTGTCCGAAGGTTCCTGCGCCGGCCCGACACCACCGCGATTCCCACACGCGACACACGACGAAAGAGAGAACATCGCATGAAGAAGCACGCCTGGATTCGTTACACGCCGATCGCCCTCGCGGCCGCGCTCAGCCTGACCGCCTGCGGCGGCGACGATGTCACGCAGCAAGGCCTGTCGGCCGTCAAGAACGTCGTCGTGATCTACGCGGAAAACCGCAGCTTCGACAACCTGTACGGCAACTTCCCCGGCGCGAACGGCCTGCAGAACGCGACGGCGGCGAACTCGGTGCAGAAGGATCGCGACGGCTCGACGATGGCGACGCTGCCGAAGATCTGGGGCGGCCTGACCGCGACCGGCATCACGCCCGCGGTTACCGAAGCGATGACGGCGAACCTGCCGAACGCGCCGTTCGCGATCGACGATCCGAAGGGCTTCAACCAGTCGATGAGCATCGCGACGCGCGACATCGTGCACCGCTTCTATCAGGACCAGATGCAGATCAACGGCGGCAAGAACGACATGTACGCCGCATGGACCGATGCGGGCGGCCTGACGATGGGCCACTACACGCCGGATCCGTCGAAGCTGCCGCTGTGGAAGATCGCGCAGCAGTACGTGCTCGCCGACAACTTCTTCATGGGCGCGTTCGGCGGCTCGTTCCTGAACCACCAGTACCTGATCTGCGCGTGCGCGCCGTTCTACGCGAACGCGAACACGAGCCCCGCGGCCGGCAAGATCGCCGTGTTGAACGCGGACGGCAAGTCGCTGAAGGTTGCGACGAACTCGCCCGCGTCCGCGCTCAGCGGCCCGCCGAAGTTCGTCAACGACGGCGCGATCACGCCCGACTTCTTCGCGGTCAACACGATGCAGCCGCCGTATCAGCCGAGCGGCAACAAGGCAGCCACGGGCGGCGATCCGCTGCTCGCCGATCCGGCCAATCCGTCGACGATGCCGCCGCAGACCGCGACCAACATCGGCGACCTGATGACCAACGCGGGCGTGTCGTGGGCATGGTACGGCGGCGCGTGGGGCCAGGCGCTGCAGGCAAGCCAGAACGGCACGTCGAACGTGATCTACGGCGCCGACCTGTCGACGCCGAACTTCCAGCCGCACCACCAGCCGTTCAACTACTTCGCGAACCAGGCGCCGGGCACCGCGAACCGCGCGCAGCACCTGCTCGACGGCGGCGCGAACGGCGCCGAGTTCATCAAGGCGATCGACGCGGGCACGCTGCCGCAGGTCACGTTCTACAAGCCGCAAGGCAACCTGAACGAGCACCCTGGCTACACGGACGTCACCTCCGGCGACCAGCACATCGCCGACGTGATCGCGCACCTGCAGGCAAGCCCGCAGTGGAAGAACATGGTCGTCGTCGTCACGTACGACGAGAACGGCGGCTTCTGGGATCATGCCGCGCCGCCGACCGCCGATCGCTGGGGTCCGGGCACGCGGATTCCGGCGCTGATCGTGTCGCCGTACGCGAAGAAGGGTTTCGTGGACCACACGCAGTACGACACGGGTTCGATCCTGCGTCTCATCACGCGCCGCTTCTCGCTGCCGCGCCTGCCGGGCCTGCAGCAGCGCGACGACGCGCTGAAGGCGAACGGCGCGCAGCCGATGGGCGACCTGACGAACGCGCTCACGCTGTCGCCGAACCTGTAACGGCATCACCGCGAACGGGCCGGCCGCGCGGCCGGCCCGGACGAACGAAGGGCGACCCGCGGCGACCTGCACCCCAAAAGCCGGATGCGAATCCAGCCTTTGGGGTGTTTTTCATGCGCGCGCGTTGCCGCGCGGCCGCGTCACCAGCCGTACTTCAGCTCGACGCCGACGTAGTCCGCGTTGTGTCCGCCCGCCTGCCGGATCGCGTCGCCGACCTGGAAGTGCACGGCCTCGACGGCGCCGATCAGGTTCGCGGCAATCGTCCAGTCCGCGCGCAGCTGCACGTACATCCCCGTCCAGCGGCCGCCCTTGCCTGCCGTGCCGGGCACCGGAATGTTCGGCTGCTGATAGACGGCGTCGCCGGTCGTCTCGCGCCACTGGAAACCCAGCGCGCCCAGCAGCGACAGGTTCGCCGACGGCTTCAGCGTCACGGACGGCTTCACGTGGATCAGGTTCGCATAGCTCGTGTAGCCGGCCAGCGTGAAGTAATAGCCGTTCGGAAACAGCGGATTGAAGGTGCCGACGCGGCCGTCGTGCGGATGCCGGTCGCCCGAGGCCGCATCGATCTGCAACGCGACGCGCGGCGACCACGGCGCATCGAGCTTGTAGCCCGCGATCGAGCCGACGGCCCACGCACCGATCGTGTCGTTGCCGACCGTCCCGGTCTGCAGCATCGTCTCGAGATCCCAGTCGAAACGGCCCTGCGTGCCCGTGTAGCGAACGTCCCACACATCGCGATGCTCGGCGCCGCTCGCATCGAGGAAACGCGCGTTGCGGCGGTTGTAGCGCGACCAGTAGCCGGACAGGTCGCCCGGCCCGACCGACTGCCGCTCGAAGCGCACGCCGCTGAAGGTGAGACCGCGATTGGACACGTCGTCGAAATCGGACGCGTTGCGGTTCTGCACCGGTTGCGTCGCGTAGCCGATGAAGCGCCATTTCCCGTATTCGTAATCGGCCCAGACCGCATCGAACGCCTGCCGCACGTTCGGGCCGTCGCGCGTGGCGATGAAGCGCTGCAGGTCGAACGCCATCTCCTGCCGGCCGACGCGGAACTTGAACGTGCCGCCGCCGAGCGCGCCCGTGTAGGTCGCGAACGCCTGTTCGAGATCGAGCGGGTTCTTGTCGACGGGCGACACCGTGTTCTTGCCGAACGCGCGCGCGTCCTGCAACTGCGCGAAGAACTGCCAGTGCTGGCCGAGATGCGCATCGGCATGCACTTCGACGCGCTGGATCAGGTACGTGTCCGATTGCGCGGAGCCGATTCCGAACAGCGGCGCGTCGTTGGTCTCCAGCCGCTCGCGCAGGTTCACGCCGAGCGATAGATAGGAGGCCGGATCGTTGCCGAGCGGAATGTATTTCAGCCCGTCGAGCGGCGCGCGCGGCACGCACGGATTCGCGAGCACCGACCAGTCCTCCTGCCAGCGGTTGAACAGCACCGTCGGGCGTTTGGTCGTGCACGTCGATGCGGCGGTGGCCGTCTGGGTCGCTGCCGGCGTCGAGGCCGAAACCGACGACGCAGCCGAAGGCTGCGCCGGTCCTTGCGTCGATGTCGATGTCGTTTCAGCCGCCGTTTCCGCGACCGCCGCGTCGGCGCCCGCGCACAACAGCGCCGCGACGACCGACAGGCGCGCGGCCCGTTCGAAGCCGCGGGCGTCGCGTCTGCGCTGCCCCCGCGCGATCATGCGCGCTCCTGCGCGGCGGGTGCGGCCGCTTGCGCCGCACACAGTGCAAGCGTCGCGAGCGCGCCGACCGGTGCGAGCAGCGCCAGGAATCCGACGTAGCGGAACCCGAGCGCACCGCACGCCGCGCCGAGCGCGAACGCGACGATCGCCGGCAGCATCTTGCCGAAGCGCGCCCGCGCCGCCGCGCGTGCGGCGTCGGCCGTGCCGGCCGACAGCAGGTCGACGACGTCGAGGATCGCCTGCGTCACGTTGCCCGTCATCACCGTGTTCGGCACGCCGCCCGCGCGCGAAATCACGCGCGGATGCGCGTTCTGCACGCCCATCGCGAACGTGCCGACGATGCCGGCCACGAGCGCCGGCAGGCTGTCGGGCTGCGTGACGGGCGTCGCCCACACGCCGGCCGCGCAGAAGCCGAGCAGCAGCACGGCCTGCACCGCGTGCAGCGCGCGCGTGCCCTGCCAGGCAGGCCGCCCGGACATCGACCGCGCGATCAGGCTCGCCGCGATCACGCCGCACACGAACGCGGGAAACACGCTGAGCTTCAGCACGACACCCTGGCCGAAGCCCGCGATGCCCGCGCCGATCAGCACGAAGTTGCCCGTCACGTGTGCGGTGAACAGCCCGAACAGCGCGACGAAGCTCAGCGTATCGACGAAGCCGGCCACCGCGGCAAGGATCGTGTCTTCGTGCTTCATCGCGCTGCGCTCGCGTGGATTTCGGCGACGTAGCCGCCCGGGAACTGCACGAGTGCCGCGTCGCGGCCGTCCGCGCTGTACGGCGGTACGAGCACGGTCACACCCGCCGCCTTGGCCTTCTCCAGCGTGGCGGCCAGGTCCGGCACGTCGTAGCCCGTCATCTCGCGCCCGTACGGGTAAGGCAGGTGGCCGTCCGTCACGAGCACGGTCATCTTGCCGAAGCCCGATTCGATGCGAATCCGGCGATACGTGTCGTTCGGCCGGCCGATCTCGATGCCCGGCGCCTTCAGGTTGTCGGACACCACCTTGCCTTTCGAGAACTTGACGAAATCGTGCACGAACTTGCGTACGCTTTGCGGCGACACGTAGACCCGATTCTCGGGGATGGTCTGCAAAGCGTCGTAGTGCGGCGCCTGGGTGTGCCAGTAGAGCTGCATGTTCACGCCGCCCGTCCACGTAATGACCGCATCGCGGCCGATCGGATCGGGGAACGTGTCGACGATCACGTCGGCGCCGTGCTCGCGCGCCGACTTCACCGCGACGTCCATGTCGGTGACGAGATAGCCGGTGCGCTCCGCGCAGAACGGATACGGGACCGGCGTCTTGAAGCCGAACACCGAGATCGTGCCGACCGGCGTCAGCACGAGCTGCGACATCGTCTGGCTCGGCGTCGGCGTGACCTGGAACACGCCCTGCTTCGATTTCTTGCCGCCGAACGTCGCGACGAAACTGTCGGTGAAGCGGTCGAAGTCTTCCGGCGCGACACACACGTGCGTGGTGTCGTACTGCGGACCGACGGCCACCGTCGGCGCGACTGCGGGCGGCACCGGCGGTTTCGCGAACACGCCACCGGGCGCGGCGACGAGGCCGGTGGCAAGCGCAAGCGCCATCAACACGGAACGAAGGGTTCTCATAACGGATATCCTTGTTGTTTCATCAAATGGTGCAACGGCCCGGGAAACCCCGGTCACGCGCGGCCGTCGCCGGCCGGTTGCCGCGCATCGTCGAGCACGGTCGCGAGCACAAGTGCCGCGATCAGCCCAAGATGCTCGAAAAAGCTGTTGAGCGCCATGAAATGTTCGGCGCCCGAGCGGTTCCAGAAATCGTTCGCCACGACCATCGCGACGAGCGTCAGCATGCCGAGGCTCCCGGCGCCGAGCCACGTGAAGCGGCGAAACACCACGCACAGCGAGCCGGCGATCTCGACCACGATCGCCAGCGCCGCCCACAACGCGGCCGGATGCAGGCCGAAATGCGCCTGCTCCGCGACCGCGCCGTCGAAGTCGAGCGCCTTCGCGACCCCGCCGAGCAGAAAGGCGGACACCAGCGCGAGACGCGCGAGCGGCAGGACCCACGGCTGCGACAGTAGCGCGCGGATCCACGCCGGGCTGCCATAGATGGTACGCGTCGTCATGTCAGATCGCCCAGCAGGAGCAGCCAAACGCGCCCCAGAAGCCCTTCGCGTCCGACGTCGGCAATGCACCGCCCCACGCACTCGCGTGCGCATGCTGGTGCACGTTGCATGCATTCGCGCAGCCACACATCGCGGCGGCCGCCGCGC
>NZ_QTQJ01000032.1:0-80618 GCF_003853795.1 Burkholderia sp. Bp8991 | reverse complement strand
GGCTCGTTGTCCACGTCGACCTCGACGGGCATCAGCTCGTTGTCGACGGGCCTCAGCTCGACCGATAGCTCGGTCGCTTCGCTGTCGACGTCCACGTCGACTGGCCTCTCGTCGGCAACCAGCTCGATCAGCTCGCTGTCCACCTCGACCTCGACGGGCATCAGCTCGCTGTCGACGGGCCTCAGCTCGACCGATAGCTCGGTCGCTTCGCTGTCGACCTCCACGTCGACCGGCCTCTCGTCGGCGACCAGCTCGATCAGCTCGCTGTCCACCTCGACCTCGACCGGCATCAGCTCGTTGTCCACGGGCCTGAGTTCGACCGATAGCACCGTGGCATCGCTGTCGACTTCGACATCGACCGGCCTCTCGTCGGCAACCAGCTCGATCAGCTCGCTGTCCACCTCGACCTCGACCGGCCTGTCGTCCGCGACCAGCTCGATCGGCTCGCTGTCCACCAGCCTCAGCTCGACCAACAGCTCGCTGACGTCGTTGTCCACGTCGACCGCAAGCAGCGTCACGTCGCTGTCCACGGGCCTGAGCTCGACCGACAGCTCGGTCGCCTCGCTGTCGACTTCGACGTCGACCGGCCTCTCGTCGGCGACCAGCTCGATCAGCTCGCTGTCCACGTCGACCTCGACCGGCCTGTCGTCGGCAACCAGCTCGATCAACTCGTTGTCCACGTCGACCTCGACCGGTCTCTCGACGGCCACCAGCACGATCCTGTCGCTGTCCACGTCGACCTCGACGGGTCTCTCGACGGCCACCAGCTCGATCACGTCGCTGTCCACCTCGACCTCGACCGCGATCGAAGCCGCGAAGACGCACTACTACAGCGTCAACGACAACGGCACGCAGCAAGGCAACTACGCCAACGACGGCGCGACGGGCGTCAACTCGCTGGCAGCCGGCGTGAACGCCAGCGCGGCAGGCGCCAGCAGCGTGGCAGTCGGCGACGGCTCGAACGCGCAGACGGCGGGCGCGGTCGCCATCGGCCAGAACGCATCGGCCACCGGCGGCAAGGCGGTGTCGATCGGCTCCGGCAACACCGCGAGCGGCGACGGCGCGGTCGCGATCGGCGACCCGAGCATCGCGACGGGCACCGGCGCAGTGGCGCTGGGCGCGAACGACACGGCGACCGGCACCGGCGCAGTGGCACTCGGCAACGCGAACACGGCAACCGGCAACAGCGCGCTCGCCCTCGGCAGCGCAAACCAGGCCACCGCGGACAACACGATCGCGCTCGGCAATCAGGCGACGGCCAGCGCGATCGGCGCCCAGGCCTACGGCTCGAATGCGAAGGCCACGGCAACCGACGCCCTCGCCTTCGGCACGAACGCGCAGGCCAATGTCGCCAACTCGATCGCGATGGGCGCGAACTCGACCACGGGCAACGCCGTCGGCGTATCGAGCGTCACGGTCGGCGGCATCACGTACCCGGTCTACGGCACCTCGCCAGTGGGCGTCTTCAGCGTCGGCGCACCGGGTGCGGAACGCCAGATCACGAACGTCGCGGCAGGCCGGGTATCGGCCACCAGCACGGACGCGATCAACGGCAGCCAGCTCAACGCGACGAACCAGGCGGTCAACAGCCTGTCCACGTCGACCGCGTCGAACATCGCGTCGCTGTCGACCGGCATCGGTTCGCTGTCCACGGGCCTCAGCTCGACCAACAGCAACCTCACGTCGTTGTCCACGTCGACCTCGACGGCGATCAACTCGCTGTCGACGGGCCTCAGCTCGACGAACAGCAACCTCACGTCGTTGTCGACGTCGACCTCGACCGGCATCGGCTCGCTGTCGACCGGCCTGAGCACGACGAACAGCACGGTGGCTTCGCTGTCGACCGGCGTGACGAACCTCGGCGATCAGGTGAACCAGTTGTCGACCACGATCAACAACAACACGACACGTGCGGCGAACAACACCGGCATCGCGGCCGACATGAACGGCACCGGCAACGACCGGCCGACCGTCACCGCCGGCTCGAACTCGGTGGCGATCGGCGCGAATTCGAACGACGGCGGTCGCTCGAACGTGGTGTCGGTCGGCAGCGACACGCAGCAGCGCCAGATCACGAACGTCGCGCCGGGTACGCAAGGCACCGACGCGGTGAACGTGAACCAGCTGACGGCGGTGCAGACGACGTTGTCGACCGCCTTGTCCGGCCAGCAAGGGCAGATCAACGCGCTGGGTTCGCAACTGCAGCAGACCGACCAGATGGCGAAGCAGGGTATCGCGGCCGTCGGCGCGATGGCGTCGATCCCGCAGCTCGATCGCGACGCCAACTTCGGGATGGGTATCGGCACGTCGACCTTCCTCGGCCAGAAGGCGATGGCGGTCAACATGCAGGCGCGCATCACGGAGAACCTGAAGGCGTCGATCAACGGCGGCTTCAGCGGCGGTCAGAAGGTGATCGGCGCCGGCATGCTGTACCAGTGGAAGTAACCCGTCGCGCCGCCACGCCGCCGGCTCGCGAGCCGGCGGCGCCAGGGGGCCCCGACGGCAGGACGAGCCCGCCGCGCAACGCGCGGCGGGCTTCAGTCAACCCAAGTATTGAGGACGTAACCGTGAACAAACTCGCTCTTGCGCTCGCGCTTTCCGCGCTGGCCCTCGCCGCGTGCTCGACCGCATCCGGCCCGACCTTCAGTGCCTCCGAACTGCAGCCACGCGACGGCGTGCGCACCTTCCAGGTGGACTGCCACGGCCTGCTGTCGGGCCCGCAGACCTGCATGAAGGCCGCCCGCAAGATCTGCGGCGACCAGCCGGTGCGCACCGTCGATTCCGCCCGCGCGCTGCGCGACAATTCCGATCCCGCGACGCTGGTGTTCCAGTGCGGCGCCGCGCCGGCCCAAGCTGCGTCGGCGGCGGAGCCGGCCCCCGCGCCGGCCGCGGTCGAACGCGTCAACCTCGCGGGCGACGCGCTGTTCGCGACGGGCCTGGCCACGCTCACGCCGGCCGCGCGCGCGTCGCTCGACAAGCTGCTGAACGAACGCGAAGACCGCACGTACACGCAGGTGACGGTCACCGGCCATACGGATTCGGTCGGCAACGACGCCGCCAATCTCGCGCTGTCGAAGCGCCGCGCGGAAACTGTCGCAAGCTACCTGAAGGCACACGGACTGAAAGCGCAGGCCGTGTCGGTCACGGGCCGCGGCAGTGCCGATCCGGTCGCGTCCAACGCGACGGCCGAAGGCCGCGCGAGCAACCGCCGCGTCGAGATCTCGCTGCAGCGCTGAGCAGCCGGCCGTCGCGGCCCCGGCGCACCCCGCGCCCGCACGCGACGGCCTCGACCGGCAACGCGCAGCCGCCCCGCCGGCCACCCCGCCCGACCGCACCGACCCCGCTTCGCCGGGGCCCCGGCTCCCGCGCGGGCGGCTATGTCAAAGTTCGTCAGGCCCCCTCCACAAGACGGCGCCTTCCGTGCCACAATCGCCGCAGACAGCTGCCGAGGCGTTCCCGTTCCGCCCGCGTCGCGCGCCGTGACCCGCCCGACGACACACCGGAATCCGGCGGCCGCCCCGCGATCCGCGCCGCTCGACGCATATTCCGGCGCGCCGGCGCGAACACAACCACGACAATCCACGGCGCGCCGTTTCGCGACCACGGCCGAACGCACGACGCCGCAGAGGAAACCAACCGGTGACGGACATCAATCAAGCCGCCTCGGGCGGCACCCGCAAGCAACGGCCGGCCGTCGGCATCTCGCTGTTCGCGCGGGACGGCCAGGCGATCTGGGAAAACGGCATTCACCAGAACATCGCGTTCCTCGCGATGATGCTCAAGCGCTCCGATCGCGTCGGCCCCGTCTATTTCCTGAACGGCGGCGACGCCAACGCGTTTCCGGCCGGGCTCGATCTCGACGGCCTCGACGTGCCGCTCGTGAAGCCTTCCGACGTCACGCACGACCTCGACGTCGTGATCGAGATGGGCGCGCAATTGCCGCTCGAATGGCGCAGGCACATGAAGGCGCTCGGCAAGAAACTCGTCGCATTCTTCTGCGGACACGTCTACGCCGGCCTGGGTGAAACACCGATCTTCGGCAAGCCGTCGGGACACATCTTCAACGACACGCCGTTCGACGAAGTATGGCTGCTGCCGCAGTACGAGAAGACCGGCGCACCGATGCTGCAAACCCTGTTGCGCGCACCGGTGCACCTGATGCCGCATATCTGGTCGCCGTACTTCCTCGATCGCCGCATCGCCGCGCTGGCGAGCGAAGGGCTGACGTTCGGCTATCGGCCCGGCCGTCGCCCGTGGAATCTCGCCACGCTCGAGCCGAACATCTCGGTCGTGAAGTCCTGCCACTACCCGATGCTCGCGTGCGACGAGCTCTACCGCGCGCATCCGGAGGCCGTGCAGCATCTGTTCGTCGTCAACTCGATGCACATGAAGGCCCATCCGACCTTCGTGCACTTCGCGAACAGCCTCGACCTCGTGCGCCAGCACAAGGCGACGTTCGAGCCGCGCATCGACCTGCCGGGCTTCATGGCGCGCCACGCGGACGCCGTCGTGTCCCACCACTGGGAAAACGCGCAGAACTATCTGTACTACGACGTGCTGTACGGCGGCTATCCGCTGATCCACAACTCGACGCTGATCGGCGACGCCGGCTACTACTACCCGGACTTCGATTCTGCCGCAGGCGGCCGCGTGCTGCTCGATGCCTGGCTGCATCACGACGAGCAGCTCGACGACTACCGCGCGAAAGCCGACCGGCTGCTGCGGTCGGTCTCGATCGACAACCCCGCGAACCTCGACGCGTTCGTCTCGCGTCTGGTCGCCTGAACCGGAGAATACGCATGTCGGACTCCAATGCCCGTCAAGCGCCCGGCGAGGGCAAGCGTCTCGTCGTCGGCGTGTCGCTGTTCGTGCGCGGCGCCGGCCAGTCGCTGTGGGAAAACGGCATCTTCCAGAACTGCCTGCTGCTGATCCTGCTGCTGCGCCAGTCGCCGCTCGTCGCTGAAGCCGTGATGGTGAACGGCGGCGAACAGCTCGCCGATCCGCAGATGATGCTCGGCGAATGGGACGTGCCGCTGCTGTCGATGGACGAAGCGCTCGAGCGCTGCGACGTGCTGATCGAAATGAGCGCGCAGTTCGGCGCCGACTACCTGCGCGCGTTCCGCGACCGCGGCGGCAAGGTCGTCACGATGCGGGTCGGCAACGACTACGTGATCGACATCGAGCGGGCGATGTTTGACAAGCCGTCGGGCTTCCTGTTCTCGGGCGCGCCGTACGACGCGGTCTGGACGATTCCGGAATTCGAGCGCTCGTGCCTGCACTATTACCAGACGGGCCTGCGCGCGCCGGTGACGATCGTCCCGCACATCTGGCATCCGATGCTGTTCGACAAGGCACGCGCGACGCTCGGCGCCGGTTTGTCGTTCGGCTATCAGCCCGGCAAGCCGCGCTGGCGCGTGACGATGTTCGAGCCGAACATCTGCATGGTGAAGACGAGCATCATCCCGATGCTGGTGACCGAGGAAGCGTATCGCGCGAAGCCCGATTTCGTCGAATTCGTGCGCGTGTGCAATACGTTGCACCTGAAGGAACATACGACGTTCGTTCATTTCGCGAAGAGTCTCGACATCGTGAACCACGGGATCACGACGTTCGAAAGCCGCTACGCGGTGTACGAGTTCATGGCCGCCTACGGCGACGCGGTGGTGTCGCACACGTGGGAAAACGCGCAGAACTACCTGTACTACGAACTGCTGTACGGCGACTATCCGCTGATCCACAACTCGCCGTTCCTCGGCAAGGCCGGGTATTTCTATCCGGACTTCGACTGCCAGGCCGGCGGCCGCGCGCTGCTGCGGGCATTTGCCGAACACGACGCGAATCTCGATGCATACCGCGAGCAATCGAAGCACGTGCTCGACTCGGTCAGCATCTACAACCCCGACAACGTCGCCGCGTATTCCGACGCGATCGCGTCGCTCTATCGCGACGCTTGACGCGCACCGTCCGCCCGGAGCCGCCGATGAAAATCAATGTCGCGATTACGATGAACGTGCAGCGCGACGCGACGCAGTCGATCTGGTACAACGGCGCGAACCAGCATTGCGTGTACCTGTACATGCTGCTGAAACGCTCGCCGCTGATCGGCGAAGTGTGGCTCGCGCACGACGACGGCATCACCGACTACCCGCAGGCGCTGATGATGGACGCGTTCGGCGACGCGCTGCGGCCGTTGTCGGCGATCGTCCACCAGACCGACCTGCTGATCGAGATGAACGCGTTCGTCGACCCGTCGCACACGGACGCGGTGCGCCGGCGCGGCGGCAAGTGCGTGTCGTACCGCTTCGGCAACGACTACGTGATCGCGGTCGAGACGATCAATTTCGAGAAGAACAACTGGCGGCCGAACCCGAATCGCGTGCAGTTCGACGAGATCTGGACCAACCCGCAGCACATGCACACGTGCGCGGCCTACTTCCAGGCCGTATATCGCGCGCCGGTGATCGAACTGCCGCACATCTGGTCGCCGTACTTCATCGAACGCAGCCTCGACGCCGACCCCGAGCTGAAGGCGCGCTTCGGCTACCGCAACCACGGTCCGGCCAAGCGCATCGCGTTCTTCGAGCCGAACCTGAACGTCGTGAAGAGTTCGATCGTACCGATGCTGGCCGCGAACGCGTGCTACGTCGAGCATCCTGAGCTCGTCGAACACGTGTACATGACCAACACGTTCGACAAGAAGGAAAACGTCGCCTTCAAGCATCTCGCGCTCGGGCTCGAGATGGTGCGCGACGGCAAGGCGACGGCCGACGTGCGCGCGCCGTTCGTCGCGTGGGCCGCGCATCACACCGACATCGTCGTGTCGCACCATTGGGAAAACGGCCTGAACTACCTGCTGTACGACGCGCTGTACGGCAACTATCCGCTCGTGCACAACTCGCCGTTCCTACGCGACGTCGGCTATTACTACCCGGACTTCGAGATCTTCGACGCGGCACGCGCGATCGCGACCGCCGCGCAGACGCACGACGCGCGGCTCGACGACTACGCGGCAGCGGCCCGCCGCTGCCTGCAGCAGGTCGACACGCTCGCCGACCACAACGTCCGCGCGTATTCCGGGCAGATCCAGCGCCTGTTCGCCGGGCGCGCGCTCGTCTGACCGCGCCCGTTCGCCCTCCGCTCATGAAGCACACCGTCCGCCACTTCGTCGTGATCGATTCGATCCACGGCCCGTTCGTCATCGACCGGCACAGCACGCGGCAGGCCGACGCGCTGCTGGAGACCGGCCGGCCGCACAACCAGGGCGAACTCGACACGATCATGCAGGTGATCGACCAGTTGCCCGACGGCGCGCTCGCGGTGGACGGCGGGGCGAATGCGGGACTCGTCTGCGTGCCGATCGCGCAACGCTTGCGCGATCGCGGCGGCCACGTCCATGCGTTCGAGCCGCGGCGCACGCTGTTCCATGCGCTCGGCGGCACCGTCGCGCTCAACCGGCTCGACAACCTTCATCTGCTGAACATGGGGCTCGCGAGCCGCAATGGCACGATGACGGTGCCCGACGCAGACGGCGGGCACCCCGCCGGCGCCGAACCGGCCGCACGCGTCGACGCGCACGCGGCCGACGGCACACCCGCCCCGGCCGTCAGGCTCGATTCGCTCGGCCTGCCGCGCCTCGATTTCCTGAAGCTCGACATCGACGGGATGGAGATCGACGCGCTGCACGGCGCGCGCCTGCTGATCGAAACGCATCTGCCGTGGTGCTGGATCGCCTGCCGGAACGCGGATGACGCACGCGTCATCGATACGTTCGCCGGCCTCGATTACACGTTCTACCGGTTCGACGGGCCGAATCTGTTGTGCGTGCCGAACCCGCGCTGGGACCGGCAACGCCTGTTCATCTCGGGCGAGCCGGTCGGCCGCGTATCCGCCCGGGCAGACGATGACGCGAATGCCGCCGTGTCAGCCGAGGCCGACGACGCGCCCGAAACGCACTGGAACTGCGCGCTCGACCACGAATCCCGCTGCGAATGGGGCCACGCGATCGCCCGCTGGCTGTGCGCGCGCGGCCGGGGCCTCGACGACGATGCGATCGCGTTCCAGCTCGCGTCGTGCTACGGCTTCGCCGGCGCGCCCGATGCCGGGCTCGCGGCACTCGAACGCATCGGCGAACCGGCCGCGCTGCCCGATGCGCTGCGCGGGCGCGTCGAACTCGCGCGCTCGGCGCTCCTGCTGCGTGCCGGCCGGCGCGACGAAGCCGCGCGCGCGACCATCGCCAGCGAGAACGTGCTGACGGCCGCACGGTTCGGGCTGCCGACGGAACGGCTCTACGACGGCCAGCCGCTGCGCGGCAAGCGGCTGCTCGTGATCAGCTACGGCGGGGTCGGCGACCAGCTCCAGTACGCGCGCTACCTGCATGCGCTCGACGGCGTGGCGGTGACGGTCATCGTCCCCGCCGCGCTGGCCGACCTGATGCGCCATACGTTCCCGCGCATCGAAGTCGTCGCCGCACACGGCGCGTGGGTCGACACGTCGCAGATCGCTCACGACTACTGGTGTTCGTTCCTGGTGCTGGCCGCGCAGTTCGGCTACGCGCCGGCACCGGCCGGCGCGCCGGCCGCCTACCTGTCGTGCCCGCCCGAACGGGTGACGGCATGGCGCGAACGCGTCGCGCGCGACGGCAACGCGCCGGGCACGCGCCGCATCGGCCTCAACTGGCGCGGCCGCGACGAAAGCGATGCGCGCTTCCTGCGCGCGGCCAGCCTGCGCGACCTCGCGCCGCTCGCGCGGCTGCGCGGCCATGCCGCATACTGCATCAACCGCGACATCGCCGCGCAGTCCGAGCCGTCGGATCTGCCGGTCACGTTCCCGCATCACGCGATCGGCGATTTCAGCGATCTGGCCGCACTGATGCTCGCGATGGACGCCGTGGTCACCACCTGCACCGCGCACATCCACCTGGCCGGCGCGCTGGGCGTGCCGGCCGTCCTGCTGCTGAGCCCGAAAGCCGATGCGCGCTGGGAAACCGGCTCGCGTACCGCGCTGTACCCGGGAATCCGGATCGTGCGCGCCGCGCATCCGGGCCGCTGGGACGATGCGGTCGACCGTGCGCTGGCGCTCGTGCTGGGTGGATTCGGGAAGGATTGACGAGTGACCTTGCCGCGCGACGCAAGCGGCAGTACTCCTGAAGAGTGTGACGAGAACCTGACGAGGACTTGATGCGCGAACCGGCGTCAAGCCGGCACACGCTGGCCCCGTCGCTCGGCGAACGCACGGCCATGCCGCCGGCCGATGCGCGCAAGCCTCGCGAAACAACGTGCCGCCGCGGGGCCGACAGCGCCGGCCTGTTGCGCCAGGCTGCCCGATACGCCGCATGCGATCGCCGAATCGTCGCCGCAAGCGCCCGCGAACACACCGGCGAAATAGTGTCGCGCCGCGCGCTCGCGACCGTCGGCATCGAGCGGCTTCATCCGGTGAATGTGTTGCGAGACGTCCTTCAGGCCGTGGAGAAACGGCATGACGTCGACCGGTGCAACGGTCGCGTCAATCGCGTCGGCGCCGAGTTGCTCCAGCATCTCGGCCAGTTCGGCGATCGCGACGAGCTCGCGCGCATCGGCCGCCTGCGTGCCCGTTCCGTGCCCGGCCTTCTTCGTCGCCGCCATGCCCACGCCCCTATTCAATTCTTTGTTGTCCGATGCCGGCGCGCCGCGCCCGCGCCGCAGCGTCATGCGGCGGCCGGTGACCGCCATGTAAAGCGGATGCCCTGCGCCCATGAGACGCCGGAATCCAGGATGATCTGCCGGTCGATCTCGTTCTCCACGCCTTCGACGACGACGTGCCGCGCGCTTTCGTGCGCGAACGCGATCAGCCGGCGAAACTGGTAGCGCCCGATCGCGTTGCGCTTGATCAGCGACAGGACCGACCTGTCGAGCTTCACGATGTCGGGATTGCCGACCACCAGGTTGTTCAGCGCGCTGAAGCCGACACCGAAATCGTCGATCGCGACGCGGCACCCGGCCTGGCGGAACCGGTTCACGAACGACCGGCCCGCGACGGGGTTCAGCGGCCCCGTCTCGGTGATTTCGACGACCAGCCGCGCCGCGACCGACGGCTCGCGCTCGAGCCGCCTGAACAGCGCGAGCCACGCGTCGTCCACGACCGCGCTCGTCGCCGTGACGTTGCAGCCGTACACGGCCTTCGGATCGGCGCGCAGCGCGTCGATCGTCCGGCCTACCACGAGCCGGTCGAACCAGCGCATCAGCCCGAGCGATTCGAGGCGCGGCAGGAACGCGAGCGGCGGCAAGACATCGCGCGCCCCCCAGCGCAGCCGCGCGAGGCATTCGTGATACAGCACGCCGCCCGACAAATCGGCGCGGCAAACCGGCTCTCGCGCGAATCCGAGCCGGCTTTCGACGAAACTGCGTACCGACGCAAGGTCGGGGTGATCGTCAGGCGCGCCGAATACGAGATCGATCTCGTCCCGATTCGCTACGCTGTTCGCCTCCAGGCGAGGTTCGACCGCATTCATCCGGCGCTCCGGCAATTGTCGGACCGCCGATGACGGCCCGCGCTCTCGATACATGTGGCGCGAGCCGACCACGACGCGCACCACCGCCTACCCGGCCCAACCTCTTTTTCGATCTTTTTCGGGAGCGTACTTTTTATTCCGGCGTGCCGTCAAATCAGATATTGTCAATGATATTCAAACACCGAAAATACACCACACGCGCACGTCGACAACAGTGCGACAGGTTACACAAAAACGTCGACGATACTCCGATCGATA
Organism: Burkholderia sp. Bp8991; assembly: GCF_003853795.1. Lineage (NCBI taxonomy): Bacteria > Pseudomonadati > Pseudomonadota > Betaproteobacteria > Burkholderiales > Burkholderiaceae > Burkholderia > Burkholderia sp. Bp8991. The sequence continues at coordinate 69,874 of NZ_QTQJ01000032.1, read as the reverse complement.
CTGGTTATTTGCACCATCCGAACATCTTCGGGTGAATCGATTTATCGCAAGACCCGTTTCAAAAATCGGATGTTTGAAATATCATATGACAAATGCGCGCCAGCGAAACGCTACCCGGACCCGACGACCGGATTGCTCGCAGCCGCTGGCAAACCGTGCAGCCATTGCGTTGCGACGACGCATTCGGTCTCCACAGAATTCAATTCTGCCGTTTCAAACGATATTGAAAATATTTGAATGATAATCCGACTGACTTGAACGACAATAATTAAGTCGAATTATACGGCAACCATCGATCGAAAGATATTTAACAATCTTTCCGACTAGTTAACCTATAAAATTATTTTTGACGGACTTCCCTCGGAGCCGTCAAATTCGTGCCTTCAAAAACCGTCGAATCTCCCCGGTTCGGCGGTTTCTTTTTTAACGGCTCATTTCTTCAGACATTAACCCGGGACAACCCGGTTGACGGCAGGCGGCGAAATCGAGCCGACCGCCTCGATCGCGCAAATCGCGATCGAACGCACCGCTGGCCGCGGGCGGCGGCGCGTGCCGCGTCGTGCTGCCTTATGCCGCCGTCGCGCCGATGAGGTTCGCGAGCAGCGCGTCGTAGTCAACGACGAGCGCGGGGTTCGCCGACGTATAGCGGCGCAGGATCTCGCGCTGCCGCCGCGCATACCCTTGCCAGTCGTCGTCGTGCGTATGCAGCACGTGCAGCAGCGCCTCGGTGCCCTTCTGCACGTCGTTGCCAGGATAGTAGTAGCCGAGGTCCGGCACGAGGCTCGCGTTGTGCACGAGCGGATAACCCTGCCAGCACACGTCGAAATAGAAATAGTTGAGCGGGTTCGCCCATTGATGCGACACGACGATGTCGGTCATGTCGGCCAGGAACAACGGCGTGTCGAAACGCCCGACGAAGCTCGCCTTGCCCGCGCGCACGATGTCCAGGTAGTTCATCAGCGTCACGAACTCAGGGCTGTTGTGCGCGAGGCGATCGGCGTTCGTCACGTGCGTGAAGCAGATCGCGTCAGGGTCGTGGCGATACGCCTCGTCGATGATCAGCATCGGATACATGCAGAACTTCACGACGTTGTGGTTCGGCTCCATCACCGTCAGCCGCTTGCCCGGTTCGCTGCGCGGCCGGTATTCGCCACGCTCCGGCAGCGATTGTGCACGCGCCTCCAGACACATCGGGTCCCACACGAACGGCACGACGCGCCCCGGGCAACGGCGCAGCGACTGCAGGAACGGCAGCGACGACTCCGCGATCTGCGGAATGGCCCACAATTCGTCGTAGCCGCGGTTGATGAACAGCGAATCCCACATGCGGCGGCCGAACAGTATCGATTCCATCGAGGTGATGTACTCGAAGCCGCAGCAGTAGCTGACGATCTTCGCGCCGCGCGCCTTCAGGTAGGCCGTCTGCTCGCCGTCGATCTGACCGCCCAGCTCGATCACCACGTCGAGCGCATCCTTCATGTCGGCGAACGCGCGCGTGTCGTATACGCGGCGATCCCAAGGCAGCGCGTCGGTAAGCGCCACGTCGGTCGTGTTGACCAGCGTCACGCGATACCCATGCGGCGACGCCATCAACAACTTCGCGAGAAACAACGCGTTCTGCTTGATGCCGTTGATCCACAGGCTTTCGTCGGGGGCGCGCAGGCCGATCGTGATACCGATGCGCAGGCCGTTCAGGGCAGGAGACTTCATCTCGTCGGCGGGGGCGTGATTGAATGGATGCAGTGTAGCTCACGGCAATGGCCACGTGAGCAATCCGCCAGTCTAGCGGAGCGCCGGCCGCCAGACTGTCAGGCATGGTCATACGCGATGCGGCAGCGTTTACAATGGAACAGGAGCCGGTTGTTGGCCCGACACGCGCGAATTGACCGACACTGGAGCACCAGGGCGGATGATCATCAATTTGAACGAATCGCAAATCCGCGCCCTGGACCAAGTGCGCGCCGTCCTCGACGGCACACGGACGCTCGACTTTGCACCCGCCGCGTGCCCTCACGAACGTCGCGAATGGGTCGCGTCCGTGCTGCGGCGCTTTCGCTACGATCAGCTCAAGCGGCCTCACCGCGGGCTCGTGCTGCGCTATCTGCGACGCTTTAGCGGTTTCAGCCGAGCTCACATGACACTGCTGGTACAGCGCTGGGCTCAAGGGCCAAGGCTCGCGTGGCTGAAGGGCACGCCGGCGAATGCCTTCGCCCGTCGCTAAACCGATGAGGACATCATCGCCGTGCACCGGGCTCCCGCGCCAGAGCTCCCTTTAACGATCGTCCCCCAGGAACTTCTCTTCTTCCAGGCTCCTTTTCGCTTTTGGAAAGTACCGACGCAACACGCGATGCTTTCGCACCGGTTATATCCTCCATCGTCCGGTCTCGATTGCAGACTCCATCATTTTAATGGTCAGCGGACGCTCCAGTATTTTATCCCTGGCGCCGGCACTGAACGGAGATCTCAGCACCTCCATCAAAAACTGACCGAATCGCATTTTTCTCGACGGATAGTAATAATCTATATCGAAGTCCGACATATCAACACCGAATTCATCCGAAAGCCTTCTCATTAGCCGCAACATAGCCCGATCGGAAATTTCGAGATCGACACAGAGATCTGTTTCCGGAGAAATTTCGAGCTCGCCCCACAATGGTGAGTCAGCTTCATCCCGCACCATCTCGATTAGACGAGCATCCATTAGATGCGATCCTCCGGCTTGACCAAGTCATTGTACTTGACTGCAGAACGATACATTATGATCGATATGTCGGCAGCGGTAATAACCCATCCAACCACCGGCACGGCCCGCCCGACAAATACACCGAGTTCCCTGGTAAATTTGACCTTCAGAAGCACAAGACTCTTGAATGACGTCACCGTCGGCAAAATTTTGTGCTTGACCTCATAAGGCAGCAATCTCCGCGAAACCCGCGATGCGATCGAGGTTCCCTTGACCGCTCCGCCAAACTTTCCCCTTGTCGGCACGAATCGTTGCCCCAGCAAAATCATTGCGATCCCGACCGCGTCGTCGATACCCAATTCATCGCAGGCTACGTCGATAACAATCAGGAAAAAAAGTTCTGGTGGCGTAAGGTTTCCATGCACCCCGTAATTATATTTCTTCGTCATCTCGATTCGTCTCTCGGCAACGCTCATTTGATGAGTGTGCAGCGCACATGCTGCACCCCGGCTGTTACCGTAGCCTAATCACTCGAACGCGGGCAGGAAGATGCGACCACTTCTCGAGCCGGCCTGACCTTTTTGACGCTTGCAAACGATGGTTACTGTGGCTCGCCCCCCTTCATTTACAAGAGGAAGAAGCCGGCTTGGCTTGACGAAGCAGCCCGGACAAGCCGGCTGTCAATTCTTCAACAACCGTTGCAGCAAACGAACCAGTGCGAAACGGTGCCGCTGTGCCGCCGGTCAACAGTTGGAAACAGTTGAATTGTCAAAAGCCTCGACAGCGTTGCGTGCGTATCATTGTTTTTTTCTGCAGGCAACGAAAGCGACCGTCAACGCGAAATGCGGATATCGTCCTGATGCATTTGCGTCGGACATCCCGCTACAGGATGCTGCCGTAACGATTCAGCAGCACGAGCCACGATGGCCGGCGTCGGTCACCGCTGCGACGCCGGGCCTTTTTCTGCATCGAAGCGCGGAGCTTGCGCCATCCGTGAGAGTCGGCAGCGGCTCTCACGCACACACGTCACTCAATCTTCCGCCATCATCAGCAACTGCGCGCCATCCGCGACCTGGTCGCCGACGCCGTACAGCACTTCCGCGACGACACCCGCGCCGGGTGCGCCGATCGTGTGCTCCATCTTCATCGCCTCCATCACGATCAGCGGCGTGCCGGCCTCGACCTTCTGGCCCGGCTCGACCAGCACCGCGATCACCTTGCCGGGCATCGGCGCAGTGAGGCGGCCGCCGCCATGCTCGGCATCGCCCGCGTGCGCGAGCACGTTGCGCCATTCGAAGGTCTCGGCGACACCCTGCGTGAACACGTGGAAACTGTCGCCGTCCGCATACACCCGGCCGCTGCTGCGCACGCCGTCGAGCGTCACGTCGAAGTCGAGCGGCGTCGCGCCGCGCGTCCACGCGAACGGCTGCGCGGCCGCGTCGCCGGTGGCGAGGCGCGTGCTGCCGCCGTCGTCCTCGTAGGTGACCGTCACGTGCGCTTCGCGATCGGGCGCATGCCATTCGAGCGTGCGGCGATAGCCGCCGTTCAGCCGCCAGTCCGGCAGCGCGCCCCACGGCGACGCGCCTTCCGGTGCGGCCGCGCCGCGTTCGCGCGCGAGCAGTGCCGCGCAGGCCAGCGCGAGCGTCGCGCGCGGCGGCTGTTGCGGTGCGAACAGCGCATCGTGGTTACGCTCGATCAGGCCCGTGTCGAGATCGGCGCTCGCAAACGGCCCGCAGGTGACGATCCGCTGCAGGAACGCGGCATTCGTGTGCAGGCCCACCACCTCGCAGGCTCGCAGCGCGCGCAGCATCCGGCCGAGCGCTTCCGCGCGGTCCGCGCCGTGCACGATCAGCTTCGCGATCATCGGATCGTAGAACGGCGTGATCGCGTCGCCCTCGCGCACGCCGCTGTCGACGCGCACCGGCGCGCCGATCGCGAACTCGACGCCTTCCGGCAGCCGCAGGTGCTTCAGCGTGCCGGTGGACGGCAGGAAGCCGCGCGCCGGATTCTCCGCGTAAAGACGCGCCTCGATCGCATGACCCTGCACGCGCAGTTCGTCCTGCTTCAGCGGCAGCGGCTCGCCCGCTGCGACGCGCAGCTGCCACTCGACGAGATCGAGCCCCGTGACCATCTCGGTGACCGGATGCTCGACCTGCAGGCGCGTGTTCATTTCCATGAAGTAGAACGCTTCGCCCGTCATGATGAACTCGACGGTGCCCGCACCGACGTAATTCACCGCGCGCGCGGCCGCGACGGCCGCCTCGCCCATCGCCTGGCGCACGTCTTCATGCAGCCCCGGCGCCGGCGCTTCCTCGAGCACCTTCTGGTGACGGCGCTGCACCGAGCAGTCGCGATCGAACAGGTAGACGGTGTTGCCGTGCGTGTCGCCGAACACCTGCACTTCGACGTGACGCGGGCGCGTCAGGTATTTCTCGATCAGCACGCGGTCGTTGCCGAAGCTGCTCGCGGCCTCGCGCTGGCACGACGCGAGCGCCGCCGGGAAGTCCTCGGAGCGCTCGACCACGCGCATGCCCTTGCCGCCGCCGCCCGCGCTCGCCTTCAGCAGCACCGGGTAGCCGATCTCGTCGGCTTCGAGATGCAGGTTCGCCGCGTCCTGCTCGTCGCCGTGATAGCCGGGCACGAGCGGTACCGCGGCCGCGTGCATCAGCGCCTTGGCGGCAGCCTTCGAGCCCATCGCCGCGATCGCGTCGACCGGCGGCCCGATGAACGCGATGCCGGCCGCCTCGCAGGCATGCGCGAAATCCTCGTTCTCCGACAGGAAGCCGTAGCCCGGATGGATGGCCTGCGCACCGGTCGCGCGCGCGGCCTCGATGATGCGCTCGATGCGCAGGTAGCTGTCCGCGGCCGCCGCGCCGCCGATGTGCACGGCTTCGTCGCATGCGGCGACGTGCTTCGCGTTCGCGTCCGCGTCGGAATAGACGGCGACGCTCGCGATCCCGAGACGTTTGCACGTCGCGGCGACGCGGCAGGCGATTTCACCGCGGTTGGCGATCAGAATCTTGTCGAACATGGCTTCGATGTCGTCCGGAAAGTTAGGGGCACGCCGTCATTCACGCCACGAAGGCGTGCGTTTCTCGAGGAAGGACGCGATCCCTTCGCGCGCTTCCGCGCCGGCGCGGGTGCGCGCGATCCAGTCGGCCGTCTGCTCGATCAGCGTCGCGTCGAGCGGCCGGCCGGCCACGTCGGCGACGAGCCGCTTGCACGCCTGCACGGCGTCGGGGCCGTTCGCGACGAGCGTCGCGGCCAGCTTCGCGACCGTTTCGTCGAGCGCATCGGCCGGCACCGCGTCGTGAATGAAGCCGAGCGACGCGGCGCGCGCGCTGTCGAACACCTCGGCCGTCGTGAAGTAGCGGCGCGCCGCGCGCTCGCCCATCGCCCGCACGACGTACGGCGCGATCGTCGCGGGAATCAGCCCGAGCCGCGCTTCGGACAGGCAGAACTTCACGCCGTCGGCGGCGATCGCGATGTCGGCCGCCGCGACGAGACCCACGCCGCCCGCATACGCATCGCCGTGCACGCGCGCGATCACCGGCTTGCCGCAGCGATGGATCGCCTCGAGCATGCGCGCGAGCTTGCGCGCGTCGGCGCGGTTCTCGTCGTCCGAGTAACCGGCCATCTTCTTCATCCAGTTCAGGTCCGCGCCCGCGCAGAACGCCGCGCCTTCCGCGGCGAGCACGATCGCACGCACGCCGGCGTGCGCGTCGAGCCATTCGAACGCGGTGGTCAGCTCGGCGATCGTCGTCTCGTTGAACGCGTTGCGCACGTCGGGCCGCGCGAGCGTGACGGTCGCCACGCGGCCGGCTTCGCTTACCTTGATCGTTTCGTATCGCATCGGTCAGCCCTCCCGGCCGTTACATGCGGAACACGCCGAAGCGCGTGTCGTCGATCGGCGCGTTCATCGACGCGGCGAGGCCGAGGCCCAGCACGTCGCGCGTCTGCGCGGGGTCGATCACGCCGTCGTCCCACAAGCGCGCACTCGCGTAGTACGGATGCCCCTGGCGCTCGTATTGGTCGCGGATCGGCTGCTTGAATGCCTCTTCGTCCTCGGCCGACCACGCGCCGCCCTTTGCCTCGATGCCGTCGCGGCGCACGGTCGCGAGCACCGACGCCGCCTGCTCGCCGCCCATCACCGAGATCCGCGCGTTCGGCCACATCCACAGGAAACGCGGGCCGAATGCGCGGCCGCACATCCCGTAGTTGCCGGCGCCGAACGAACCGCCGATGATCACGGTGAACTTCGGCACCTTCGCGTTCGACACGGCCGTCACCATCTTCGCGCCATGCCGCGCGATGCCTTCGTTCTCGTACTTGCGGCCGACCATGAAGCCCGTGATGTTCTGCAGGAACACGAGCGGAATCTTGCGCTGGCAGCACAGCTCGATGAAATGCGCGCCCTTCACGGCCGATTCGGAGAACAGGATGCCGTTGTTCGCGACGATCCCGACCGGATGGCCCCAGATGTGCGCGAAGCCCGTGACGAGCGTCGTGCCGAAGCGCGCCTTGAATTCGTCGAACTCCGAATCATCGACGATGCGCGCGATCACCTCGCGCACGTCGAACGGCTTGCGCGTGTCGACCGGAATCACGCCGTACAGGCTCTTCGCGTCGTAGCGCGGCGGCTTCGGTTCGCGCAGCGCCACCGGCGACGCGATCTTCGGCGCGAGGTGACCGACGATGTTGCGCGCGATCGACAGCGCATGCGCGTCGTTCTGCGCGAGATGGTCGGCCACGCCCGACAGGCGCGTGTGCACGTCGCCGCCGCCGAGATCCTCGGCGCTCACTTCCTCGCCGGTCGCGGCCTTCACGAGCGGCGGGCCGCCGAGGAAAATCGTGCCCTGGTTCTTCACGATGATCGACTCGTCGCTCATCGCCGGCACATACGCGCCGCCCGCCGTGCACGAGCCCATCACGACCGCGATCTGCGCGATCCCCGCAGCGGACATCGTCGCCTGGTTGAAGAAGATGCGGCCGAAGTGATCGCGATCGGGAAACACGTCGTCCTGGTTCGGCAGGTTCGCGCCGCCCGAATCGACGAGATACACGCACGGCAGCCGGTTTTCCGCGGCGATTTCCTGCGCGCGCACGTGCTTCTTCACGGTCATCGGGTAGTAGGTGCCGCCCTTGACCGTCGCGTCGTTGCACACGATCACGCACTCGCGGCCCGCGATCCGGCCGATGCCGGTGATCACGCCCGCGCCCGGCGCGTCGTCGTTGTACATGCCGTTCGCCGCGAGCTGCGACAGCTCGAGGAACGGCGCCCCCGGATCGAGCAGTTGCGCGATGCGGTCGCGCGGCAGCAGCTTGCCGCGCGACAGGTGCTTGTCGCGCGCGGCCGGGCCGCCGCCCTGCGCGAGCTGTTCGATCTTCGCGCGCAGGTCGGCGACGACCGCCTCCAGCGCCGCGGCGTTCGCGCGGAATTCTTCCGAACGCGGGTTCAGTTTCGATTCGATGATCGGCATCGACGGGGCTCCGTTCGCGTGACGTGGGGCGTTACATCGTTTCCGCGAACAGCTCGCGGCCGATCAGCATCCGGCGGATCTCGCTCGTGCCGGCGCCGATCTCGTAGAGCTTCGCGTCGCGCCACAGGCGCCCGACCGGGTATTCGTTGATGTAGCCGTTGCCGCCGAGGATCTGGATCGCCTCGCCGGCCATCCACGTCGCCTTCTCGGCCGTGTAGAGGATCACGCCCGCGCAGTCCTTGCGCACCTGGCGAATATGGTCGCTGCCCGCCGAGTCGAGATGGCGGCCGACCGCGTACAGGTACGCGCGGCACGCCTGGAACGTGGTGTACATGTCGGCGACCTTGCCCTGGATCAGCTGGAATTCGCCGATCGACTGGCCGAACTGCTTGCGGTCGTGGATATACGGCACCACCGCGTCGAGACACGCGGCCATGATGCCCGTCGGGCCGCCCGACAGCACCGCGCGTTCGTAGTCGAGGCCGCTCATCAGCACCTTCACGCCGCCGTTGAGCTGGCCGAGGATGTTCTCCTCCGGCACCTCGACGTCCTGGAACACGAGTTCGCCCGTGTGCGACCCGCGCATGCCGAGCTTGTCGAGCTTCTGCGCGACCGAGAAGCCCTTCATCCCCTTCTCGACGATGAATGCGGTGATGCCGCGCGGGCCGGCGTCGATGTCCGTCTTCGCGTAGACGACGAGCGTGTCGCAGTCGGGGCCGTTGGTGATCCACATCTTCGTGCCGTTGAGCACGTAACGGTCGCCGCGCTTGTCCGCGCGCAGCTTCATGCTGACGACGTCGGAGCCCGCGTTCGGCTCGCTCATCGCGAGCGCGCCGATGTGTTCGCCCGACACGAGCTTCGGCAGGTACTTCTGCTTTTGCGCGTCGGTGCCGTTGCGGTGGATCTGGTTCACGCACAGGTTCGAGTGCGCGCCGTACGACAGGCCGATCGACGCCGATGCGCGCGAGATCTCCTCCATCGCGACCATGTGCGCGGTGTAGCCCATGTTCGCGCCGCCGTATTCCTCGGCCACCGTCATGCCGAGCACGCCGAGATCGCCGAACTTCTTCCACAGATCCATCGGAAACTGGTCGGTGCGGTCGACCTCCGCCGCGCGCGGCGTGATTTCCTTCGCCGCGAACGTCGCGACGGCGTCGCGCAGCATCTCGATGTCCTCACCGAGCATGAATTGCACACCGGGCAGGTTGATCATGTCTCCTCCGTCTCCAGAAAGTGGGTCGCACGCGCCGATTTCTGAGTTTCGCTCAAATCGGATCAATGCGTCGATTCATTAAGCCAATACAGCGGAAATTTTGCACAGTTTCGCGCCTCGTCTGGCTTGCCGTCAATAGTTTTTTGAGTGACACTCAGATATCATTGCGAGATGACAGCCGCTACCGCCGACACCATGACCGCCACCGCCAAAGCCGATCGCGCCGAGCCGTCACGCGCACCCGCCGGGCGCAAGTCCCAGCAGCGCGTGCAGGACATCCTGCGCGCCGGCCGCGAAGTGTTCGCCGAAAAGGGCTACGAGCATGCGACGGCCGCCGAGATCGCGCAGCGCGTCGGCGTGTCGGAGGCGACGGTGTTCAGCTACTTCCGCGGCAAGCGCGAGCTGTGCGCGCGCGTGATCGCCGACTGGTATGACGAAATCATTGCCGCGTTCGAACTCGGGATGCCGCAGGACGCGCCGGTGCAACAGCAGTTCGCGTTCATCGTGCGCACGCACCTGCGGCTGATGCTGGTGAACGGCACGGGACTGTGCGCACTGGTGCTGTCGGAGGGGCGTGCGAAGCAGCATGCGCTGAGCGACGAGCTCACCGCGCTGCAACGCCGCTACACGGCGCCGCTGATGGACGTGCTCGCGCGCGGCCAGGCGGCCGGGCAGGTGCGCCGCGACATGCCGCTGAGCCTGCTGCGCTCGATGGTGTTCGGGCCGATCGAGCACGTGCTGTGGGATGCGATCCTCGGGCACCGCAAGCTCGATACGGAAACGACGGCCACGCAGCTGATCGACATGCTGTGGGCGGCCGTGCAGCCGCCCGCGCCGGAGCAGGCGGCGCTGGTGCGCTTCAGGAACGAAGTCGCGGAAGCGGTGCGGCGGCTGGAAGGCGAAGCGTCACGCCCGTGACGCCGGCAGGCGGTGCGGCGCGCCTGGCGCCTTGCCGCATCACCCGCTCCATCGAGCCGAGTCCAAGCGCTACGACTCTTCGCCGACCCGCAGCGGCGCGCGGCTCTGCTCGTTGTTCAGATGGACGAACTTGCGCAACAGGCGCATCAGTTCCTGCGAATCGTCCTCGCCCATGCCGTCGAACAGGCCGGCGCGCAATTCCTTCACCGACGGAATCAGGTGCGTGAGCAGCTCGACGCCCGCAGGCGTCAGCAGCAGGCGCCGCTGACGCCGCGGCAGCACTTCGCGGACGATCAATCCTTTCGCCTCGAGCCGGACCGCGAGATCGGCAGTGGTCGACGTGTCGAGCGCCACCCGCTGCGCGAGCGTCACCTGATCGAGCCCCGGACACTCGTAGAGCATCCGCAGGACCGCGTACTGCACCGGCGTCACGTCCCGGCCCAGCTTCTCGTAGAACATCGCGACTGCGATCTGGTGCGCGCGCCGGATCAGGTGCCCGGGCTCGTCGTACAGGTCGAGCGGGAAAACCGGCGTGTCGGCGGGATTCGTTTTTTCCATGAATGAGTCGATGACATAGGCGGCGCACGCCGTTGCGTGCGCCGACGGCATGGCGCTGCCTCGCGCCATTTCCCGGGAAAACCAGTATACCGCTCGCCTTGCTCCAGCCAATCTCAATGAGTACACTGAATCACATTCAGTACACGGAATGACGAGTTGCCGCGTACCGGCGGCACCGCCCTGAAGGAGACGAACAACGTGTTTCTCAAGAACGCTTGGTATGTGGCCTGCACGCCCGACGAGATCGACGGCAAGCCGCTGGGACGCAAGATTTGCAACGAATCGATGGTGTTCTACCGCGCGGCGGACGGCCAGGTCGCCGCGCTCGAGGATTTCTGCCCGCACCGCGGTGCGCCGCTGTCGTTGGGTTTCGTGCGTGACGGCGTGCTCGTGTGCGGCTATCACGGGCTGGAAATGGGCTGCAACGGCAAGACGGCCGGCATGCCGGGCCAGCGCGTCGGCGGCTTCCCGCCGATCCGCAGCTTTCCGGTGGTCGAACGGTACGGATTCGTGTGGGTCTGGCCGGGCGACGCGTCCGAAGCCGATCCCGCCAGGCTGCCCGCGCTGCAATGGGCCGAAGATCCGGCCTGGGCGCACGGCGGCGGCCTGTATCACATCCGTTGCGACTACCGGCTGATGATCGACAACCTGATGGACCTCACGCACGAGACCTACGTGCATGCGACGAGCATCGGCCAGAAGGAGATCGACGAAGCCGCGCCGAAGACCACCAGCAATGGCGACGAAGTCGTCACCAGCCGCTTCATGGAGAACGTGATGCCGCCGCCGTTCTGGCGGATGGCGCTGCGCGGCAACGGCCTTGCCGACGACGTGCCGGTCGACCGCTGGCAGATCTGCCGCTTCACGCCGCCGAGCCACGTGATGATCGAAGTGGGCGTCGCGCATGCGGGCCACGGCGGCTACGACGCGCCGGCGGAGCTGAAGGCGTCGTCGATCGTGGTCGACTTCATCACACCGGAGACGGACACCTCGATCTGGTACTTCTGGGGGATGGCGCGCAACTTCCGGCCCGACGATCACGCGCTGACCGCCGAGATCCGCGAAGGCCAGGGCAAGATCTTCGCCGAGGACCTCGAGATGCTCGAGCGCCAGCAGCTCAACCTCGAGCAGTGGCCGGAGCGCAAGCTGCTCAAGCTCAACATCGACGCCGGCGGCGTGCTGTCGCGCAAGGTGATCGAGCGGCTGCTCGCCGAGGAAAATGCGGCGAGCCCGCAGCGGCCCGTGATTCCGGTCGCGCAGATCAAGGAGGCGTCATGAGCGCCGCGACGCTGACGGTCCGCGTGGCCCGCAAGTGGCAGGAAGCGCGCGACATCTGCGGCTTCGAATTCGTCAGCGACGACGGTTCGCCCCTGCCGCGCTTCGACGCCGGCGCCCATATCGACGTGCATCTGCCGGGCGGGCTCGTGCGCCAGTACTCGCTGTGCAACCACCCGGAGCACGGCGATCGCTACCAGATCGCGGTGCTGCGCGATGCCGACGGCCGCGGCGGGTCGCGCGCGATTCACGACGAAGTCCGGCAAGGCGATACCGTGCGGATCGGCATGCCGCGCAATCAATTCCCGCTCGCGCCCGACGCCCCGCACCACCTGTTGCTCGCCGGCGGAATCGGCGTGACGCCGATCCTCAGCATGGCCGAACGGCTGTTCTCGTCCGGCCTGCCGTTCGACATGCACTACTGCGCGCGTTCGACCGATCGCATGGCCTTCGTCGAGCGGATCAACGCCGCCGGGTTCCATGACCGCGTCCGCTTCCACGTCGACGACGGCGACCCCGCGCAACGCTTCGACCTCGCCGCGGTGCTCGCCGCCGCGCCGGAAGGCACGCACCTGTACGTATGCGGCCCGCGCGGCTTCATGGATGCGGTGCTGAACGCCGCGCGCGAGCGCAACTGGGCCGAAGCGCGGCTGCACTACGAGTTCTTCGGCGGCGCGGTCGAGTCGTCCGGCGCGGATCGCGCGTTCCAGGTCCGGATCGCGAGCAGCGGCAAGGTGATCGACGTGCCGGCCGAATGCACGGTCATCGCGGCGCTGGCGGCCAACGGCATCGACGTGCTGACGTCGTGCGAACAAGGCGTATGCGGCACCTGCATGACGCGCGTGCTCGAAGGCGAGCCCGATCATCGCGATTCGTATCTGACGGAAGCGGAACAAGCGGCCGGCGACCAGTTCATGCCGTGCTGCTCCCGATCGCGAAGCGACCTGCTGGTCCTCGATCTGTAGACGGACCGCCCGATACGCGGCGGCCAACCACAATACTGGAGACGATCAATGGAACGACCTGCCCAGGCCCCCATCAGTACTGCTCAATTCCCGGTCGATCGATGGTGGGTCGCCGCGCTGTCATCCGAACTGACGGACCAGCCCGTCGCCCGCACGTTGCTCGGCCGTCCGGTCGTGCTGTTCCGGTTGCCGTCCGGGGAAGTCGGCGCGCTGGAGGATCGCTGCTGCCACAAGTCGCTACCGCTGTCGTGCGGCTCGCTCGAGGCGCGCGGCCTGCGCTGCGGCTATCACGGGCTGCTGTTCGACCGCGGCGGCACCTGCGTGGAGATTCCCGGCCAGGAACGCATTCCGGCGAAGGCATGCGTGGCGTCGTATCCGGTGCGGGAGCAGGACGCGATCGTATGGATCTGGATCGGCGCCGACGCACACGCCCAACCGACCTGCGCGCCGCCGCGCTATGCGTTCCACACGGATCCGCAATACCGGTTCGGCGGCGGCCACTACCATTACGACGCGCCGTATCAGCTGATTCACGACAACCTGATGGACCTGAGCCACCTCGGCTACGTTCATCTGAAAACGATCGGCGGTAACGCGCCGCTGCATATGGGCGCGGAAACCCGCGTCAGCAGCGAAGGCGACACGGTGACGCTGGTCCGCCGGATGCCGGCGTCCGACCCGCCGCCGACCTACACGGCCGCGTGGCCGTTCGCGGGCCGCGTCGACCGCTGGCAGGAAATCGAATTCCACGTGTCGCATATCCGGATCTGGACCGGCGCGATGGACGCAGGCACCGGCGACCTTCACGACCCGGCGCGCGGCGGTTTTCACATGCGCGGCTTCCACGGCATCACGCCCGAGACGGAAACGACGACGCACTACTTCTGGACCGTCGCGACCAATCCGCAACACGACGTCGAACGCATCGCGCAAACCGTCATCGAGCAATCCGCGGCGACGTTCGACGAAGACAAGACCGTGATCGAAGCGCAATACCGGAATCAGTTGCGGTTTCCGGACTGCCGCCAGATCGACATTCATGTCGACGCGGGCCCCAATCGCGCGCGGCGCGTGATCGAGCGGCTGCTGCTGCAGCCCGACCCCGCGTAACCCTCGCCCCGGCGCGCGAACGACGCGAGCCGGCCGCGACGGGCGTTCCCCGGATTGCCCGTCAATCCACGCATTCGCTTTCGTCCCATTCGCCGCTGCCGGCTTCGATTTCATCCCATTCGATTAGTCATACTATTTTTATCAAGGATCTTTGACGTGAGCGATAATATCCGCAATACGATCGACGCGTCCCCGATGAGCGCGTTCCAGACGATGGCGGTCACGGCCTGCGTCGTGCTGAACATGCTCGACGGCTTCGACGTGCTGGCCATCGCGTTTGCCGCGCCGCACCTGGCGGCCGAGTGGAAACTGAGCGGCAAGGAAATCGGCCTGCTGCTGAGCGCCGGGCTGGCCGGCATGGGGATCGGCTCGGTGCTGATCGCCCCGCTGGCCGACCGCGTCGGCCGCCGCCGCATCATCCTGCTCTGCCTCGCCGTGATCTCGACCGGCATGCTGGCCTGTGCGGCCACGCACAGCACGTTGCAACTCGCCGTCGCGCGTGCCTATACGGGGCTCGGCATCGGCGGGATGCTCGCAAGCCTGACCGTCATCAGCGGCGAATACGCATCGAACAAATGGCGCAGCGCCGCGATCGGCATGCAGTCGACCGGCTACGCGATCGGCGCCACCGCGGGCGGCGTTCTCGCCGGTTACCTGTTGTCGGTATGGGGATGGCGCAGCGTGTTCGCGTTCGGCGGCATCCTGACCTTGATGGCGATCCCGATGGTGCTCGCACTGCTGCCGGAATCGCTCGACTTCCTGCTGGCGCGACGTCCGGACGACGCGCTGCAGAAGATCAACCGCATCCTCGCGAGAATGAAGCGCGCGCCGATCGATGCGCTGCCGGCCGCGAGCGCATCCATCGACACGGCGAGCCCCGCCTCAAGTTGGACAGCCGTGCTGCGCGCGCCGCTCACGCGTCGCACGATCGCGCTTTGGATCGCATTCTTCCTCGTGATGGGCAGCTTCTATTTCGTCGTCAGCTGGACGCCGAAGCTGCTGGTCCAGGCCGGCCTGTCGGCCTCGCAGGGTGTGACCGGCGGCGTGCTGCTCAACCTCGGCGGCATCGCGGGCGCGTCGCTGTTCAGCCTGCTGTCGACCCGGTTCGGCCTGCGCAGCCTGCTGGGCGCGACGCTGTTGCTGGGCGGCGCACTGATGGTCGCGTTCGGCGCGAACACCGGCTCGCTCGGCACCGGGATGATCGTCGCGGTGTTCCTCGGCGCCGTGATCAACGCGTGCGTGGCCGGCATGTACGCGCTGTCGCCAACGCCCTATCCCGCCGAGATCCGCACGACCGGCATCGGTCTCGCGGTCGGCATCGGCCGCCTCGGCGCGATCCTGTCGCCAATGACGGTCGGCGCGCTGCTGGACGACGGCTGGTCCGTGCCCCATCTCTATTTCGCGTTCCTCGTGCCGATGGCCGGCGCGGCGATCGCCGTCGCCGTGGCGGGCGCGCATGTCGCGGCGCCGCACCGGCAACGCGATCCGGCGATCTCGTAACACGCGACACCCGCAGTCCTGCCGATACCCGTCGGCATCCCGGGCAGGTCCGGGGCAATAAAAAAATCGATAAGTACATCTACATACTGTTTGGAGACAGCCATGAAAACGAAACTGGGCGTCGCACTCGCGACGGCGATGGCGCTGGCCGGACCGGCCTGTGCGCAAAGCAGCGTCACGCTGTACGGGATCATCGATACCGGCGTGTCCTACTACAACAACGCCGCGCGCGGCGGATCGTTCACCGGGATGCCGACGCTGACCGGCGAAGTGCCGTCACGCTGGGGCCTGAGAGGCACGGAGGATCTCGGCGGCGGCTACCAGGCCTTCTTCGTGCTCGAAAACGGCTTCCAGCCGGGCACCGGCGCGCTGAACTACGGCGGGCGCCTGTTCGGGCGGCAGGCCAACGTGGGCGTAAACAGCCCGTTCGGCGCGCTGACCCTCGGCCGTCAGATGAACATGTCGATGATCGTGGTGACCAATGCTGACGTGATCGGCCCGTCGATTCATTCGATGGCGGATTTCGACTCGTATCTGCCGAACGCGCGCAGCGACAATGCGATCGGCTACAAGGGCACGTTCCACGGCGTGACGCTCGGCGCGACCTACAGCTTCGGCCGCGACGCGGCCGGGCCGGCGGGGCCGTCGGCGACGGGCTGCGCCGGACAGGTGCCCGGCGACATCGTCGCGTGCCGCCAATACACGGCGATGCTCGCGTATGACGCGAGCAATTTCGGGCTGGCCGCGTCGCACGACGTGATGCGCGGCGGCGGCGGCGCGCTCGCGCCGCTGAACAATCCGGCCTACACCGACACGCGCGACATCGTCGCCGGCTACGTGAAGATCGGCCCCGCGAAACTCGGCGCCGGGTGGATCCGCCGCAACCTCGCGGCGGCCGAGCACCTGCAGGCCGACATCGTGTTCGCGGGCGGCACGTACTACGCGACGCCCTACCTCGCGCTCGACCTGCAGGGCGTGCGCTACCTGCAACGCCGCGAAAACAAGGAAGGCACGAACGCGACGCTGGTCGTCGGGCGCGCAAACTATTTCCTGTCGAAGCGGACGACCGTGTATACGTCGGTGGGCTACATGTTCAACAGCGCGCTGGCCGCGAACGCGGTCGCGGCCGGCGGGACGGTCGGCACCGGGATGAATCAGCTCGGCGTGATGGCCGGCATCCAGCAGAAGTTCTGAACGCCGGACACCGCACCTCGATCAATCGGCGAGCCGGCAATGCGACAGCTTCAGCCCGGGCAGCACCGGCGCGTCGATATAACCTTCGTTCACGCAGCTGAAGCGGAAATTCGCGGACGCCGTGAACGGCTTGATCTCGCCGCCCGGGAATTTCGGTTTCAACGCGGACTGATCGGCCGCGTCGAAATGCGTGTCGAACTGCTCGCCGTCGGCCGTCAACGCACCGAAGTACGTGCCGCCCGGGTCGCTGCCCATCCGCATCACCGCGCCGACGAACGCGAGGCGCCTGCCGTCGTATTTCGTCTTCGCGGCGGCCATGTCCTGCGTGTAGGCCTCGATCACGGTGGCGTAGTGCGCGTCGATCGCGGGCTCGGCGGCCGGCGCGGCGTAGCCGCTCTGGTGAACGCCCGCCAGCATCGCGCAGGCAGCCAGCGCGGCCGTCATGAACGGCGCGGAACTCTTTTTCATTGGGTGGTCTCCCGTCAAGCGTGGTGGTTGAAGTAATCGATCGCGGCGCTTCGCCGGCTGCCCGGCGAAACACCAGGGAATGACGTGCGGCCGTTGCGTCAATCGTTCGAATCGTGGAACACGGCTGCAATCACTTCAGCACCCGCGTGGTCGGCTGCGGTGCGCGACGTCGCGCGGCACGCGACGTGACAGGAAGATGACATGGTGCGGCCCCCGGCTCTCATTGAATTTCACTGCGTCTATTTTTGGGCGCTACGGTAGCAGACGGCCGGCGGCCCGGCAATCACGATGCCCGGTCCGAATCGGCCTCTTTACAATTGCAAACGATTCTCATTACATATATCATGCACATCCTCCGCGCGACGCAGTAAAGGCGCTGCGGCCCGCGTCATCGTCCTTAGCACTCCGTCCATTCATCGATTCATGCCATCCCGCCGAACGCCCCACCGCGCCCGGACGCTTCGTCCGTGGCGCGCGAGCCTGCCCGCCCTGATCACGCTTTGCGTCGCAAGCGGCGCGCATGCGGATGCCGAACCTGCCGCCACGGCTTCGGCGGCCACGCCCTCGCCCTCGTCGACGCCCGCGCGCCCCGAACGCGAACTGCCGACGATCAGCGTCAGCGCATCGTCAGCAGTCGATCCGACCGTCGGCTACCAGCCGCGCACGAGCAGCGTCGCCGGCGGCGACGATCGCCCGCTCAGGGAGATTCCGCAATCGGTCGCCGTGGTCAGCAGCAGCGTGATGCAGGACCAGCAGGCGCGCTCGCTCGACGACGTGCTCGGCAACATCAGCGGCGTCACGCAGACCAACACGCTCGGCGGCACGCGCGATGCGTTCATCAAGCGCGGCTTCGGCTCGAACAACGACGGCTCCGTGCTCGTCGACGGCGTGCGCACGCCGGTGCTGCACAGCTACCTCGCGACGATCGACCGCGTCGAAGTGCTGAAGGGCCCGGCTTCGCTGCTGTACGGGATGCAGGACCCGGGCGGCGTGATCAACCTCGTCACGCGCAAGCCGGAGGACACGTTCGGCGGCTCGATCTCGGCCTCGCGCACGAGCCACGGCGGCAGCAGCGCGCAGTTCGACCTGACCGGCCCGCTCGGCAAGCCGGGCCAGGTCGCGGGCGGCACGCTCGCATTCCGGCTCACCGGCGAATACGACACGAGCCGCTACTGGCGCAGCTTCGGCCGCGAGCGCAATGCGCTGATCGCGCCCGCGCTGTCGTGGCACGACGCGAACACGTCGATCGACGTCAGCTACCAGTACGCCGACTACACGATGCCGTTCGATCGCGGCACGGTGCTCGTGAACGGCCGCCCCGACGATGCGCTGCGCTATCGCCGCTACGAGGAAGCGTGGGCGCAAAGCAGCGGCATCCAGGAAACGCTGCGCGCGCGCGTCGAACACCGCTTCTCCGACGCATGGCGCGTGCGCGCGACCTACGGCTGGGGTCGCGACCGCTACGATCAATACATCGCCCGCGCGACCGCCTTCAACAGCACGACCGGCGCGCTGTCGCGCTCGTCCGACGCGAACCTCGGACGCAACGACTCCGACCAGATCGCGACGCTCGGCCTGCTCGGCAACCTGACGCTCGCGGGGATGAGCCACGCGCTCTATGTCGGCGGCGAATACGAGCGGCAGCGCAGCTTCCGCGGTGACACGATCCGCGGCACCGCGACGAAGGGCTTCGATCTCTACGATCCCGTCTACGGCCTGCTCGCGCCCGGCGGCACGGTGAGCGCGAAGCAGAGCGATTCGCTCTCGAAGGTCCACACGTACTCGATGATCGTGCAGGACTCGGTGAAGATCACCGACCGGCTCACCGCGGTCGGCGGGCTGCGCTGGGAGGACTGGCAGCAGGAATCGGGAATGGGGCGGCCGTTCGTGTTCGCCGACCGCTCGCACGGCAACGTGTGGCTGCCGCAGTTCGGGCTCGCGTATGCGCTCACGCCGTCGCTGACCGCGTATGCGAACGTGAGCCGTTCGTTCAAGCCGAACGTCGCGTCCAACGTGGCCGCGCCGCTCGCGCCGGAATTCGGCCGCGTGCTGGAAGCCGGCCTGAAGTTCAGCCTGAAGCCGGGCATCACCGGCACGCTCGCGGCCTATCAGATCGACAAGCGCAACGTCGCGGTCACGGTCAACGACATCACGTCGACGATCGGCACCGCGCGCTCGCGCGGGATCGAACTCGACGTCGCGGGGCAGCTCACGCGGCACCTGAGCCTGATCGGCAGCTATGCGTACACGAACGCGAACGACCGCGACAGCAACACGCCGCTCGTCAACGTCGCACGCCACACCGGCAGCCTGTTCGCGGTGTACGACACGGCGATCGCGAACCTCCCGGGGCGCTGGCGCTTCGGCGGCGGCGCGCGGCTCGTCGGCGCACGGCCCGGCGACACCGCGAACAGCTTCACGCTGCCCGGCTACGTGACCGTCGATGCGTTCGCGGCCTACGAAACGACGATCGGCAAGTTCCCGACGCGCATCCAGCTCAACGTGAAGAACCTGCTCGACAAGACCTACTACCCGTCGAGCAACAGCAACCTGATCGTCGCGGTCGGCGAGCCGCGGCTCGTCACGCTGACGACGACGGTGTCGTTCTGACGCATCTTCTCGCCGGGTGGCCGGGGCCGCGCAACGCGCTCCGGCCGGCGACACGAACACGTATCAGCCGCCCCGCAAAATCGAGCAGGATCCTGCTGCTTTGCTCGGGATTGTGCGCGGCCATCTCGAGGTGAACGGCCGCGTGCCCGGCGCGCCATGAGACCTGGCCGGCCCGGGCGGCGCCGCTTGCACCATCACGGACGCCAGCGATACACGACGAGGCTCGACCCGTTGTAGTTGTCCTTCGTGATCACGTATTCGCCGGTCGAGCGCAGGTACGCACGGATGCCGTACATCGAGTCGACGTCGTTGCCGACGTCCATCGCCGACGTGTTCGAGTTCGTCAGCGTGGTGACGAGGCTGCCGGTGTTCAGGTCGAACACGTCGACGTTCGGCACCGTGTGCACGTAGCCGACGAACAGATAGTGGCCGGCCGCCGCCATCGATTTCGGATTCGCGCTCGTCAGGTTGATCGCCACGTTCGGCGTGCTCGTGTTGCCGGCCATCCAGCCGCGATAGACCTCGATGTGCCCGTTCATCGCGGTCCAGTCCCAGCTGCCCGAGATGCCCTGCGCGAGGATCATCGTGTCGCTGTCGGCCTGGTAGATGATCCGCGTGAGCGGCAGCACGGAGCGCGGAATCGGAATCTGCACCGGCTTGCCCCATGTCGGCTTCCCGGCCGCGTCGAAACCCGTCATCGGATAGTGCGAGATGTTGTTGGTGCGATCGAGCCCGGCCCACACGTCGCCGTTGTCGTCGAGCGAGAAACCTGCCGTTACCTGCAGCGTCGTGTTGAACGGCTTGCCGGGAATCGAGCCGTCCGGAATCGCGATGTAGCCGCTCGCGCCGTTGAAGTGATAGAGGTTGTAGTTGCCCGGGTTCTGCCCGGTCGCGACGAGCATCCGGGTGCCCTTTACCAGCGCCAGCTGGCCGAAATGCTGGCCGCGCTGGTAGTCGTTCATGTCGAGGCGCGGGTCCTTCGGATAGCTGAACGGATCGATCGTGTTCGCGACGAACGTGCCGCCCGCGGTGCCGGTGTACACGTTGTTGCCGCTGTAGAAGAACGCGCCGTCGGTCGCCGGATCGGGCGCGGCGGCACCCTCGAAGTTCAGCGCCTGCAGCTTCCATTGCAGCGCGCCCGTCGGGTTGTACGAATGCAGGTCGGTGCTGCCGTTGCGCCCGAGATCCCAGCCGCCGCCCCAAGCGTTGTTCAGCACGTACAGGTTGCCGGCCGCGTCCTTGCCGATGCCTGCGACGCGCGTGAAGCGCTTGTCGCCGACCTGCCCCTTGATGCCCGACGTCGTGTCGAGATAGCCGCCCTGCACGCCGAACGTGCCGAGCTGCACGGGCTGGCCCACGAGCGCGTAGATCTTGATGTTCATGTCGGGGCCTTCGTCGCCCACCAGCAACTGCCCGCGCGGCGCATCGAAATACAGCGATGCCGGCCGCGCGCGGGCCGCCATCTGGATCGTGCTCATCGCCGTGCCCGTCGGGCTGAACTGCGCGACGACGCCCGCGCTCTTGCGTGCGACCCACAGGTTGCCGGCCGCGTCGAGCGCCAGCGCGCCGGGCCCCGATACGCCGATGTCGCGCTGCCACACGCCGTCCGTCGTGTAGACGCGCACGCGGTTGCCGTAGAAGTCGCTCACGTACAGCAGGTTGCCGGTCGTCGCGAGGCCCGTGATCACGTCCGCGTACTGGATGCCCGTCCACGTGCTGACCGGAATGCGCAGGTCGCGCTGGTTCGTGCTGCGGTTGTAACGGCCGACCGAGCCGCTGCCGAACGTGCGGTTGTAGCCGAGCGCGACGAACAGCGCGTTCGCGTTGCCGGTGATCGCGCCGCCCTGGAATTCGTCATGAATGCCGATCGTGCCGAGCGTCTGCCCGTTCTGGTAGATCGCGACGCCGCCCGCGTTCTCGTCCCAGCGCGAAGCCGTATAAATCACGCCCTCGGGGGCGACCCACAGCGAGCGCGCGCCGTTGCCGACGTGCGCGGCGAGCGTGCCGAACGTGTTCGCGAGCCAGTCCGTCGTGTATTGCGCTTGTGCGTGACTGACCGGCGCCAGCATTGCCATGCACAATCCAAGCAATGCCGCGCGAATTTGTTTCGATAACATGAATGATGCTCCCGGACGATCGTTGTTCGACACTCTAATTCGCCGCGTATGAAATATCGGTGATTTTTTCAAGAACCGGTTCAATTACCGTGCAAACGATTCATTACGTTCCCTTACCGCACGACGCGAATTGACCAGCGATGGGGCATGCCGGGGTCACCACCGTGAAACCCGTCAACCAACGCCGTTGCGATCCGTCATTACCGGCACTTTGTTCCGAATTTCCTAATGCTCGCACGTCATTTTTTCTGACATGCGCGCATTGATTTTCATTTCCATGAAATCGATTCGATTATTACAAATCGAAATAGAAATGAAAGAGAAAAAATATTATCCGGCGCACGCAGCATTGCCGGGTAAATCGTGAATATATGAAATAAGGCAGTGTGCGGCGGAATGTCGTTGCCGATGAAGATGCGGACGAGGTCCGGGATGTACCGCGCGTGCGGCGAAGGGAAGTGGGCAGCGGTGAATGAGCAAGGCCGCACGCCGGCGGGGGCGGCCGGTTACGGTCAGCTCGCGCTGTCGAGCGTCGGGCCGTCCCGGCCGTCGAGGTACTTGGGCAGCGCATCGACGACGTCGATCACGCGCTACCGATGGAACAGAGGCATCCACGCAACCGGCGGCCCGCATCGAACGCGAGCCCCCGGTCATGCACATGACATTAGAACTTCTGACGCAGCCCGAGGCTGACGATCGCCTGCGATCGCGAGTCGGACGAGTGGCCGTTCGCCTTGTCCGACACCGATGCAGTCGCCGCCACCGGCCGGCCGAGCGCGTCGAGCGTCGTGCCCGACGCATGCTGGTACGCGCCGAGCAGGTACACGCTGGTGCGCTTCGACAGGTCGTAGACCGCACCGAGCGTGACGTTGTGATACTGCGCGCGGTTGTCTATGCCGTCGACGTCGCTGCCGCGCGTGTAGCTGTAGCCCGCGAACAGTTGCGTCTGCGGCTGCACGTTCCAGCGCGTGAACACGCCCGCGACGTTGAACGTCGCATGACCGTTGAACAGCGACTGG
Source organism: Burkholderia sp. Bp8991 (assembly GCF_003853795.1). Taxonomy (NCBI): domain Bacteria; kingdom Pseudomonadati; phylum Pseudomonadota; class Betaproteobacteria; order Burkholderiales; family Burkholderiaceae; genus Burkholderia; species Burkholderia sp. Bp8991. Next base: position 46,764 of record NZ_QTQJ01000032.1, on the reverse strand, counting down.
GCCCCGCTGCGGTACTGCACGTTGCTGTAATTCACCCCGACCACGGCCGGGCCGAAGTCGTACGTCGCGCCGGTCGCGATGATCTGCTGCGACTGCGCGCTCGCATAGCCTTCGTTGATCGACGAGTTGAACAGGCCGTCGTCGGTGCTTCGCCACTTGCCGGCGGTTGGGTCGGTCGCGCCCGTCTTGCTGTTGTCCGAACGCTCGTAGCCGACGCCCACGCGCAGCGGCCCTGCCGCGTACGCCGCGCCGACGCTCCACGTGTTGCGCTGCTTCATGCTGCCCGGCTGGCTGCCGAAGCCGTACAGCGCGCCGAACGTGAAGCCCGCGTAGTTCGCGCTCGTGTACTTGATCGAGCTGTCGACGCGCGCGGTCTGGTCGAGGTCGTCGATGTCGCCCGGATGCGCGCCGAAGCCGCCGATGAACGACGACGGGCCGACCGGGCTCACGAAGTCGTCGAGCGACGTGTACTGGCGGCCGAGCGTGACCGTGCCGTAGCGGTCGCTGCCGACACCGACGAACGCCTGCCGGCCGAACTGGCGGCCGCCCTGGCCCGACGTGCCGTTGGTGATGTCGAAGCCGTTCTCGAGCACGAACAGCGCGCGCATCCCGCCGCCGAGATCCTCGGCGCCCTTGATGCCCCAGCGGCTGCCGGACAGGTTGCCGGTAGTCAGGGCGACGTCCGAGTGCCCGGTATAGGCGCCCGGCGAGCCGACCCGTTCGTTGCTGCGATAGGTCACGCCCGCATCGACGATGCCGTACAGCGTGACGGAGCTTTGCGCGGAGGCGATGCCCGCGAGCGAGAGCAGCAGCGGTGCTGCGATCAGTTGCTTGTTCATGATTTTTTAGCGTCTCCGGGCGGTGAGCCCGTTGTTCTATGCGAGTAGCGCGTGCGGTCGGCGAGATCCGCCGGCATGGCGAGGCCGGCAGCGTCCGCACACGGGAACGCGCGCATGCGAAACGCGCGCGCGACGTCGCGGCCAGCATGCCCGCCGTGGCCGCCATGGTAGTTGGAACCGGTTCCGGTCGATAGCGCAATAATGAAAACAGCTTCTTGCCAAAATCGAGATAATCAGCCGCGCGGCGGACGTCCCTGTACAGCGCGAGGCCGCGCGCCCGATAATCGGGCACCCGCCATCCACCGGGAGTCTTCGGCATGCATCAATCGACCCTGCTGATCTTCGCCGCCGTCGCGTTCGTCGGGATCGCGACGCCCGGCCCGACCGTGCTGCTCGCACTGACCAACGGCTCGCGCTACGGCGTGCGCCGCGCGGCCTACGGCTTCGCCGGCGCGATGCTGTCCGACTTCGTGCTGATCGTCGCGGTCGCGCTCGGCCTCGGCGCGCTGCTGATGGCATCGGCGTTCTGGTTCTCGGTGGTGAAATGGCTCGGCGCCGCCTATCTCGCGTACGTCGGCATCCGGCTGCTCACGTCGAAGGGCTCGCTCGACGTCGCCGTCGCGCATGGCGGCGCGGCGTACGAACGCAACGCGTCGATCTTCGCGAAGAGCTTCCTGACCGCGGTGACGAATCCGAAGGGCTATCTGTTCTTCTCCGCGTTCCTGCCGCAGTTCCTCGATCCGGCCGCCCCGCTGGCACCGCAATATGTTGCGCTCGCGGTCACGTTCGCGCTGCTCGACGGCGCCGTGATGTTCGGCTACGCGCTGCTCGGTGCGCGCGCTATGCGGCTGCTGAAGCGCTCGGGCGCGCTGTGGCTCGAACGCACGTGCGGCGCGATGCTGCTCGCGCTGGCGGGATCGCTCGCGCTGTATCGGCGGCATGCTGCGTAGGAGCATCGGCATGCGCGGTGCTTCGGGCGCTTCGAGCGCTTCAGGCGCGCCGTTCGCGCGGGTCGCATTACCCGCAACGTCCTCAACGGGCTCGCGATGAGAATCGACGTCCCGCCCCGCTCCGGTTTCCCCGGCCTGTCGCTGCGCCAGCTCGACCGCGCGGATCTCGACACGTGGTACGCATACCTGTCGAATCCCGACGTCGTCCGCCACACGAGCTGGAACCTGCATGCGCGCGACGATCTGCTGCCGCTGTTCGACGGCATCGAATCGGCTCATCCGGATTCGATCCGCCGCCTCGCGATCGTCGACGACGCGTCGGGCGCGCTCGCCGGGACCATCGGGCTGCATACGGTATCCACCGCGAACCGCTCGGCCGAGATCGCGTACGACCTCGCGCCGTCGCACTGGGGGCGCGGCATCGCGAGCGCGCTGTGCGCGAGCGTCACCGCATGGGCGTTCGCCGAAGGCGGCTTCATGCGGATCCAGGGCGTCGTGCTGACCAGCAATGCCGGCTCCGCGCGCGTGCTGCAGAAATGCGGCTACCGGTACGAAGGATTGCTGCGCGCATACCGGATGGTGCGCGGCGCGCCGGGCGATTTCGCGCTGTACGCGCGCCTCGCGACCGACTGACGGGCCGACGCGACGCGCGACGCGCCGATCCGCACGCCGTCGACGCGAATGGACGACCCGCGGCGAATTCGCGACAATCGCCGTTCCCCGCCTCGACTCCTTCGCCATGAAAATCGCCGCGCTGTCCGACATCCACGGCAACCTCGCCGCGCTCGACGCGGTGCTCGACGACGTGCGCCGCCGCGGCGCCGACGTGATGGTCAACCTCGGCGACATCGTGTCGGGCGCGCTCCATCCTGCCGCAACGGCCGACCGCCTGATCGCGCTCGACCTGCCGACCATCAAGGGCAATCACGAACGGCAACTGCTGACCGGCGATCGCGACACGATGCGGCTGTCCGACCGCTGGGCGCACGACACGCTGCGCGACGACCATCGCGCATGGATCGCCGCGCTGCCCGAGCGCCTGACGCTCGGCGACGATGTACTGATGGTGCACGGCACGCCCGCCAGCGACCTCGTCTACTTCCTCGAAACGGTCACGCCCGACGGCTGCCGTGCGGCGACGCCCGATGAAATCGCGCAGCGCGCGGGCGACGAGACGGCCTCGCTGATTCTGTGCGGCCATACGCATGTGCCGCGCCTCGCGAAACTCGACGACGGCCGGCTGATCGTCAACCCCGGCAGTGTCGGGCTGCAAGCGTACGCGGACGATCTACCGCACCCGCACCGGATCGAAACGGGTTCGCCGCATGCGCGCTACGCGATGGTGTCGCGCACGCCGGCCGGCTGGCACGCCGAATTTCATGCGGTCGAATACGACTGGCATACGGCCGCCGCCACCGCGGCATCGCGCGGCCGCGACGACTGGACCGTCGCGCTGCGCACCGGCCGGTGCTGACGCATCGCCGCCTTCCATTCACCCGCTTCGTTCACCAGAAAGCCGATCCGTCATGCCCGTTCCGTCACAACTGCTGTTCCTGCCCGGCGCATCGGGCAGCACCGCCTTCTGGCAACCGCTCGCGAGCCGCCTCGCGCATCCGGCCGAGCGTCGGATCGTCGGCTATCCGGGTTTCGGCGACACGCCGCGCGATCCGGCCGTCGACGACTTCGACGGTCTCGTGCGCCATGTGCTGAGCGCGATCGACCGGCCGACCGCCGTGATCGCGCAATCGATGGGCGGCGTGATCGCGATGCGCGCGGCACTCGAACGTGCGCCGCTCGTCACGCACCTGGTGCTGACGGTCACGTCGGGCGGCCTCGACATGCAGGGGCTCGGCGCGCAGGACTGGCGCGCCGGCTTCGCGCAAGCGAACCCGCAATTGCCCGACTGGTTCCTGACGTTGCGCGCCGACCTGTCGCAGGGCATCGGCCGCATCGCGCAGCCGACGCTGCTGCTGTGGGGCGACGACGATCCGATCAGCCCGGTCGCGGCCGGCAAACGCCTGCTCGAACGGCTGCCCGATGCACGGCTGCACGTGGTGCCGGGCGGCCGGCACGATCTCGCGGCCGTGCATGCCGAAACGCTCGCGCCGCTCGTCGACGCGCATCTGCAGCGCGTGTGACGCAGCCCGCTTCGACCCAGAAGCCCACGACGCGTTCGACGCCGCATCTCGGGGCGCCCCGTCAGGTCGCGTTCACCAGCGTCAACCGCGCTTCGAGTCCACCGCCGTCCGGCCGGTTGCGCAACGTGAGCGTGCCGCCCATCGCGAGCGCAAGCTGCCGCGCGATCGCGAGGCCGAGCCCCGTGCCGCCCGTCTCGCGATTGCGCGACGTCTCCACGCGCCGGAACGGTTCGAACACCGCGTCGAGCTGATCGTCCGGAATGCCCGGCCCGCGATCGAGCACCGCGATGACCGCGCCGCCGCCCGGCGCCGCCTGCACGTCGATCTCGGCCGCGCCCGCGAACTTCAGCGCGTTGTCGACGAGGTTGCCGACGATCCGGCGCAGCGCCTTCGGCCGCGTGACGAGCGCGAGCGGGCCGCCGCCATGCAGCGCGACGTCCTGCCCCGCATCCGTGTAGTCGCACACGATGCTGTCGAGCAGCGCATCGAGATCGATGCGGCGCGCGGCCTCTTCCGTGCCGTGCAGCGTGCGCGCATACGCGACGCCTTCCTTCACCAGATGCTCCATCTCGAGCAGGTCCTGGCGCAGCTTCGCGCCCTGCGCGTCGTCGTCCATCACGTCGACGCGCAGCCGCATCCGCGTGATCGGCGTCTGCAGGTCGTGCGAGATCGACGCGAGGATCTGCATGCGCTCGGCCATGTATTGCGCGATGCGGTCCTGCATCGCGTTGAACGCCCGCGCGGCACGCGCGACTTCGGACGGCCCGTCCTCGTTCAGGCGTTCGCCCTTCAGATCGGGGCCGAGCGCGTCGGCCGCCTGCGCGAGCTGCTTCAGCGGCCGCGTCGCGAGCCGCACCGCGAGCCAGCAGCACCCGGCCAGCACCGCGAGCTGCAGCGCGAGCACGACGGGCAGCCAGCCCGACAGCGGCACCGTGGACATCGGGTGGATGTCGATCGTCAGCGGCGAGCCGTCGGTCAGGCGCAGATGCACCTGCAGATGCTCGCGATCGCCGGGGATCGCGTTCGCCGTCAGCGGATAGTCGCCGCCGATGCCGTCCGAGATCGAGCGCTCGACGCGCGCCGAGAGCCGCGCCTCCGGCGGCGTGCCCGTCTCGCCGGGCCCGAGGATGAACGCGTAGCTGCGCCGTGCGAGACGCGGCAGCCACGCGGCACGCTGGTCGGGCGGCAGGTGATCGAGCAGCGCGACCGAACTCGCGACCTCGCGTTCGATGTAGCCCATCATCAGGTTGGTGGTCGCCTGGTCGCGCTCGGTGACCGTGAGCCAGAACGACAGCGTCTGCGCGAGCGCGAGGCCCACGCACAGGATCAGCGCGAGCCGCGCGAACAGCGAGCGCGGCCAGTGCCATGGGGTGCGCGCGCTCATGCGTCGCCTTCGACCGCGGTCACCGCCGCCGAGAACACGTAGCCCTCGTTGCGCAGCGTCTTGATGTAGCGCGGCTCGCGCGCGCCGTCGCGCAGGCGCTGGCGCAGCCGGCTCACGAGCAGGTCGATCGACCGGTCGAACGGATCGGACTGCCGGCCCTGCGTGAGGTTGAGCAACTGGTCGCGCGTCAGCACGCGCTGCGGATTGTCGAGGAACACGCGCAACAGCCGGTATTCGGCGCCGCTCAACGCGACCAGCGTGCCTTCGGCGTCGAGCAGGTGACGCCCCGTCGTGTCGAGCCGCCATTCGCCGAACGCGAGCATCGCGGCCGACTCCGTCACCTGCATGCCGGGCGGCAGCATGCGCGCGCGGCGCAGCACCGAGCGGATCCGCGCGAGCAGCTCGCGCACCGCGAACGGCTTTGCGAGATAGTCGTCGGCGCCCATCTCCAGACCGATGATGCGGTCGGTTTCCTCGCCACGCGCGGTCAGCATCAGCACCGGCACCGTCCGGAACTTGCCCGCGCGCAGATCGCGGCACAGCGTGAGGCCGTCCTCGCCGGGCATCATCAGGTCGAGCACGATCAGGTCGGGCGCGCCGTCGTCGAGCGCGTTGCGCATCTCGCGGCCGTTCGCGGCGAGCGACACGCGCATGCCGTTCTTCTCCAGGTAGTCCGCGATCAGTTCGCGGATCGCGCGATCGTCGTCGACGATCAGTACGTGGTCGATCTTGTCCATGGGCGATGTCGTTGGCGTGATGTTCCGGCTGGCGATGTCCGCTTTTATACCCCACTGCGGGCACCCGTTTGTATCCCAATGTATCGCGCCGCCGTGGCGACACACAACATTGCACACGCGCGGCCTGCCGGACACATCGCAGATACGTCGGCGCGGCCCAATGAGGGCTGTCGAAACCTGTCCGGCCGCCGCCCCCCCGCGCGGCGGCCGGCCGAACCGGAGAACCGCCATGCCGACCAGACTCAAGACCGCCGCCCTCGTGATCGCCCTCGCCGCCACGGCCGGGCTCGCCGCGTTCGCCGGCACCCGCGACGACGCGGGCATGCCCGCCTCGCTGGCCGGCACGCCGGCACCCGACTTCACCGGCATCGAGCAATGGCACAACAGCGCGCCACTCAAGCTCGACCAGTTGCGCGGCAAGGTCGTGCTGGTCGATTTCTGGACGTACTCGTGCATCAACTGCATTCATACGATTCCGTACGTGAACGACTGGTACCGGAAGTATCGCGACCAGGGGCTCGTCGTGGTCGGCGTTCATACGCCCGAGTATCCGTTCGAACGCGATGCGAAGAACGTCGCCGATGCGGTCAAGCGCTTCGGCATCCAGTATCCGGTCGCGCAGGACAACCGTTACGACACGTGGCGCGCGTACGGCAACCAGTACTGGCCCGCGCTGTACCTGATCGACGCGAACGGCAAGGTCGTCTATACGCGGTATGGCGAGGGCGGGTATGACAAGACGGAAGCGGCGATTCGGGGGGCGCTGGCGCAGGCGGGGGAAGTGGCGAAGGGCGCGACGCGTACGCAGTAGCGTGCGCCGGCGGGGGCGCGACATGCGCCCCCGTGCGATTCACCGTGACTCACCTGCGCTTCGCGTCGGCTTCCGCCAGCATCGCCTCCCCGATCGCGAGATTCCCGTCCGCGATCAGCGCGTCGCCCGCGCCGCGAATGTCGTCGACCGCCTTGTTCTGCCCGAGCTTGCGCTTGCCGACGAGCCGCGTGATCTCGATCTGCAGCCCGACGATCGACTGCAGCATCGTGTCGAGATAGTCCTTCGGCGCGTCGGCCATCTTCCACGGCGCCGGCTGCGACGCCTCGTGCGTGCGCGTCAGCCGCGCGACCACGCCGCGCACGAACTTCTCGTCGTCGCGCACGGTGATGCGGCCGTGCGCATGCACGACCACGTAGTTCCACGTCGGCACCTGCCGATGCGCGACGTGCTTGCTCGGGTACCAGTTCGGCGAGATGTACGCGTCGCCGGCGCGGAAGATCACGAGCACCTCGTCGCCATCCGCGACGTCCTGCCAGACCGGATTCGCGCGCGCGACGTGCGCATGCAGTTCGCCGAGGCCGCCATCGCCCGGCAGCAGTTCGAACGGAAGGTGGTTCGCGTCGAGCCCGCTGTTCCCGCGCGTGACCAGGGTGCCGAACGGATGCTGGACCATCAGTTCGCGCAGCACGTCGGGACGGGATTCGGCGAAATCGGCGGGGACATACATGGCGGCTCCACGATCGGACAGGGTTGGGAGGGAACGGGTCGGAACCGGCCCGTCATGCCCCGATTGTGATCGCTAACTGGTTTATGCTGTAGAGCCGGTTTAGAACATTTTCAGCAGACCAGAATCATGGCCAGGACCGCCCGGATCGTCGAAATCCCGTCGCTCGGCGCGAGCAGCCGCGCGGCCGGCGACCTGAGCCGCCAGCTCGCGCAGGCGTTGCGGGACGCAGTGCGCCGCGGCGACGTGCGGCCCGGCGACACGCTGCCGTCCACGCGGCTGCTCGCGGCATCGCTGCAGGTCGCGCGCGGCACGGTCGTCGACGCGTATGCGCAACTCGTCGCCGAAGGCTTCCTGGAGTCGCGCGGCGGCGCCGGCACGCGGGTCGCGAACGCGCTGGCCGAGCCGTCGCCGCCGGCTGGCGCACCGCCCGCCGCCCGCCAGCGCGCCGCCCATGCCGGCCTGCCCGAACCGGCCGCGACGTTTGCGCGGATCGCCCGCGAATTCCGCCCGCTGCCGGCCGTGCCGTTCGCGATCTCGGTGCCGGTCGGGCTCACCGCGCCCGACGACATCTGGCGCCGGCTCGGCAACCGCCTGCGCGCCCGCGGCGCCGGCGCGCCGTCCGGTTATGCGGATCCGCAAGGCGCGCTGCCGCTGCGCGAAGCGATCGCCGATTACGTGCGCCGCTCGCGCTCGGTGCGCTGCAGCGCCGAGCAGGTCGTCATCACGAGCGGCACGCAACAGGGGCTGCACCTCGCGAGCCAGATCCTGCTCGGCCCGAACGATCGCGCGTGGGTCGAGAATCCCGCCTATCGCGGCATCACCGCGCTGCTCGAGAGCACCGGGCGGCGCGACGCGATGGTCCGCGTGCCGGTCGACGCGGACGGCATCGAGGTCGAGGCCGGCATCCGTCTCGCGCCGGACGCGCGCGCGGCGTTCGTCACGCCGTCGCACCAGTATCCGCTCGGGATGCCGATGAGCATGGCACGCCGCAACGCGCTGCTCGGCTGGGCGCGCGCGCATCGCGCATGGGTGGTCGAGGACGACTACGACAGCGAGCTGCGCTACGAAGGCTATCCGTTCCCGTCGCTGCAAGGCCTGGATCCGGAACACGTGATCTATCTCGGCACGTTCAGCAAGATCCTGTTCCCGTCGCTGCGGCTCGGCTACGTGGTCGCGCCCGCCGAGCTCGTGCCCGCGTTCTGCGGCGCGCGCGTGCTGATGGATCGCCACGCGCCGACCGCCGATCAGCACGTGCTCGCCGCCTTCATCGCGGAAGGCCATCTCGACCGCCACATCCGCCGCGTGCGCGGCGTCTACGCGGAACAGCGCGCGCTGCTGATCGACACGCTCGGCGCGCGGCTGCCGCGCGAGCGCGCCTGGGTGCAGCCGGGCGATCAGGGGATGCACGTCGTGCTGTGGCTCGCGGAGGGGATCGACGATCTCGACGTGGTGGCGCGCGCCGCGCAGGCGGGCGTGGCGGTGCGCGCGGTGTCGCCGATGTTCGCGCCGGGCACCGCGCGTCCAGGCCTCGTGCTCGGCTTCGGCGGGTTCGATCGCGCACGGATGGAAGCGGCCGCGCAGCGGCTCGCGGACGTGGTCGGCGAAGCGGCCGGCGTCGATTCGTCGGAGGAATCGCGGCGACGCATGCGACCAAAAGTTGTCCGCGGGCAACAAACGTAATCGTCTGTAACGCCTGCAGGAAAACCGGCGTTTTGGCCACAGGTGACGCTGCGCGGTTTGCTAGGATCGCGCCTTTTCCGCTCGCGCTCCTGCCGCCGTGAATCGCTTCGTGCCGTATCTTCGAGATCTGTGGCTTCGCTGCCGTACCGGCGCCCGCGCGCTCGGCGCCGGCGCGTGGCATCGCCTGCGCCATCCGACGCGCCGCGGCGTCGCGCTGACGCTCGCCGCGATCCCCGTGCTCGGCCTGCTGGTCCTGCTCGCGTTCGTGCCGTTCACGCCGAGCATCGGCGACATCCGCAAGGCGCGCATCGACCGTCCCGCGCGCGTGCTGTCGGCCGACGGCCAGCTGATCGCCGAGTTCCGGCCCGTGAACCGCGAATGGGTGCCGCTCAAGCAGATCTCGCCGCACATGGTCGATGCGCTGATCGCGACCGAGGACCACCGCTTCTACGCACATCACGGCATCGACTGGCGCCGCACGCTCGCGGCGGGGCTGCATACATTCTCGGGTAGCCGCCAGGGCGGCTCGACGATCACGCAGCAGCTCGCCCGCAACCTGTATCCGGACGAAGTCGGCCGCGCGCCGACGCTCACGCGCAAGGTGAAGGAGCTGATCACCGCGTTCAAGATCGAGGCGGTGTACAGCAAGGACGAGATTCTCGAGACTTACCTGAACACCGTGCCGTTCCTGTACAACGCGTACGGCGTCGAAATGGCCGCGCGCACCTATTTCGGCAAATCGGCGGACCAGCTCGACATCGTCGAAAGCGCGACGCTCGTCGGGATGCTGAAGGGCAACAGCTACTACAACCCGGTGCTGAATCCGGAGCGCGCGGTCCAGCGCCGCAACATCGTGCTCGCGCGGATGGCGGCCATGGGCATGCTGTCGCCGCGGCAGCTCGCGCAGTTGCAGCGCCGGCCGCTGCGCGTCGACTTCGAGCCGCAGACCGCGCAACCCGGCCCGGCCCCGCACTTCGCGGTGCAGCTGCGCAAGTGGCTGATCGCCTGGGCCGACCGCAACAACTACGACCTCTACTCGGACGGCCTCGTCGTGCGCACGACGCTCGATGCGCAATTGCAGGAGATGGCGACGCGAGCGCTGACGCAGCAAACCGATCGCCTGCAGGCGATCGCCGATGACGCGTGGCACAACCCGTCCGGCTGCGGGCTGCGCAACGACCTGTTCCGCGGCTTCATCCGGCAGACGCCCGACTATCGCGACGCGCGCGCCGCCGGGCTCGCCGACGCGGCGGCGCTGAAGCAGCTCGGCGCGAATCGCGCGTTCGTGCGCGCGTTATGCGAGCGCAAGACGCAGGTACAGGCCGGCTTCGTCGCGCTCGATCCGCGCAACGGCGCGATTCGCGCGTGGGTCGGCAGCCCCGATTTCGGCAGCGAGCCGTTCGATCACGTCGTGCAGGCGCGGCGCCAGCCGGGCTCGACATTCAAGCCGTTCGTCTATGGCGCCGCGTTCGCGGACGGCATGCGGCCGGACGATACGTTCGTCGATCGCCCGGTGGCGATCCCGATCGGCGCGCACGCGGTGTGGCGCCCGACCGATGCCGAACCGCCGACGGACGCGCCGATGACGCTGCGCGACGCGCTCGCCCTGTCGCGCAATCGCATCACCGCGCAGGTGATGCAGCGCGAAGGCGCGGCCAGGGTCGCACAGCTCGCACGTGCGATGGGCGTGCGCGAAAGCCCGCTCGACGCGGTGCCGTCGCTCGCGCTCGGTACGAGCCCCGTCACGCTGAAGGAAATGGTGTCCGCGTACGGGACGATCGCGAACCGCGGCGTGTACGTCGCGCCGCAGATGATCACGCGCATCGAGGATCGCGATGGCAAGGTGCTCGCCGCGTTCGGCAGCGCGCCGCCCGAACGCGCGATGCCGGTGGCCGCGGCACAGACGCTGGTCGACGTGATGCGTGGCGTCGTCGATTACGGAACCGGTGCCGACATCCGCTCGCGCTACGGGATTCGCATCGACGTCGCGGGCAAGACCGGCACGACGCAGGACAACACGGACGGCTGGTTCATCCTGATGCATCCGCAACTGGTGGCCGGCGCGTGGGTCGGCTTCGACGACGGCAACGTGACGCTGCGAAGCGACTACTGGGGCGCGGGCGCGCACAGCGCGCTGCCGATCGTCGGCTCGTTCTACGATGCGGCGCTGCGTGCGCGTGCGATCGACCCGCATGTGCAGTTCTCGCCCGACTTCCGGCCGCGCAGCGCGCCAGCGCCGGCACCGAGGCGGCGTCCGCATCCGGGCCTGTTCGACTGGCTGAAGATTTTCCGCTGAGCGCGGCACGACTAAGACGCTTCGTCCACCCGGACGAAGCGATCCCGGCCCGCACCGCGCATCATCGACGCAACCCGTCCATCGATGCCGGAGGCCGCATGACCCACAGCGCCGTCCAAATCGCGAACCTGCTGTACCGGTACGCGGAGCTGCTCGACGCCGGTGACCTGCCGGGGATGGCGGCGCTGTTCCGGCATGCGCAGATCAAGGTCGAGGAAGCGGCGCCGACGATCGGCGCCGATGAATTGCTCGCGCTGTTCGACGCGCGCGTGAAGCGCTACGCGTGCGGCACGCCGCGCACGAAGCATGTAATCACGAATCCGCTCATCGAGATCGACGAAGCCGCGCATCGCGCGACGGCTCGCTCGTACTACACGGTGCTGCAGGCCGTCGACGGCCTCGCGCTGCAGCCGATCGCAGCGGGCCGCTATCACGACGCGTTCGAGCGCGTCGACGGCGCATGGCGTTTCGCGTTCCGCGACTACACGCTGTTCGATTTCGCGGGCGACCTGCGTCGCCACCTGAACGATGCGCCGGCCGCTTGACGCGCCGGCCGGCGAACACGGCCGGCAACGCGCTCAGGCCGCCGCGAGCGTCGCCGCCAGTGCGTCGAACTGCGGCGCCCACGCCGCGCGGCCTTCGTCGCGCCGGCGGACCGGCTGTCGTCAGTCCGCCGTGTCGCCGCTCTTCGGCAGCTTCGACCATGCGTTGCGTCCCGGCGCCGGCGACCATGCCGGACGTGTCTTGCGCGCGCTGTCGATCACGACCAGGTAGCGCCCGGCGATCGGCGTGACGTCGCGATCGCGGCGCAGCACCCACAACGACTTGCCGTCCTCGACGCGCGCCTCGTAGTCGTCGTCGAGGATGCCGTGCTGGTCGATGAACGCGTTCAGCGAAGCAGGAATCCGCACGCAGCCTTTCGAGTGCCGGATGCCGAGCAGCGGCTCGAGGCGATCGGGATCGGTCGCGTGCATCTGGAAGCGCATCGGCGACTTGCCGCCCTTGCCCCAGCCGCGCTCGCCGTCCACCCAGCCGAAGTCGTAGATGCGCATGTCGCGCTTGCCGTAGCCGCGAATACCGTTGTCGTTCGTCGTGCCTTCCGCGCGGAAATCCATGTTGTCGGGCGAGTGGTGGAACACGCCGAGCGGCGTCAGGAAGTGATCGTATTTGCCGGGCCAGCCGGTGCCGACCGGCGACGCGCCGATCATCAGCCACGCATTGGTCGGCGTCGCGCGGAAGTAGATGAACAGCGCCTGCACGTTCGGCGCGCGGTCGACGATCGCGACGTATTCGCCGGCCAGGTCGCCGAGGTCTGCATCGGCGAGCGCCTGCTGAAGGCGGACGCCATACGCGCGCTGCTCGCTCGCGGGCACGTTCAGGCGTCGCGTGACTTCCTGCGTGAAGCGCTTGCGCATGTCGATCGCACGCGCGGTTGCGCTCTTCGCTTCGTCGGCCGACAGCGGCGGGTGCCGGCGCGGCGGCGTCGGTGCGGGTGCTTCGGCTTCGCTTGCCGGCGTGCCGGATGCTGCCGATGTAGGCGATGCCTCCGATGCTGCCGATGCGGCGGAAGCCGGGGATGCCCCGCTGGCGGGCGACGCATGATGCGCGGCGGATGCCGCGGATGACGGCGCGACTCCGGACGACACATGCGCCGACGAAGCCGAATGCGCGGCCGAAGCCGTGGATGACGACGCGACGCCCGACGACACATGCGCCGGCGAAGCCGAATGCGCAGCCGAAGCCGTTGATGAGGATGACGTAGCAGTGGCCGACGGCACGTCGGACGCGGCAAAGGCGGGCCGCGCGACAAGCACGGAGATCGGGAGAACGGCCGCGAGCCACACATGGGTGGCGACCGCGAGAGTACGGCAACGCGGCTTGCACAACCGCCGCGTCAGGTCGGAGAGCATCATGCGATCGAAACCATCGGCCGAACCGGCCGCCGCACGTTGCGAACGGCGCATCTCCCGCGCGAGCCATCGACACGCCGGCCGCACGCATGTGCCCGGCGCCGACGCCTCTTCGCGGTGGAGTCGTTCGCAGTACAACGCGTTCGGTCCAATGGCGGCTAATGAGTCGTCAGGTCTTTCATTCTACCCGCGCGGACACGAATCGGCAGGGCCGCTTCCCCGGTTTCGCCGCGGCTTTGCGCTTCGTCACACTTTGTTTCAACTCATTGCCGCTTGATGCGCCGCTGCACGGCAGGTTGCTTCGCCGGGCGTGTCCGGCAAGACAAAACCGAAACGCCCGGAAATTCACTCGCATGCTGCATACGACACGCGAGCGCGCAACCCCCGTCTACTTCGAAATGGTTTCGAGCGCGATGCCCCTGGTACGCGGCCCCATGAACCCGATCGCGGCCATCACGATCACCATCGCGCCGGCGATGAACGCGAACACGCCGAACGTGCCGAAACCCTTCAGCACGGCCGCGATCACGAACGACGAGAAGATCGCCGAGAAGCGGCTCCACGAGTAGACGAAGCCCACCGCGCGCGCGCGGATCGACGTCGGGAACAGCTCGGCCTGATACGCATGGAAGCTGTACGACATGATGTTGCTCGCGAGCGTGAGGCCGATGCCGAGCACGATCAGGAACGCGCCCACCGTCGTCTGGCTGAACAGCAGCCCGCAGACGACGATCGCCGCCGCCATCGCGACGATCACCGACTTGCGCTCGAAGCGGTCGGCGATCACGAGGCCGATCAGCGGGCCGAGCGGCGCCGCGAGCGCGATCACGCTCGAATACATCAGACTCGACGTGATCGTGATGCCCTGCTTGATCAGCAGCGTCGGCACCCAGTTCGCGAAGCCGTAGAAGCCGACCGTCTGAAACACGTTGAAGATCGTCATCATGATCGTGCGGCTGCGATACGGCGGCACCCACATGTCGCGGAAGCTGCCGCGCGGCGGCACCGGCTCGGCCGGTGCGGGCGGCGGAAGCGGCCGGCCGTATTCGGCTTCGACCTTCGCCTCGAGCGCGCGCATGATGCGGTCGGCTTCGTCGACGCGGCCCTGCTGCGCGAGCCAGCGCGGGCTCTCCGGCAGCGCGCGGCGAATCCACCACACGAACAGCGCGCCGTGCGCGCCGATCAGCACGACCCAGCGCCAGCCGTCGAGGCCGAACGGTGCGTGCGGCACGAGCAGGTACGCGAGGAACGCGACCACCGGCACCGCGACGAACCCGACCGCCTGCTCGCACGCGAACGCGCGGCCGCGGATCTGCTTCGGCACGAGTTCGGAGATGTACGTGCCGATCGTCACCATCTCGACACCGAGCCCTAGGCCGACGACGAAACGCCAGAAGTTCAGCCCGCCTGCCGTGTCCTGGAACGCCATCACGACGTTGGCGGCCGTGTACCACAGCAGCGACCACGTGAAGATCGCGCGGCGGCCGAAGCGGTCCGCGAGGAAGCCGCATGCGATCGTGCCGATGAAGAGGCCGGAGAACAGCGCGGCGATGAAGCTCGCAACGCCCGTGGTGCCGAACAGGCCGTGCGTCGTCGCGGACAGGATCCCGCTTTTCACGAGGCCCGGCGCAACGTAGCCGCTGTACAGCAGATCGTAGAGTTCGAAGAAGAAGCCGAGGCTCAGCAGCACGACGAGCTTCCAGACGCTGCGGGTCGGCGGCAGGCGGTCGAGGCGGGCTGAAATCGAGCCGGCGTCGATGGAAGAGGACGAGGTGGCTGCCTGGGGAAAGCTGTCCGTTGAGACCATCTGGGTCGTGTCTCCTGATCGTGTCGTGTGTTGTTGTCCGGCGGCCGATCGGCCCGGCCGCCGTCGGGCGATTCGTCGCATTGTACCGGCACGCCGCGCGCGCCGCGTCGCGTGGCGAACCGGTTCGGACACCCCACTTTCGCGCGGGACCATGTGTAACTTGCGTAACTGTCTGTCGAATCCGTAAGGTTCGAAGGCATCGCGATCGTCTGCCACTCGCGCGCATCCGAAACCGGCACGGCCCCGTCTGCAAGGGGCTGCCGGGCCGTCGCGCGCCCGCGCCGGCACCGCGAGACACGACAGGCAACGTGCGCAATCGGCAGCGCCGCCGCCGCCACGCCCCGGTAACATGCTACCGGGCCAACTCCCGGCTTCCGGGCGCCTTTCGGCACCCGGCATTGTCGGCAAAACGTAAGCATTCCATGTTCATACAACGACTCTCCACGTACGCACGCCGGATCGCGCTGTTCGCACTGCTGCAGTTCGCGGCGATCGCGACCGCGTCGGCGTTTCCGACGGCTGCGTCCGCACCGGGCGCGAGCGGCGTCGGCGTCCCCGTGCCGACCATTTCGCTGAACGACGCGGTTGCGCGGCTCAAGCAGATGCAGGTGCAACAGGACCGCATCAAGCAGCAGACATCGAACGCGACCAACAGCAAGGAACTCGACGAGCTCGGCGACGCGACCCAGGAACTGAGCGCCGACGTCGACAAGCTGCAGAGCCAGCTCGCGCCGCAGCGCACGCAAGTCCAGGCGCAGCTCGACGTGCTCGGCCCGCCGCCGGCCCCGGGCGCATCGCCCGAAACGCCTGCGGTCGAACAGCAGCGGGAGACGCTGAACGCGCGCAAGGCGCAGATCGACGCGGCGCTGAAACAGGCCGCCGACCAGAAGACCAACCTCGCGAACCTGAACGACCAGTTTGCGAAACTGCACCGCAGCCTGCTGAAGAACCAGCTCGCGTTCCGTTCGGGCAGCATCTTCGGCGCGCAGTTCTGGCTGCCGCTGTTCCACCTGTCGCCGGACGACGTCCAGCGGCTCGAGGACTTCAACGACGAACTGCGCGACATGCTGCGCTCGTCCTGGACACCCGGCCAGCGCGCCATCACCACGCTGCTGCTGATCGCCGCGCTCGCTGCGTGGCTCGGCGGCCGCCGCGTCGTCGAACGCGGGCTCGCGTGGTTCTGCCTGAACCGCCTGCCGCCCACCCGGCTGCGCCGCAGCGCGCTGGCGCTGGCGACGGCGTTCTCGACACTGCTCGCGACCGCGGTCGCCGTACAGATCCTCTATCTCGCGCTCGCCCGCCACTCCGAACTCACGTCTTCGATGACCGATCTGTGGGACCAGTTCGCGAAGCTCGCCGTGACCTGCGCGCTGATCGCCGGCCTCGGCCGCGCGCTGCTCTGCACGAAGCATCCGTCATGGCGGCTGCCGGCGCTCGCCGATCCCGTCGCGCTCGCGATGAAGCCGTTCCCCGGCGTGCTGGCCGCGCTGCTGCTGATGTCCGGCACGCTCGAGTCGATCAACCGGATCGTCGATACCAGCCTGTCCGTCACGCTGTTCGGCCGCGGCATCGTCTCGCTCGTCGTCGCGCTGACCGTCGGCGCGTCGATCCTGCACGCGAATCGCGTCCGCACCGCGCTGGCGGCATCCGGCGAGGCGCCCGAGCAACGCTCGACGCTCGCCGGGCTGATTCACGCCGGCGTCACGCTGGCGATCGTCGTGTCGCTGGTCGCGCTGCTGATCGGCTACATCACGGTCGCGCGCTTCATCACGTACGAGCTCGTCTGGTTCGAGATCGTGGTGTGCAGCGTCTACATCCTGACGCAGCTGACGCGCGACGCGAGCGAAAGCCTGTTCTCCGCGAACCTGTCGACCGGCAAGCAGATCAAGCACCTGTTCGCGCTCGACGACCGGCATCTCGACCAGGCCCACACCGTCGTGTCCGGCCTCGGCACGAGCCTGCTGATGCTGATCGCGGCGATCGCGCTGCTGACGGGCGGCTTCGGCACGACGCCGAGCGACCTGCTCGACAGCGCGGTCGCGATGATCGGCGGCCAGCGGCTGCAGAGCCTGAACATCATGCCCGACCGGATCCTGAACGCGGTGATCGGGTTCGCGATCGGCTTCTACCTGCTGCGCTCGGTGCGCCGCTGGCTCGACGGCGAGTTCATGCCGGCACTCGGCATGGACGCGGGGATGCGCGTGTCGCTGATCACGCTGTTCACCAACGTCGGCTACGTGCTGCTCGTGCTGATGACGCTAGGGCTGCTCGGCGTCAGGTGGAGCAACCTCGCGTGGATCGTCAGCGCGCTGTCGGTCGGTATCGGTTTCGGCCTGCAGGAGATCGTGAAGAACTTCGTGTCGGGGCTGATCCTGCTGACCGAGCGGCCGGTGAAGGTGGGCGACATGGTCAGCATCGCGGGCGTCGAAGGCGACATCCGCCGCATCAACGTGCGCGCGACCGAGATCCAGCTCAGCGACCGCTCGACCGTCATCGTGCCGAACTCGCAGCTGATCTCGCAGAACTTGCGCAACGTGACGATGGGCAACAGCACGCAGGGCGTCGCGACGCTGATGCTCACGTTCCCGCTGAACACCGACCCCGAGCAGGTGCGCGACCTGCTGCTCGACGCGTATCGCGAGCACCCGGCGATTCTCGACAAGCCGGCGCCGTCGGTCACGTTCAGCCAGCTCGCGCCGGACGGGATCACGCTGAGCGTCACGGGCTACGTGGCGAGCCCGCGGATCGCCAGCTCGACGAAGAGCGACCTGCTGTTCGAGATCCTCAAGCAGTTGCGGGCGGCGCAGATCACGCTGTCGACGCCGCAGATGCTGGTCGTGCAGAACATGCCGGCAAGCGACGCTTCCGCCCCGCACGAGTAAGCGATCGAGCGGGCATGCGCCGATCGGGCATCGCCGCGCACGCATCGCCGCAAGCGACAAGGGCCGGTTACCGCTTTCGCGGCAACCGGCCCTTGTCATTCGATCGATTCGACCGTCGCGGCGCCCTCCCGGACGCGCTCCGTCAGACGTCGAACTTCACACCCTGCGCCAGCGGCAACTGACGGCTGTAGTTGATCGTGTTCGTCGCCCGGCGCATATACGCCTTCCACGCATCCGAACCCGACTCGCGGCCGCCGCCCGTTTCCTTCTCGCCGCCGAACGCGCCGCCGATCTCCGCGCCGCTCGTGCCGATGTTCACGTTGACGATCCCGCAATCGCTGCCCGCTGCCGACATGAACTGCTCGGCCTCGCGCATGTCGTTCGTGAAGATCGCCGACGACAGGCCTTGCGGCACCGCGTTGTGCAGTTCGATCGCATCGTCGAAGTTGTCGTACACCATCACGTACAGGATCGGCGCGAACGTCTCGCGCTCGACCACGGCCGATTGCTTCGGCATCCGTACGATGGCCGGGCGCACGTAGTACGCATCCGCGTGACCGACGTCGACGCGCTCGCCGCCCTTCACCTCGCCGCCCTGCTCGCGTGCGTCGCCCAGCGCCTTCTGCATCGCATCGAACGACGCGCGATCGACCAGCGGGCCGACCAGCGTGCCTTC
The DNA here is from genome assembly GCF_003853795.1 of Burkholderia sp. Bp8991. Lineage (NCBI taxonomy): Bacteria > Pseudomonadati > Pseudomonadota > Betaproteobacteria > Burkholderiales > Burkholderiaceae > Burkholderia > Burkholderia sp. Bp8991. Next base: position 27,966 of record NZ_QTQJ01000032.1, on the reverse strand, counting down.
TTCAAGCGGGTTGCCGACCTTCACCGACGCGTAGGCCTTCTCGATGCGCGGCAGCAATTGCTCGACCAGGTTGCGATGCACGATCAGGCGGCGCAGCGTCGTGCAGCGCTGGCCGGCCGTGCCGACCGCCGCGAACGTCACTGCACGCACGACGAGATCCAGGTCCGCGCTCGGCGCGACGATCATCCCGTTGTTGCCGCCGAGTTCGAGGATGCCGCGCGCGAGACGCTGGCTCAGCACCTTCGCGACTTCCTGGCCCATCCGCACGCTGCCCGTCGCGCTGACGACCGGCACCTTCTTCGACGCCGTCAGCACCTCGCCGACATCGCGCATGCCGAGCACCAGCTGGCTCAGCTCCGCCGGCGCGACACCCGGATGCGTCTTGTCGAATTCGCGGATCGCCTTCTGGAGCAGCACGTGGCACGCGATTGCCGTGAGTGGCGTCTTCTCGGACGGCTTCCACACGACCGAATCGCCGCACACGAACGCCAGCGCGGCATTCCACGCCCACACCGCGACCGGGAAGTTGAACGCCGAGATCACGCCGCACACGCCGATCGGGTGCCACGTTTCCATCATCCGGTGGCCCGGGCGCTCGGACGCGATCGTCAGGCCGTAAAGCTGGCGCGACAGGCCGACCGCGAAATCGCAGATGTCGATCATTTCCTGCACTTCGCCAAGGCCCTCCGACGTGATCTTGCCGGCCTCGAGCGTGACGAGGCGGCCGAGCTCGGCCTTGTGCTCGCGCAGCACGTTGCCGAACACGCGCACGAGTTCGCCGCGCACCGGCGCCGGCACCGTGCGCCACTTGAGGAATGCGTCGTGCGCGGCGTCGATCTTGCGCTCGGCGTCGGCGGGCGAGTCGACCGCCAGCGTCGCGAGCGTCGCGCCGTCGAGCGGCGAACGCGCGGTCAGCGCATTGCCTTTCCACTGGGCGAGATCGATGTCGAGCGCAGCAAGAATGTCGTTGAATTGCATCACTTCCTCTTCAGGGACAGATTGATCGGTGCGGCGGCGACGCCGCCCGCGTGATTCGATTGGAGCGCGTTCGCGCGCCCTGTGCAAGCGGATGCGCAGCTCGGCAGGCCCGGTGCGCCGCACGGCGCATCGCGCGGCGCCGCCGCCGGAAACCCGGCCGGGCGGCGCGCCCCCGCCTCGCGAGGCACGATCCATGAGACACATTGTCGATGGCCACAAGTCCGGCCGCTATTGATATTAACTCACGACTTCATTCCCAAAACGCAACAACCCAGCGGGACGAATCCGCCCGTTTCGGCACCGGCATGGGACGTATCCAAGGCCGATGGCCGGGCCGCCGGGGCGGTTTCGATGCGCGGCAAGTTGATGACAAAGTTGCATCACCCTGTGCGGAAATATCGTTTGCCGCGCTTGCGGCCGGCACCCACAATCGGGGCGGCGTCGAGGTGCACCGCACCCGGCGCGCCGACGGCCGCCCAACGGGCGGCCGACGACAGACGAAGGCAACACGCGTCGCGGCCCGGCGGTCCCGGTCGATCCGGACCAGCCCCGCGAAGCAGTGCCGCCGCCCGGCCGGCGGCCGGCAACGCGCCGCCCTTCGTAACCAAAAAACAATCCCGGAGACAGCGCCCAGCACCCGCCATGCATTCAGATGCCCGCCCCGACTCGCCCCGTCCGTCCGGCTCGCCGCCCGCGCAGCCGTCCCTCCACCGCAGCCTGCAGGCGCGCCATCTGCGGATGATCGCGATCGGCGGCTCGATCGGCACCGGTCTGTTCGTCGCGTCCGGCGCGTCGATCTCGCAGGCCGGCCCCGGCGGCGCGCTCGTCGCGTACATGCTGATCGGCCTGATGGTCTATTTCCTGATGACGAGCCTCGGCGAAATGGCCGCGTTCATGCCGGTGTCTGGCTCGTTCGCGACCTACGGCGCGAAATTCGTCGACGAAGGCTTCGGCTTCGCACTCGGCTGGAACTACTGGTACAGCTGGGCCGTGACGCTCGCGGTGGAACTCGTCGCCGCGCAGCTCGTGATGCACTACTGGTTCCCGCACGTGCCGGGCGTCTGGTGGAGCGCGATCTTCCTCACCTTGATCTTCGCGCTCAACGCGCTGTCGGTGCGCGGCTTCGGTGAAGCCGAATACTGGTTCGCGCTGATCAAGGTGCTGACGGTGCTCGCGTTCGTCGGCGTCGGCCTGCTGATGATCTTCGGGATCATGCAGGGCGGCCCGAGCGCGGGCTGGGGCAATTTCACGATCGGCGACGCGCCGTTCGCGGGCGGCTGGGCCACGATGCTCGGCGTCGCGATGATCGCGGGCTTCTCGTTCCAGGGCACCGAAATGATCGGCGTCGCGGCCGGCGAATCGGAGAACCCGCGCACGACGATCCCGCGCGCGGTCAGCCAGATCTTCTGGCGCATCCTGCTCTTCTACGTGTTCGCGATCTTCGTGATCGGCGTGCTGATTCCGTACACCGACCCGAGCCTGCTGAAGAGCGACGTGACCGACGTCGGCGTGAGCCCGTTTACGCTCGTGTTCCGCCACGCGGGCCTCGCGTTCGCGGCCGGCGTGATGAACGCGGTGATCCTGACGGCCGTGCTGTCGGCCGGCAACTCGGGCATGTACGCGTCGACCCGGATGCTCTACAACCTCGCGGTCGAGGGCCGCGCGCCGAAGCTGTTCGCGAAGCTGTCGCCGGGCGGCGTGCCGCGCAACGCGCTGTACGCGACGACCGCCGTCGGCGCGCTGTGCTTCCTCACGTCGCTGTATGGCGATAAGACCGTCTACCTGTGGCTGCTGAACACGTCGGGCATGGCCGGCTTCATCACCTGGCTCGGCATCGCGGTCAGCCACTACCGGTTCCGCAAGGGCTTCCTGAAGCAGGGCTACCGGCTCGACCAGCTGCCGTACCGGTCGAAGTGGTTCCCGTTCGGGCCGCTGTTCGCGTTCGCGCTGTGCGCGATCGTCGCGCTCGGCCAGGACTACCAGGCGTTCCTCGCCGACAGGATCGACTGGGCCGGCATCGCCGCGACCTACATCGGCCTGCCGTTCTTCCTCGCGATCTGGCTCGGCTACGCGCTGGTGCGCAAATGCCGCCTCGTCCGCTACGAGGACATGGAGATCGCGCCGTGGATCGAGCGCAACGCGGCGCCCGACGCCACGGTCAAGACCGACGCCGGCTATCCGGCCTACATCGCCGCTCCGGTCAACCCGACGCCGGGCGCATGATGCCCGGCCGCGCGCCAGCCGCCGCCCGACCGCGGCGGCCGGTGCGCTGAACACCCCATTCGACGCGGCGCGCGCGTTCAGGCAAGATCGACGCGCGCCGTCCGTTTTTCCGTCGTCACGAGTCATCGAAAACGCATGCAGAACTTCTACGAAGCCACCGTTACCCGCCAGCCCTACCCGCAACTGACCGGCACGATCGACACGCAGGTCTGCATCGTCGGCGGCGGCCTCGCCGGCCTGTGCACGGCGCTCGGCCTCGTCGAGCGCGGCGTGCGGGATGTCGTCGTGCTCGACGGCGAACGGGTCGGCTTCGGCGCGTCCGGCCGCAACGGCGGCTTCGTGTTCGGCGGCTACAGCCTCGACAACGCGGACCTGCTGCGCACGCTCGGCCGCGACGAAGGCCGCCGCCTGTACCGGCTCACCGTCGATGCGGTCGACCTGATCCGCGCGCGGATTGCCCGCTACGGCATCGACTGCGACATCGTCGACGAGGGCGTGATGCTCGCCAACTGGTTCGACGATCCATCGCGGCTCGATGGCGTGCGCACGCTGATGAAGCAGGAATTCGACGTCGACTGGGAACCGGTCGCGACCGACGCGCTGCGCGCGCGGCTGAAGACGCAGCGCTATTACGGCGGCCTGTTCGAGCCGAACGCGTTCCACTTCCATCCGCTCAAGTACGTGCTCGGCGTCGCGGCGGCCGCCTCGCGCGGCGGCGCACGCGTGTACGAACGCTCGGCCGCGCTCGGCATCGCGCGCGAGGGCGCCGGCTACGTCGTGCGCACGGCGCAGGGCACGGTGCGCGCGAAGGACGTCGTGTTCGCCGGCGGCGGCTACGCGCGCGGCGTGTCGCCGCGCATCGAGCGCGCGGTGCTGCCGATCGCGACCTACGTGATCGCGACCGAGCCGCTCGGCACGCGGCTGCCGGACGCGATCGACGCGCCGTACGCGATCTACGACACGCGTTTCGCGTTCGACTACTACCGGCCGCTGAAGGACACGCGGATTCTGTGGGGCGGCCGGATCTCGGTGCTCGACCGCGGCCCCGACGCGATCGCGCGGCTGCTGCGGCGCGACCTGCTGCGCGTGTATCCGCAGCTCGACGGCGTGAAGGTCGAGTATGCATGGGGCGGGCTGATGAGCTACGCGCGGCACAAGATGCCGCAGATCGGCCGCGACGCGGACGGCGTGTGGCACGCGATCGCATTCGGCGGTCACGGGATGGCGCCCACCACCGTCGCCGGCGAAGCGCTCGCCGCCGCGCTGGCCGGGGAGCAGCCGGTGCCGGAAGGCTTCGCCGCGTTCGGGCTCACGCGCACGTTCGGGCTCGCCGGCCTCGCGGCCGCGCAGCTCACGTACACCGCGTACCAGGCCCGCGACGCGCTCGCGTCGTGCCGGCGCTGAGCGGCGACGGCCGCCGAAACCGCGCGGCCGATTAGAGCAGAAGGTCGGCCGGGCGGCGATTTCCCGCATGCTAGAATGATTTCTTCATGCCGCCGCGAACCCACAACAAAGTCACATGAAAGCTGGAAGCAAGGCCGCCACGTCCGAAAGCCGCGCGCTTGCGACCGATGCGCGGCGCAAATACGATCCCGAGCAAACCAAGCGCAACATCCTCGACGTCGCCACGCAGGAGTTTTCCGCGATGGGCCTCGCCGGCGCGCGCGTCGACGCGATCGCCGAGCGTACCAACACGACGAAGCGGATGCTCTACTACTACTTCGAAAGCAAGGAAGGCCTGTACGAGGCCGTGCTGGAGAAGGTGTACGGCGACATCCGCGCGCTCGAGCAGGAACTGCACGTCGGCGACATGGAGCCGCGCGAAGGCATGCGCCGGCTCGTCGAATTCACGTTCGACTATCACGACAAGCATCGCGACTTCGTCCGCCTCGTGTCGATCGAGAACATCCACGGCGCGAAGTATCTCGAACAGCTGAAGTCGTTCAAGAACCGCAACGTCAGCATCATCAAGACGCTCGAGGAACTGCTCGAGCGCGGCGCGGCGAGCGGCGCGTTCCGCAAGGACATCGACGCGTTCGACCTGCATCTGCTGATCAGCTCGTTCTGCTTCCACCGCGTGTCGAACCGCTATACGTTCGGCGCCGCGTTCGGCCGCGATCCGTCGGCGCCGCGGCTGCGCGCGCGGCATCGCGAGACGATCGCCGATTCCGTGCTGCGCTACGTCGCCGCGTAAGCGCATCGCGCGGTTTCATCCGAAGGCCGGCGACGAGCGCTGAACCCGCCGCCCGGCCCTCTCCCGACCGGCACTACGACGCTTGCAACCGGCATGAGCCGGATTCACGCGGCGCGTTCCTTCAAGCCGCTCAGGCCGCTCAGGCCGCCTCAGGCCGAACTTCCGCCTCACGCCAGTCCGTCGGCGCCGACGCCAATGCGATCCGCGCCTTCTCTTCCGGGCTGCCCGCCACGTAATACTTCTTCGCCCAGCTCGAATCCGGTGCGAGCGCGAGGCGCCGGTGCGCATCGGTGCCCTGCCGTTTCGACTCGATCGACAGCGCCCGTGCGCGATAGTGCTCGTAGAGCCGCAGGAATTCCGCGAGATAGATCGCCGCGATCCGCGCGTCGCGAATCTCCAGCAGGTTTTCGTCGTTGTACTGCTCGGAATTGCGGCTCATGTTCGCCGAACCCGTGTAGACGATCGGGTTCGCGCCTTCCGCATCGATCACGATGAACTTGTGGTGGATCACGACCGGCGGATAGGCCGGCGCCGGCTCGCCCGGAAAGAGGCGCAGTTCCGGCTCGAAACCCTGCGGCACCGTCGCCGGTGAAAAATACGCGGCGTCGATCACGTCGCGATGATCGCGCCGGCGATGGTAAAGCTCGAGGTTCGCGAGCGTCGCCGCATCGAGCGGCCGGCCGTCGTGCTGCGCGGCATCGGCCTGCGTCGCGCTGCCGGCGTTGATGCGGTTCACCAGGCCGAACATCATCAGGCCGCGGTCGCCGGCGGCAAAGCATGCGTCGCGCAGCGCCGCGTCGGTCGGCATGAACAGGCAGAACGACACCGAATGCTGCGCGGCCGCGATCGCGGCGACGATCGTATCGATCTCGGTGCGCTGCCCCGCCGGCTCCGGCGAAAACGCGACGCGCACCTGCGCGCTGCCGATCGTCAGCGGCTCGGACCAGCCCGGCGACAACTTCGCCGTCTCCGCGATCGTCGGATTCGCGGCCAGCGCCTGCGCACGCGCGTTGTACAGCGCCGCGAGCCCCGGCGAATCGAATGCGTGCAGCACGTTCGCCTGCTCAGTCAGCCCTTCGGTCGTGAAGTTCGCGGAACCGGTCAGCACGCGCGCGGGCGTCGGCGCAGCCGCCCCGTTCGCCGGTGCGTCGGTCACGATGAACTTGTCGTGCATGATGTGCGTCCTGTCGCGCGGCGCGCGCGTCGCAAGGCCCTGAAGCGCGTCGACGGCCGGCTGGTTCGGCGACGGCAGCGGCGGCTTGCCCTTGCGTGCGGTCACGTGCGCGTCGTAGACGATCGCAAGCGACGCTTCGCCGTGCTGCCGTCCGAACGCCTCGAATGCGGGCAACGCCCACAGCGTGTCCGTCAGGTGATAGACGGCCGAGACCGCGCGCGACGCGGGAGCGAGCATCTCCGCGAACACCTGTTCCATATCGTTCGCGAGCCACGTGCGCAGCTTCAACGCCTGGTCCGCGCTCGGCGCCGCATTCGGCGCGAGACCCAGCGCCGCGACCTGCTTCGCGAACGCCTGCGAACTGACCACCGCGCGATTGAACCACGTGCCGACGCCGTCCACGATGTGCGCGGGCAGCACGACATCGCACACGCCGGCCTGCGCATCGAGCACCTTCAGGTTCTCCGGCGTGCCGACGACCGGATAGACGTCATAGCGGAACGATGCATCGCGATCCTGCGGATCGATGCGCGCGTCCCACCACATGAATTTCTGGATCGGTGCCTGGTCGGTCGGCGCGTCGCCCTGCGTGCCGGCGGCCGGGCCGTCGAACGTGAGCCGGTTCGGCAGCCAGCTGTCCGGCGCGCGCGTCTTGCCGTCGGCCGACCAGAAGCCCGGCGTGCGCCGGATCGCGAAGCCGAGGAAGTCGGTGCGCGAGGCCGCGTCGGGCCAGTCGAAAGCGAGGAGAACCAGGGTCGGGGAAAGATAGCTGCGTACGCTGACGGTCATTCTTTGCTCCTGCCGCGGCGGCCGGTCGAAAGGAATGAGTCAGTGTCGAAGGCGCATCTTCCCGTGCGATGACCGTTCGATGAACCTTGTATGTCGAAGCCGCGTCAGTCGCACACGAGCAGCTCGATGCCGCGCGCGGTCAGCGCGCGGCGCACGGCCTTGTCCGGCGTGCGTTCGGTGACGAGATAGCGCGCGGCCGAGGCGCCGTTGATCCGCACCGGCGTCACGCGGCCGAACTTCGAATGGTCGGCGACGATGATCGCGGTGCCGGCCGCCGCGATCATCCGGCTGCGCACTTCGGCGGCGAGCCGCGAGTAGTCGGTGCAGTCGCCATCGGCCGTGATGCCGCCCGCGCCGACGAACGCGAAATCGACGTGGTACTGCGCGAGCTGCTGGATCGTATCGAGCCCGAACGTCGCATCCTCGTCGTCGGACAGTTCGCCGCCGAGCAGCGTCACGCGATTGCCGTTGCGCCGCGCGAGCACGAACGCGGTGCGCCAGTCGTTCGTGTAGATCGACAGCCGGTGCCGGTCGGCCAGCGCGAGCGCGACCGCATGCGGCGTGCTGCCCGAGTCGATCAGCACCGAGGCGTCGTCGGGCACGAATTCGGCCGCGCGTCGCCCGATCGTGCGCTTCGCTTCGGCATTCGCCGCCTCACGCTCGGACAGGCTCGGCTCGCGGCGATCCGCCGCCAGCGCGCCGCCGTGCGTCATCACGAGCAGGCCGCGCGCCGCGAGTGCGTTCAGGTCGCGCCGTACCGTCTCGCGCGACACGTCGAGCGAGCGCACGAGCTCGGCGACCGACAGCGCGCCCGATCGTCCGAGCTCCGACAGAATGTATTGATGACGTTGTTCCGCCAGCATCGCAATGCGCCCGAGGCGACTGGTAATGGGTAGGCCGACCATTGTATTACGGCCGTTTGACCGCCATTTGACGGCGGCGCGTCCGGCCGCGGCCACGTTTCACGAAAGCGAAATTCTGTATTGCCCGATGCGCGCGAATCGGCGTGGCAAGCGGTTGCTACACTCTGCGTTTCGCCGAACGACAGACCATCAAGGGGCTTGCGTCATGTACCGCAAAGGCAGTGTGCTCGAAATCCAGTTTTCGCCGGAACGGCTCAACGACGGGGCCGGCGATCCGTACTGGATCGACCTGACGCTCGACGAGGCCCGCCGGCTGTACGAACAGCTCGCCGCACGCTTCGCGACCGATGCGCGCGCGAACCAGCCGCTCGACACGTTCTCGCTCGACTGATCCCCGTTCCTCTGCGCGCGGCACGGCGCGCCTTCATGCCGCGGCGCCTTCGCCCGGACGGCCGCTAACCGGACGGCCGGCGTGCTGCCGCGCTCGTGGCGGATCACGCCCGCGGCCAACGTGCCGCGCACCGCTGCTGCATGCGTTCCGCACGCACCACGCGCGAATGCAGAATCCGACAAGACGGCCGCGCCGCTTCACCCGATACTGGCCGGCTCACGATTCGTCCGGCCGTATCGCGGCCCGCCACGCATGTTTACCTCGCTCGTCGCCGCGGCTTTCGTCGCGCTGTGGTCCACCGGCTTCATCGTCGCCCGGGCAATCAAGCCCTACGCCGACCCGAACCTGTTCCTGCTCGCGCGTTTCGCGGGCACGGCCGTGCTGTTCGGCGCGGTGGCGCTCGCCGCGCGCGCGCCGTGGCCGGCGCGCCGCGAATGGCCGCGCCACCTGATCGCGGGCGCGCTACTGCAGGGCGTCTATCTCGGCGCCAGCTACTGGGCCGTCGCGCAAGGGCTGAACGCCGGCGTGATGGCGCTGCTCGGCGCATTGCAGCCGCTTGCCACCGCCGTGCTCGCGGTGCCGCTGTTCAACGAGCGGCTGCCCGCGCGCGGCTGGCTCGGGATGGCGCTCGGGCTCGCCGGCGTCGCGCTCGTCCTCGCACCGAAGGTCGCGGGCGGCGTCGCGCCGCCTGCGGGCGCCGCGCCCGCGTGGTTCGTCGTGACCGTGTCGATCCTGTCGGTCGGCTCGATCACCGCGGGCTCGCTGTACCAGAAGGGCAAGCTCGCGCAGAACGACCTGCGTACGGCCGTCGCCGTGCAGAACCTCGGCGCGGCGATCGTCGCGGCCGTCTTCGTCGTGCTGCTGCACGAAACGCGCTGGATCGGCGCACCGGCGCTGTGGATCTCGCTCGTGTGGGGCGTCGTGTTCCTGTCCGGCGGCGCGGTCACGATGCTGATGTGGATGCTGCGGCGGGGCAACGCCGCGCGCGCGACGTCGTTGCTGTTCCTCGCGCCGCCGCTCGCCGCGCTGCAGGGCTACCTGCTGTTCGGCGAAACGCTCGCGACCGTCCAGCTCGCCGGCTTCGCGCTCGCGCTGGCGGGCGTCGTGCTCGCGCGGCGCTGACGCGGGCGAGCGCGCGGGTTCGTCACCGCGCCCCGCCATGCGCGGCGTCGCGCTGCCGCCGGGCGCCGCGCCTCGTGGTTCATCGTGGCGCGCCCCGCCATGCCTCGAAACGAAGCATCCGCGCGCACGCCGGGGGACGCCGCCCCGCGCGCCGCACCATGACGATGCATCGCGTCTCGCCGATGCAACGCGCGGCCGCCGGATCGCATGCCCGGCGCGGCGCCGGGCCGCGATTGCGCTTATGATGGGCGCCTTGCATTTCGTTCCGGAACCACCTTCATGACATCCGCCGATTACGCCAGCCGCCAACGCGCGATCATTGCCGAACTGAACGTCACGCCGCACTTCGACGCCGACGCCGAAATCGCCCGCCGCGTCGATTTCCTCGCGCAGTACCTTCGTTCGACCGGCCTGCGGACCTACGTGCTCGGCATCAGCGGCGGCGTCGATTCGTCGACGGCCGGACGGCTCGCGCAGCTGGCGGTCGAACAGCTGCGCGCCGGCGGCTACGACGCCCGCTTCATCGCGATGCGCTTGCCGAACGGCGTGCAGAACGACGAAGCCGACGCGCAACGCGCGCTCGCGTTCGTGCGCGCGGACGAAACGTTCACGGTCGACGTCAAGCCCGCCGCCGACGCGATGCTCGCATCGCTCGTCGCGTCCGGCCACGCATTCGAAAACCCGGCCCAGCAGGACTTCGTGCACGGCAACATCAAGGCGCGCGAGCGCATGATCGCGCAATACGCGGTGGCCGGCGCGCGGCGCGGCATCGTGATCGGCACCGACCACGCGGCCGAATCGCTGATGGGCTTCTTCACGAAATTCGGCGACGGCGGCGCGGACGTGCTGCCGCTCGCCGGCCTGAGCAAGCGCCGCGTGCGTGCGGTCGCCCGCGCGCTCGGCGGCGACGAACTGATCGTGATGAAGGTGCCGACGGCCGACCTCGAGGAACTGCGTCCGCTGCGCCCCGACGAGCACGCCTACGGCGTCACCTACGACGAAATCGACGATTTCCTCGAAGGCAAACCCGTCGCCGACAACGTGTACGAAACGGTGCTGCGCTTCTACGACGGTTCGCGCCACAAGCGCGCGCTGCCGTACACGCCGTTCGACTGGCCGGCCGCGTAAGCCGGCTCGTTCAGCCGCAACACCGCGCCGCGCGAACCCTGGCGGTTACGCGCGGCGCCTGCGCGACGGGCAGCGCTACGCGTGCCCGCCCGCCTTCTTCGCCTGCAGCGCGCGAATCCGCAGCCGCGCGCCCGTATCGCTGACCGTCGCGTCGTACATCGTCGCGAGATCGCGCTTGAGCGCGGTGCGCGAACCGCCGTCGAGATACACCATGTGCCCGGACGGATAGAAACGCGCGGACAGGTTCTGCCGCACCTTCGGATCCACGAGCGGCATCTGCTGCAGGTCGATCACGGTCTGGTAGAACGGCGTGACGAAGTCGTAGAGGCCGTTCGCCGACAGCACCTTCAGGTCGACGTTCAGCGCCATCACCGCGGCGAGATCGCCCGCCGTGTAGAGGATCAGGTTCCCCTTCGCATCGATGCCCTGCTGCGCGCCGGTCGGGTCGATGTGGCTGAAGTCCCAGTTCCGGAACGCCTGGTCGTTCAGGTCCGTGAACGCGGAATTCGACGTGAACTTCAGCTGCTCGTTCAGGTAGCTGTTCCACATCGCCGTGTAGACGCCCGTCACGGCCGTCATCGTCGGATCGTTGCCGCCCGAGTTCGGGTCGATCTTGCCGGCGATGCCCGACGAGATCCCGGTCACGCGGCCGTCGTACGACCCGAGCGCGAGCCCCTGCGCGTGCAGCAGCGTCGTCAGGAACAGCGAATTGCCGCGCGTGTCGTAACCCGCGATGTCGAGGCTCCACGACTGCAGCGTCGCGGTATCGATACCCGTGTATCGCGACAGCTTCTGCACGGCGGCCGGGTCCGCATGCGGAACCGTGCGCAGCGCCTTCAGGTAGTCGGTACGCGCGAATTGCGCGACTTCCTCGACGAACGCGCCGAGATCGGTCGGCGCGGGCGTGACGCCGAGCTTCTTGTGATACCACGCGTCGGCCGCCGCGGTCGGCAGCGCGCCGACCGGGTTGCCGGCCTGCCGGTAGTCGAGGATCGACGACTGCAGCGTGACGCCGTTCAGGTCGACGCCGTCCTCGTGCAGCTTGTACGCGAGCACGCAGCTGCGCGCGGTGCCGTACGACTCGCCGAACAGGTACTTCGGCGAATTCCAGCGGTTGTTCTTCGTCAGGTAGCGCTTGATGAACTGCTTCAGCGAATCCGCATCCTGGTCGACGCCCCAGAAATCGCGGTTCTTGTTCGGCGCGACGGCCGCCGAATAACCGGTGCCGACCGGGTTGATGAACACCAGGTCGCTGTGGTCGATCATGCTGTCCGGATTGTCTTCCATCTGATACGGCGCGGGCGGCGTGAACCCCGGCATCGACGTCCTGATGCGCTTCGGCGCGAACGAGCCGAGCAGCACGAACACCGACGACGACCCGGGTCCGCCGTTGTAGAAGAACGTGACGGGCCGCGTTTCCTCCTTCGCGCCGTCGGCCGTGAACGCGACGTAGAAGAGCTTCGCGGCCGGCAGCGAGCTGCTCGGGTCGACCGTCACGAGGTGGCCGGCCGTCGCCGTGTACGCGATGCGCTTGCCATCGATCAGGATCGTGTGATGCGTGATCGCGGCCGCTTCGGTCGTGTCGGTCACCGAGTCGTCGGGACCGTTGCCGTACGCGACCGGATCGAAGAACGGCTGGTCGCGGCCGTGGCTCAGCGCGACCGGACTGATGGTCGGCGGCACGCCATGCGAATTGTGGTCGCCGTGATGCAGCGGATACACGCCGCCGGAAGATGCGGAATCGATGCCCATCGTGCTGCTCCTCGAGGTGAAAAAAGACGCGGGCAGGAAACCCGCGTCGCTTGGAAAGGCCGGTGCCGGCGCGTCAGCTCGACGGCTTGCGCGCGAGGATCGCCGCGAGTTTCGCGCCGTCGGGGCTGCCGAGGCCCGTGCACGCATCCCAGCCGGACGCGGCGGCATACGTGCCGTTCGAGCCTTTCGTGATGTCACGCAACGCGCCAGGATTCTTGTACAGCGCCGGGTTGATCCAGCCGGCCGATGCACTCGCCGCCACACCGGCCGCCGCACTCGCCGCCGCACTCGCCGCCGCATTGATCCGCGCGATCAGCGCGGCCCACAACGGCGCGACCGCGCTCGTGCCGCCCATCACCGCGGCCGTGCCGGCGACCGACACCTCGTAGCCCGTCTGCGGCGATGCATCGGCGGCGACGTCCGGCACGCCGCGCTTCGTGAGCGGCGTGGTGCTGCCGTCGGCGAGCGTGACGGTCAATCCCTGCTGCCACGCCGGCAGGTCGAACAGCGTGCTGACACCGCCGCCGCCCGCGCCGCCGCCGGCCGCCTCGTCGTTCCACGCGACTTCGCTGCGAATGCCCTGCCCCGGCAGCGCATCGAGCTGCGTGCCGCCGCAGCCGAGCACGTACGGACTCGACGCCGGGAAGTCGACGTGATCCGTGCCGTCCTGCAGCCCGTCGCCCGAGCCGCTGTCGCCCGACGCCGCGCACACCGTGATCCCCTGCGCGGCGGCCGCCTGCAGCACGCGGTTGAACGCATGCGCCGACTGCGCCTGCCAGATCGCTTCCGGCCCGCCCCAGCTGATCGAGATCACCGACGGCCGGTTGGTCTTGTCGGTGACGGCCGCGTTGACGGCCTGGATGAAGCCCGCGTCGCTGTTCGGCGCGAAATAGACGGCGAGCTTCGCGGCGGGCGCGATCGCACCGGCGATCTCGATGTCGAGCGCGACTTCGCCGTCCGGGCCGTTCGCCTCGCCGGTCGGCGCATTGCGGCCGGTGCCGACGTTCACGTCGACGAGCGTCGGCGGCGTCTTGATGCCGAGCCCGCGGAAATACTGCTGGATATCGGCCGCGCGATAGCCGCCGCCGAGTTCGACGATCGCGATGCATTGCCCTGCACCGTCGCCGGCCGGAAAGCCGTACAGCGACGCGAGCTGGATCGGCGTGAACGTGACGGCGGGCGCGCCGCGCGCGGGCTGGAACGGCGGACGCAGCCGGAAGTGCGGCCGCGCCTGCGGACGGCTGTCGAGGCCGAGCACGGCCGTGACGGCATCGCCGAGCTCGTCCGGCAGCGCGATCGGGCCCGAGCGGCCGCGGTACTGGCCGATCGAACGATGCTCGAAACGCTCGAGCTTCACGCTGAATGCCGCTTCGAACTGCTGGATCGAGCCGGACAGCACGACGACGCTTTCGACCGGATCGACGCGATCGACCGTGAGCTGGTGACGGCGCGCGAAGTCCTCGGTCTTGCGAATGTCGTCGGGATTGGCGGAGAAACGCTGCGCGAACGCTTCGCGCGACAGCGGTTTCGCCTGTGCGTCGCCGGTGGCGAGCTGCTGGACCAACGTGTCGAGTTGCCCTTCTTCCTGCCGCCGCAACATGATCGTGACGTGGATACGTTCTGCCGGATCGCACGGGCCGAGACACTTCGACTCGGCGACGATCCGGGGTTCACGGTCGGCGTGAAGATGCCTTGCCATGTTCAGACCCTCCTTGGTACCGCGTTGCACGGAACAGCCAGGAAATCGGACATAGCCGGCGGAAGTCGGTTCCGTTCGGTCAGTCGGTTCGCGAAAGCGCGAAGCTGAAGGGAGTTTAGATCAGTCAGACGATTTACGCGCACGCCCTTCCACCCCAACGCATGCGCGCGAAGCCCGGCATGGCGCGCGGCCCACGTTCGGCAGCGCATCGCGGCCGCGCGGCAAGTCGAGCCGCGCGGCCGTGATGCAATGCAGCAGCTCAATCCATCGACAGGCGCAACGCGAACCCGATCAGCGCCGCGGAAAACGTCCAGCGCTGGACCGTCTGCGCGAGCGGATGCGCGCGCATCCACGCCGCGATGCGCGACGCGCCGAACACGCATGCGAGGTCGAAACACACGCCGGCCGCGACGAGCAGCGCGCCGAGCTCGAACATCTGCCACACGACGGGTCCGGCCTCGGGGCGCACGAACTGCGGCAGCAGCACCGAGCAGAACAGCAGTGCCTTCGGATTCAGCAGGTTCGTCAGCAGCCCCTTGAAGAACGACTGCCGCAGTTCGCCCGGCGCCGCCCCATCGCCGTCGCCGAGCGCGAACACCGGCGAGCGGAACACCTGGATCGCGACGTAAGCGAGATAAAGCGCGCCGCCGTAGCGGATCACTTCATACAGCCACGGTGCGCTGCGGATCAGCGCCGCGACGCCGCAGGCGGACAGCGTCACGTGCGCGGTGCGCGACAGCGACAGGCCGGCCGCCGCCGCCATTCCCGGGCGCACGCCGCGGCCGATGCTGGTCTGCAGCACGAGCGCCATGTCCGGCCCGGGCACCGCGTAGATGGCCGCCAGCGCGGCGAGATAAATCAACAGCAAATGCGTGGAAATCATGGTCTGCCCCCGTTCTTCAGTGACGATATGTTGCCGCTGAAGGGAGAGCGATTATTGGCCATCTTTGGCTCGAAATTGGCGCTACATAGCGGAATCCGCCACAATCACGGAATTCAGACAAGGATTCCGCCAACATGACCGAACTCGACAAAACCGATCGCGCGATCCTCGCCGCGGTGCAGCGCGACGGCCGCCTGCCGATCGCGCGTCTCGCCGATTCCGTCGGCCTGTCCGAGACGCCCTGCGCACGGCGCCTGAAGCGTCTCGAAAACGACGGCTACATCGAGCGCTACCGCGCGCAGCTGTCGCGCCAGGCGCTCGGCTTCGGCGTCGTCGCATTCGTGCTCGTGCGGTTCGCGACGCACGACCGCAAGGTCGCCGACCGGTTCGAACGGGAAGTGCTCGGCATCGAGCGGATCCTCGCGTGCCACAACGTCGCGGGCACGGCCGACTACCTGCTGCAGGTGGTCGCGCGCGATCTCGACGACTACGGTACGTTCCTGCGCGACTCGCTGCGGATGCTGCCGGGCGTCACGTCGATCGAATCGGCGTTGTCGTTGCGGGAGGTGAAGCACGATGCGGGGTTGCCGGTGCCGTGATGCGGGCAGTGGATCGCTCCGGCGTGACATTCGTTCACGTTGCCGCCCTCAGGCGACCTCACGCGACCTCACACGACATCGGGCTTTTGATGCGCGCGCTCGAGATCCTCGAGAAACGCTTCGACGAGCGGATCGCCGCGCCCGTCGCGCGCCACGACCATGTGGAACGTGACGTCGTAGTGCAGCTGGTCCGGATTGAGCGGCGCAAGCAGCCCCTGCGCGACATACGGCGCCGCAAAGTGCTGCGGCAGGTAGCCGAGGTGATGGCCTGACAGGATCAGCAGCGCGACGGCCTCCATGTTGTCGGCGGTCGCCGTCACGCGATCGGGCGTCGTCGACATCTGCGCCTCCGGCAGCGGATACGAGCGCCACGCCCATTCGAATCCCGCGACGTCGGCCGGCGTCAGCGCGCCGGCGCGTTCGAACAGCGGATGGCCGCGCCCGCAGTACGCCACCTGCCGCTCGATGAACAGCGGCGTGTAGTGCAGCGACGGCACGCGGTGCCAGAAATAGCCGACCGCGATCTGGATCTCGTTGCTCAGCAGCTTTTCCTCGAGATCGCCCGGCGCGCGCACCGAGATCGAGAAGCGCACGGCCTCGTCGCGCGTGCGGAACGCGGCGATCGCCTCGGCGATCCGTGCATTCTGGCTGACCGGCGTATGGCCGATCAGGCCGATGTGCAACGTGCCGACCAGCTGGCGGTCCATGTGCCGCGCCGCGATCCCGAATTCGTCGAGCGCGGCGAGCAGCTTGCGGCTCATCGCGTGGAACCGCTCGCCTTTCGGCGTGAGCCGGAAGCCGCTGCGGCCGCGCTCGCAGAGCCGGTAGCCGAGCCGTGTCTCGAGCGACGACAGCTGCGCGCTGATCGTCGACTGGCCGACGTTCAGGATCGCTTGCGCGGCCGACACGCCGCCCGCGTCCGTGACCGCGAGAAACACGCGGATCAACCGCAGATCGAGGGTCGACAGATTCCCCAGCACGCTATTCCCCTTTTGTTCCCCTTCCATACATCGATGAAAATCGATGTTTACGTCGATATCTTCGCATTCTTCTTTCCGGCCGGACGCGTAAAACTATGTGCCAGGCCGCGTCGAATGATACGGCAACCCCACATCGGAAGAGACAAGCCCATGAACGACCACACCCATTTCCAGCCGCTCGGCGGCAATGAAATGCCGCGCAGCGGCGGCATCGCGACGATGATGCGCCTGCCGCACGTGGCGAGCGCAGCCGGCCTCGACGCCTGTTTCGTCGGCGTGCCGTTCGACCTCGGCACCTCCAACCGCACCGGCGCGCGCTTCGGCCCGCGCCAGATCCGCACGGAATCCGTGCTGCTGCGCCCGTACAACATGGCCACGCGCGCCGCGCCCTTCGATTCGCTGCAGGTTGCCGATATCGGCGACGTCGCGATCAACCCGTACAACCTGCACGATTCGATCGCGCGCATCGAGGCTGCATACGACGCGATTCTCGAGCACGACTGCAAGCCGGTCACGCTCGGCGGCGACCATACGATCGCGCTGCCGATCCTGCGCGCGATCCACCGCAAGCACGGCAAGGTCGCATTGATCCACGTCGATGCACACGCCGACGTGAACGACACGATGATGGGCGAAAAGATCGCGCACGGCACGCCGTTCCGCCGCGCGGTCGAGGAAGGCCTGCTGCACGGCGACAAGGTCACGCAAATCGGCCTGCGCGGCACCGGCTACGCGGCCGAGGATTTCGACTGGTGCCGCGAGCAGGGCTTCCGCGTGGTCCAGGCCGAGGAATGCTGGAACAAGTCGCTCGCGCCGCTGATGGAAGAAGTGCGCGCGCGCATCGGCGACACGCCCGTCTACATCAGCTTCGACATCGACGGCATCGACCCGGCCTACGCACCGGGCACCGGCACGCCGGAAATCGCGGGCCTCACGGTGCCGCAGGCGCTCGAGATCATCCGCGGCGCGAAGGGGCTGAACATCGTCGGCTGCGATCTCGTCGAAGTGGCGCCGCCGTACGACCCGTTCGGCACCACGGCCCTGCTCGGCGCGAACCTCGCGTACGAGCTGCTGTGCGTGCTGCCCGGCGTCGCCTATCGCGACTGATCCCGGCACGCGACCCATTCCAAATCAGAGAATTCCAGAGGAGCACATAACAGATGGGGACTGCCATCAAGCAACCGAAGCGGGCGGCGCTCGCTTCGTTCGTCGGCACCACGATCGAGTGGTACGACTTCTATAGCTACGCGACCGCCGCCGCCATCGTGTTCGGGCCGCTGTTCTTCCCCGGTGAAAGCCGTTTCGTCAGCCTGCTCGCGTCGTTCGGCTCGTTCGCGGTCGGCTTCTTCGCGCGGCCGCTCGGCGGCGTGATGTTCGGCTATCTCGGCGACCGCTTCGGCCGCAAGCGCTCGCTGCTCGCGACGCTGATGCTGATGGCCGTGTCGACGGTCGCGATCGGCCTGCTGCCGACCCATGCGCAGGCCGGCGTGATCGCGCCGATCCTGCTGGTGCTGATGCGCGTGCTGCAAGGCATCGCCGTCGGCGGCGAATGGGGCGGCGCGGTGCTGCTCGCCGGCGAGCATGCGCCCGAAGGCAAGCGCACGTTCTTCGCGTCGTTCGCGCAGCTCGGCAGCGCGAGCGGCCTGATCCTGTCGATGCTCGCGTTCGGCGCGATCAGCACGCTGTCGAAGGACGACATGATGAGCTGGGGCTGGCGCATGCCGTTCCTCGCGAGCGCCGTGCTGCTGGCGGTCGGCTTCGTGATCCGCGCGAGCGTGTCCGAGTCGCCCGAGTTCGAGGAGGTCAGGAAGAGCGGCAACATCGCGCAAAAGCCGCTGCGTGAAGCACTCAAGTACTGGCCGCTGCTGCTGCTCGCGATCGGCGCGAACGTGTACGGCATCGCCGGCGTGTATTTCAGCAACATCTTCATGATCAGCTATGCAACGCAATTCCTGTCGCTCGACCGGTCGATGGTGCTGCATTGCATGACGATCGTCGCGGTGCTGCAATTCGTCGTGCAGCTCGCCGCCGCGTTCCTCGCGCAGCGCTTCGGCACGACGCGCGTGCTGCTGATCACCGGCGCATGGGCCGCGATCGTGCCGTTCGTGATGCTGCCGCTCGTGCACCTGGGCACGCCGCTGTCGATCACGGTCGGCGTCGGCCTCGCGACGCTCGCGGAATCGGGCTACTACTCGGTGGTCGCGGGTTTCGTCAGCGGCATCTTCATCGCGCGCATCCGCTACACGGCGATTTCGATCGCGTACCAGGTGTGCGGCGCGCTCGCCGGCGGTCTCACGCCACTCGTCGCCACGCTGATCGCGCAGAACACCGCGCCGCAATGGTGGCCGCTCGCGATCCAGTACACGAGCGCCGCCGTGCTGTCGTCGGTGTGCGTGTGGCTGATCTCGCGCCGCGTCAGCATCGACGATGCCGGCGCGCCCGGCAGGGCGGACGAAGCGCTGCCGCGCGGTGCGCGTACCGCGTAACCTCACGCAAACGGGCAGGCGACATCGCCTGCCCGTTTGCGTCGGGCGTCGGGCGTCGGGCGTCGGGCGGTACGCCGCAACGCCCCGCCTTGCCCCGAACATTCATTGCGACAAACGGCCCGCACATGCGGGCCGCTTGTTTGCCGCCCGATCGTCGATCGGGACGGCCGGCGCGCAGCGTTCGCGCGTCATTGCGCCTGGCTGCGCAGCGTCTTCGCCGCGGCGACCATGTTCGTCAGCGCCGGAAGCACTTCCGCCCACTGACGCGTCTTCAGCCCGCAGTCCGGGTTCACCCACAGGCGCTCCGCCGGAATCCGCTCCGCCGCCTTCTTCATCAGGCCCACGATGTGATCCTGCGTCGGGATGTTCGGCGAATGGATGTCGTACACGCCCGGCCCGATCTCGTTCGGATACCTGAAGCTGTCGAACGCGTCGAGCAGCTCCATGTCCGAGCGCGAAGTCTCGATCGTGATCACGTCCGCATCCATGTCGGCGATCGACGCGATGATGTCGTTGAACTCCGAATAGCACATGTGCGTATGAATCTGCGTATCGTCCCGCACACCGTTCGCGGCGATGCGGAACGACTCGACCGCCCACTTCAGGTACGCGCCCCATTGCGCGCGACGCAGCGGCAGCCCTTCGCGCAGCGCGGCCTCGTCGATCTGGATCACGCGCACGCCGGCCTGCTCGAGATCCAGCACTTCGTCCCGGATCGCGAGCGCGAGCTGATGGCACGACACCGAACGCGGCTGGTCGTCGCGCACGAACGACCAGTTCAGGATCGTCACCGGGCCGGTCAGCATGCCCTTCATCGGCTTGTTCGTCAGCGACTGCGCGTACGTGATCCATTCGACCGTCATCGCCTTCGGGCGGCTGATGTCGCCGAACAGGATCGGCGGCTTCACGCAGCGCGAACCGTACGACTGCACCCAGCCGAACTGGCTGAATGCGTAGCCGTCGAGCTGCTCGCCGAAGTATTCGACCATGTCGTTGCGTTCGGCTTCGCCGTGCACGAGCACGTCGAGCTCGAGCGATTCCTGTTCGCGCACGCTGCGTGCGATTTCCGCCTGCATCGCCGCGCGGTAGCCGGCTTCATCCAGCACGCCGGCCTTGAACCGGCTGCGCGCCTGACGGATCTCGGCAGTCTGCGGGAACGAGCCGATCGTCGTCGTCGGGAAGGCCGGCAGGTTCAGGCGCGCCGACTGCTTCGGCGCACGCTGCGGGTACGGGCTCGCACGGTTGCCGAGCTGCGCGTCGATGCGCGCGATCGCGGCCTTCACCGCCGGGTTGTTCACGCGCGGCGAGCGGCGGCGCGAGCCGATCGCGGCGGCGTTCGCGGCGAGCGCGTCGGCCACCTCGTCGCGGCCTTCGTTCAGCGCGGTCGCGAGCAGCTTCAGTTCGTCGAGCTTCTGCAGCGCGAACGCGAGCCACGAGCGGATCTCCTCGTCGAGCGTCTGCTCGCTCGCGAGATCGACCGGCACGTGCAGCAGCGAGCATGACGGCGCGAGCCACAGGCGCTCGCCCAATTGCTTCGCGAGCGGCTCGAGCCAGTCGAGCGCCGCGTTCAGGTCCGTCTTCCAGATGTTGCGTCCGTTGATCGCGCCGACCGACAGCACGCGCCCGGCCGGCAGTTCGCGCACGAGTGCGTCGATTTCGTCGCGGGCGTTGATCGCGTCGACATGCAGGCCGTCGACCGGCAGCGAGGCCGCGAGCGCCAGGTTGTCCTGCAGCTGGCCGAAATACGTCGCGAGCAGCAGCTTGATGCGGCGCGTCTCGAGCGCGTCGTATGCCGTGCGCAGCGCTTGGCGCCAGGCGGCGTCGAGCTCGGTCACGAGGATCGGCTCGTCGATCTGCACCCATTCGACGCCTTGCGCGGTCAGCGTGTCGAGCAGCGCGCCATATACCGGCAACAGCTTCGGCAGCAGCGCGAGACGATCGGAATCGTCCTTCGCCTTGCCGAGCCACAGATACGTGACGGGGCCGAGGATCACCGGCTTCGCGGCGACGCCCTGCTCCTGCGCTTCCGCCAGTTGCTGGAGCAGGCGCGACGGATCGAGCGAGAAGTTCGTATCCGCATGGAATTCCGGGACGATGTAGTGATAGTTCGTGTCGAACCACTTCGTCATTTCACCGGCCGCGACTCCGCCGCAGCATGCCGCGTGTGCTTCCGCCGACTGCGCCGAGCGGCCGCGCGCGACGCGGAAATAGTTGTCGAGCGCATCGCCATGGAAGTCCTGCACGCGTTTCGGCAGGTTGCCGAGCGTGAAGCTCATGTCGAGCACCTGGTCGTAGAACGCGAAATCGCCGATCGGCACGAGATCGAGGTCGCGCTGGTCGTTCCAGTGGCGCTGGCGGAGTTCGGCGCCGAGTGCCTTCAGCGCGTCGCGCGACGACTCGCCCTTCCAGTAGCGTTCGAGACCGAATTTGAGTTCGCGCTTCGCGCCGATGCGCGGAAAACCGAGGTTGTGGGTCGTAACCATGAAGCTGCCGTCCTGAAGAAATAGTCGATCCGGCAGCCATCATAGGGATTTCATCCCATGAAATAAAATGGCATTATTTCATTCATCCATTAAATCTGTTCATGTATCTGTCGGGCAAGTGATACCCATGCTGGAACGATTCCATCTCGTCGTGATCCGCGAAGTCGAGCGCCAGGGCTCGTTGACCGCGGCCGCCAACGCGCTGCATCTCACGCAATCGGCGCTCAGCCATACCGTCCGGAAAATCGAGCAGCAACTCGGCACGCCGATCTGGGACCGCGAAGGCCGCGGCCTGCGGCTCACGCAGGGCGGGCAGTATCTGCTGAAGCTGGCGAACCGGCTGCTGCCGCAGTTCGAGCTCGCCGAGGAGCGCATGAAGCAGTACGCGAAGGGCGAGCGCGGCACGCTGCGCATCGGGATGGAGTGCCATCCGTGCTACCAGTGGCTGCTGAAGGTCGTGTCGCCGTACCTGTCGCGCTGGCCGGACGTCGACGTCGACGTGAAGCAGCGCTTCCAGTTCGGCGGCATCGGAGCGCTGTTCGGCCATGACATCGACGTGCTCGTGACGCCCGACCCGCTGAACAAGCCGGGCCTGCGCTTCGATCCCGTGTTCGATTACGAACAGGTGCTGGTGGTCGCGGACGCGCACCGTTTCGCGAACGCCGACTACGTGACGCCCGAGCAGCTGACCGACGAGATCCTGATCACCTACCCGGTCGAGACCGACCGGCTCGACATCTACAACCAGTTCCTGACGCCGGCCGGCATCGTGCCGCGGCGTCACAAGTCGATCGAGACGACCGACATCATGCTGCAGATGGTGGCGAGCGGGCGCGGCGTGGCCGCGCTGCCAAGATGGCTTGCAGACGAATACGCGGACCGGATGCCGGTCGTGCCGGTCAAGCTCGGCAAGAAAGGGATCGCGAAACAGATCTTCCTCGGCATCCGCGAGGCGGATGCGTCGATCGACTATCTGGCCGCATTCGTCGCGCTGGCGCGTGAATCGACATGGAGCGCGCCGCGCATGCTGCGCTAGCGGCGCTCGCGCCGTGCGCGCTTCCCGCGGCCCGCATGCCGGTGCGCGGGCCTGTTCACGAAATGGATGACGACGCGAGCTGGCACGACATGTCGCAATTCGACGTCACGGCACCCTCCCCTTACACATCCGTAAGACGATGATTCGACGTCCCGACTGTCATCAAACTGACTGGTAGCGAAAGCTAGGATCGGACGCGGTTCCCTTACGAGATGCCGTCATGAATCAACCTGCTTCGTCCGCACCGAACAATTCGGGTTCCGTCGAACGCACCAGGCAGGTCGGCTATGCCGTCTTTCTGCTGGTGCTCGCGTTCGGCGCCCTCTATATCGCCACGCACCTGATCGCCGACCTGTCGCCGGTCCGCGAAGGCTCGCTGTTTCCGTACCTGATGCTCGGCGCCGCGCTGCTGATCGCGCTCGGCTTCGAATTCGTCAACGGCTTCCACGACACTGCAAACGCGGTCGCTACCGTGATCTATACGCACTCGCTGACGCCGAACGTCGCGGTGATCTGGTCCGGCATGTGGAACTTCCTCGGCGTGATGGTCTCGAGCGGCGCCGTCGCGTTCGGCATCCTGCAGTTGCTGCCGGTCGAGCTGATCCTGCAGGTCGGCAGCGGCGCAGGCTTCGCGATGGTGTTCGCGCTGCTGATCGCCGCGATTGTGTGGAACCTCGCGACCTGGTATTTCGGATTGCCGTCGTCGAGCTCGCATACGCTGATCGGGTCGATCATCGGCGTCGGTCTGATGAACCAGCTGATGCACGGGCCGTCGGGCACGAGCGGTGTCGACTGGGCCCAGGCGCTCGGCGTCGGCAAGTCGCTGCTGTTCTCGCCGATCGTCGGCTTCCTGTGCGCGGCACTGCTGCTGCTCGTGCTGAAGGCGCTCGTGCGGGTTCCGGAGTTGTACAAGGAGCCGCCGAAGGATCAGCCGCCGCCGTTCTGGATTCGCTGCCTGCTGATCCTGACCTGCACGGGCGTGTCGTTCGCGCACGGGTCGAACGACGGGCAGAAAGGGATGGGCCTCATCATGCTGATACTGATCGGCACGGTGCCGACCGCGTATGCGCTGAACAAGGCCGTCACGCCGGCCGAAACGCAGACCTTCGTCGCCGTCGCGAACCAGGCTGCCGCGACGTTCGGGAAGTACACGAACGGCGTCGCGCCGTCCGCGAACCCGCGTGCCGACGTCGAACACTACGTGCAGCATCGTGAACTGACGCCCGCGGTGCTGCCGGCCGTGCAGCAGTTGTCCGCGTCGCTCGCGAACGCGGTCGGCGCGTCGGGGTCGATGGCGGCGGTGCCGCAACGCGACGTCGACAACGTGCGCAACACGATGTATCTGGTGTCCGAAGCCATTCGCCTGATCGAGAAGTCGGGGCAGCCCGCGTTCGCCGCCGACGACAAGCTCGCGATCGACAACTATCGCAAGCAGCTCGACCACGCGACCAAGTTCATTCCGACCTGGGTGAAGGTGGCTGTCGCGATCGCATTGGGCCTCGGCACGATGGTCGGCTGGAAACGGATCGTCGTGACCGTCGGCGAGAAAATCGGCAAGCAGCATTTGACGTATGGGCAGGGCGCGTCGGCCGAACTCGTCGCGATGCTGACGATCGGCGCCGCCGACGTGTACGGGCTGCCCGTGTCGACGACGCACGTGCTGTCGTCGGGTGTCGCGGGCACGATGGCGGCGAACGGATCCGGGTTGCAGTGGAGCACGGTGCGCAGCCTCGTGCTCGCGTGGGTGCTGACGCTGCCCGCGTCGATCGTACTGGCTGGCGGGCTCTACTGGTTGTTCCGGTCGGTGGTTTGATCGGGGAAGCGGCGCGTGGCCGGTGAAAACCGGTCGCCTGCCGTGGAAGGTTCCTCAGTCGCTTCTCCGCTTCTGCGCTTCTGCGCTTCTGCGCTTCTGCGCTTCTGCGCTTCTGCGCTCCGACACATCGCGGCAACCGATGTGCCCGTGCCGCATTCCCAACCTTTCCCTCCCCCTTCCGAATTGAAGCGCAAGATCTGGAGCGCGCCAGCACGCGGACGCCGCTAGACTGGGTTCATCGACTTTCATCGTGGCTTCAACCGTGCACGCGACGCTGGCGAGTATTTCGCGCGACCGTACGGCGCCACACTGCTGACGAACCGAGGGATGCCCGTGAATATCGCCGATCTGCAACCTGCCGTCGAATCGCCGGACATCGCGCAACGCGTCGACGCAATCGACTGGTCGACCGTCGATGTCGAGCTCGATCGCTACGGATGTGCGCGGGTACCAGGCCTGATCTCCACAAGCGAGTGCGATGCGCTCGCCTCGCTCTATGCGCGGGATGCACTCTACCGTTCACGCGTCGTGATGGCACGGCACGGGTTCGGGCGCGGCGAATACAAATACTTCGCGTACCCGCTGCCCGCGGTCGTCGCCGAGTTGCGTGCGACGCTCTATCCGCATCTCGCGCCGATCGCGAATCGCTGGAACCAGGCACTCGGGAGCGACGTCCGCTATCCGAAAGAGCACCGGACCTTCCTCGATCGCTGCCACGCGGCGGGGCAGACACGCCCGACGCCGCTGATCCTGCAATACGGGCCGGACGACTACAACTGTCTCCATCAAGACCTGTATGGCGAGCATGTCTTTCCGCTCCAGGTCGCGATCCTGTTGTCGGCACCCGGGCGGGATTTCACGGGCGGCGAGTTCGTGCTGACGGAACAGCGGCCACGCATGCAGTCACGCGCGGAAGTGGTGCCGCTCATGCAAGGCGACGCGGTGATCTTCGCCGTGCACGGCAGGCCCGTGCAGGGAACGCGCGGCGTCTACCGCGTCAACTTGCGCCATGGTGTGAGCAGAATTCGAAGCGGCCACCGCCACACGGTCGGCATCATCTTCCATGACGCACAGTGACGGCCCGCGGAACAAACATGACGCTGTCGCGCCATTCGGCACGCGGGCAGGGTCGTGCAACCGGCACCGCACGTCGGTGCTCGATGCTCGTTGTACCCTGGCGTCGCCGTACGGTCCGCTCATCGGCCGTGGTAACGGATAACGGGTTGTGCCGCCCGTCGGACCATCGTCGCCTCGACCGATCGATGTTTCAGGTGAGCAACGAAAAGCCGCCGCCCTCACCTGTCGCGACGCCAAGGCAACGCGAGATCCGGCCTACCCTCGGGCCACATTTGCCCGCAGGCGGTCGCCAGCATCGGAAGCCAGCCGCGCATAGCCCGGCAGCGTCAGCAGCGCGAGCACGCCCGCCGCAACGAACGCCCAGCGAAAATCGTCGAGTACGTAGTGCATGCCGGCCGCGTCGCCACGTACCAACGCCGCGAGCCGCAGCGACAACGCACCGAATGCGATCCCCATCCCGATCGTCATCTGCTGCGCGGCGCTCCACAGCGTGCTGGCCGCGCTCGTCTGCCGGGCCGGGATATCCGCATACGCCAGCGTCGCGAGCGTCGTGAACTGCATCGACCGCGTGAGCCCGTAGACGAATACGACGAACAGCGTGATCGCCAGCGGCGTCGACGCGGTCAGCCAGCCGCACGCGATCGTGAAGATTCCGACGATCGTCACGTCGACGAGCGCAACGCGCCGGAAACCGAAGCGGTCGAGGATCCACGACGTTCCCGCCTTCATCCCGAGATTGCCGAGCGCGCTCGCGAGCAGCAGCAGGCCGGACTGGAACGGCGACAGCCCGAAACCGATCTGGAACAGCAGCGGCAGCAGATAAGGCACGGCGTTGATCGCCATCCGCGTGATCGAGCCGGTGATCACCGTCACCGAGAACGTCGGCACCTTCAGCGTCGTGAAATCGAGCAGCGGGTGCGCGCAGCGTTGCGCGTGCATCCACGCGGCGATGCCGAACAGCACGCTCGCCCCCACCAGAATGCCCGCGCGCGTGAAGTCGACGTCCTGCTGGCCGGCCGCTTCGGTACCGATCAGCAGACAGGTCAACGCTCCGCCGGCCAGCACGAACCCGACCCAGTCAAGCGGCCGTTGCTCATCGGCCCGTGTATTCCGGACGATCAGCCAGGTACAGACGAGCGCAGCGATGCCGAACGGGACATTCAACAGGAAGATCCATCGCCATGACGCGTAGGTCGTGATGAAGCCACCGATCGGCGGCCCGACGACCGGCGCGACGATGCCCGGCCACGTAATCGTCGCGATCGCACGCATCAGCCTGGCCTTCTCAGTGCTGCGCACGACGATCATCCGTCCGACCGGCACCATCATCGCCCCGCCGACACCCTGCAGCAGTCGCGCGGCCGTGAACGTCACCACGCCCTCGGACAGCCCGCACAGCACCGACGCACCGGTAAAGACGAAGATGGCCGTGGCGAACACCGTACGCGAGCCATAGCGATCCGCGATCCAGCCGCTGATCGGGATGAACACCGCGAGCGCCAGCATGTAGGCTGTCATCCCGAGGCTCAACGCGTTCGGCCCGACGCCGAACGAGCGCGCCATCTGCGGCAACGCGGTCGCGATCACGGTCGTGTCGAGATACTCCATGAAGAACGTTGCGGCGACGAGGTACGGCAGGAAGTCGGTCGTCCGACCACCTTGGGCAGGGCTGTCAGTCATGAACGGTACAGGAAACGGAATGCGAGGATGCCGAGTTCCGGCAGGTGCAGACGAGGCCGGTAATCGGGACGAGTGGCGATATTACCCTGAAGGATTGATTGTCCGCTCTGTCGGGCATGTCGCGCGAATGGACTTTATGCGCATAGATTTTTATGACGATATTGCGCCGCGTTGGCCGAATGGTGCACACGAGCAGGTCGACGTGACACTTCGAGGGACGGATGGATCAAGCCGGGGGATTCCGCTGCAAAGTGGCATTTCCAGACAATTGCGGACCAACGTCACGCATCGTCGGCCATTATGACGTCATCGTCATGCGCCGCGACATTGACTGGTGCTGACAGATGGCGGATTGGTGTGATCTGGAGAAGGATGTACCGGGTAGATCTCGGTGGGCAAAGTGGTGGGTTGTTCGAGCACCGTGGGTACATGAATTAACGCCATCGGCACCCCAGTTCCAGCCACGTTGCACTTCGCCATTGCGCGCGCGTTTCTTTGCCGCAAATGCAAAAACCCCCGCCTTTTCGGGCGGGGGTTTCTGGCTTAGGGAGCCTGACGATTACCTACTTTCACACGGGAATCCGCACTATCATCGGCGTAGAGTCGTTTCACGGTC